>NZ_AP025737.1:2769930-3139861 GCF_023734115.1 Herbiconiux sp. L3-i23
GAGGTACGGGTTCGCGAACCGGGTGAGGTTCTTCTCGAGGTACTTCTCCTGCTGCTCCATCGGGAAGCCATACTTGGCGACGAGCAGCGTCTTGGTCTCCTCGAGCACCGCCTTGACCTCCTCGAACACCTCGGGCAGCTCGAGCGCGTCGGCGAGACGGTCGGCGCCGTGCACGAAGCCGTGGTAGGCGAGGGTCGCGTGGCCGGTGTTCACCGTGAAGAGCTTGCGCTCGATGTACGGCGCGAGCTCGGGCACGAAGGTGGCGTCGGGGATCTCGGGGACGGCGTCGCCGAACGGGGTCGATTCGACGACCCACTCGAAGAAGTCCTCGACGGTGACGTCGAGCCCGGCGTCCGCGGCCTGCCCCGGCACGATGCGGTCGACGGCGGTGTTGGCGAAGATCGCGCGGGCGAGGACCTCGTCGCGTTCGTCGTCGCCGAGCAGCGCCTCGATCTCGCCGCGGAGGATGTCGGTCGCGCCGATGGCATTCTCGCACGCCATCACGGCGACCGGTGTTCCATCGGCGCGGGCGCGCAGACCGGCGGCGATCACGGGGGCGATGAACTTGAGGATGTTGGGTCCGACCGCGGTCGTGACCACATCGGCTCCCGCGATCTCGGCGACGACCGCCGCCTCGTCGGCCCTGCTGTTCAGGGCGCGGTACCCGTCGACGGTGAGGTCGCGGGGGCTGTCGCCGACCTCGTGAACGACGTAGGAGTCGCTCGCGGCGAGCGCATCGATGAGTTCGGCGTTGACGTCGGCGAAGACGACCTCGTACCCGGCGTCGTGGAGGATGAGTCCGACGAACCCACGGCCGATGTTGCCCGCACCGAAGTGGACGGCGGTCTTGCCCATACGGCTCAGGCCTCGTTCACGTCGCCGAGGAGGGTCTGGATCTCCTCGGGGGTCTTCGCGGCGAGGAGCTTCGCGACCTCGTCGTCCTCGCTGAACACGAGGGCGATCTTCGACAGGATCTCGAGGTGCTCGTTCTCGATGCCGGCGATGGCGATCACGAAGCGCACCTCGTTGCCGTCCCAGTCGATCGCGTCGTCGTAGCGGACGATCGCGAGAGCCGAACGGACGATCTCGTCCTTGGCGTCGTTGGTGCCGTGCGGGATGGCGAGGTAGTTGCCCATGTAGGTCGACACGGCGTTCTCGCGGTCGAACATCGCGTCGACGTAGGCCTGCTGGACGGCACCGGCGGAGACGAGCAGCGCCCCCGCCTCACGGATGGCGTCGTCGCGGGTGCGTGCCGTGCCGCCGACGATGATGCGGTCGAGGTCGAGGATGGCCATGGTGCTCCTTAGGTCCTGTCTACTTCGCGGGTGAGTCCACTGAACAGGTGGTTGCTGGGAAAGAGGGAACAGCGGAAGGGAACGGCAATGGGGTGGGGAACCTCACGGCTCCCCACCCCATCATCGTCACTTGTTCTGGTCTGCCACCAGCGCGACGACCTCGTCGTAGCGCGGGCTGTTCATGAAGTTGTCGACCGAGACGTGCTGCGCGGTCGGCGCCTTCTGCTCGGCGCGGGCGGTGAGCTCGCGCTGGGTGATGACCAGGTCGGCGCTGTCGTCGAGGTTCGCGATGGCCTTGTTGGTCACTGTCACACCCTCGATGCCCGCCTTCTTGATCTTGTTGCGGAGGACGGTCGCGCCCATCGCGCTCGAGCCCATGCCGGCGTCGCAGGCGAACACGATGTTCTGCACCTTCGACGCGAGCGCGGTGCCACCCTCGGCGGTGGTGCCGGTGGTTCCGCCGAGCCCGGCGAGCACGCTGCTCTCCTTGCCCTTGTTCGCCTGCGTCTGCGCGATCGCGGCGTTGAAGGTGTCCTCTTCGGCGGCGAGGTCGCGCTTGCGGCTCGCCCGCAGGATGACCGCGGAGATGAGGAAGGTGACGGCGGCCGACAGGATGACCGAGAGGATCACGCCGACGTAGCTGTCGGGAGCGGTGAACGCGAGGATCGCGAAGATGCTGCCGGGCGACGCGGGAGCGACGAGACCGGAGCCGGCGATCGCGTTGGTCGCGACGCCGGTGGCGCCACCGGCGATGAGCGCGAGCAGCAGGATCGGCTTCATCAGCGCGTAAGGGAAGTAGATCTCGTGGATGCCGCCGAGGAACTGGATGATGATCGCGCCGGGAGCGGTCGCGCGGGCGGCGCCGATGCCGAAGATCGAGAACGCGACCAGCAGACCGAGGCCGGGGCCGGGGTTCGCCTCGAGCAGGAACAGGATCGACTTGCCGGTCTCCTCGGCCTGCTGCAGACCCAGCGGGGTCAGCACACCGTGGTTGATGGCGTTGTTGAGGAACAGCACCTTCGCGGGCTCGATGAAGATGCTCGCGAGCGGGAGCAGACCCGCGTTGAGGAGCCACTCCACACCGAGGCCGAGGCCGGTGCTGATGAGCTTCAGCAGCGGGGCGAGGCCGAAGAAGCCCGCCATCGCGAGCAGGAAGCCCGCGATACCCGCCGAGAAGTTGTTCACGAGCATCTCGAAGCCGGCACGGATCTTGCCGTCCCACAGCTTGTCGAGCTGCTTGATCACCCACGCGCCGAGGGGGCCGCAGATGAGCGCGCCGAGCAGCATGGGGCTGCCGGCGGCGCCGATGATCACACCGAAGGTCATGATCGACCCGACCACGCCACCGCGCACGTCGTAGACCATGCGACCACCGGTGTAGGCGATCAGCAGCGGGAGCAGGTAGGTGATCATCGGGCCGACGATGCCGACGTAGGCGTTGCCGTCGGCGTCCTCGCCGAAGCCGCCGAGCGCCGGCACCGGCAGCCAGCCGGTCTCGATGAAGAGGGCGGTGATGATGCCCCACGCGATGAAGGCGGGGATGTTCGGCATGACCATGCCGCTGAGGAAGGTACCGAAGCGCTGCACGTGGACGCGTGCGTTGCGCTTCTCACCGACTGACGTCGTCGTCATTGTTCTTCTCGTCTCCTTGACTGTGTTTCTTTGTGAGGGTTCGGTTGTTCGTTGGCGGATCGGGATGGCGGAAAGGATCAGGTCTGCGGGACCAGCAGCGCGTTCACCGCGTCGCGGGCGCCGCGGGCGTCGTCGGCGCCGAGGGCGGCGTCAGCGAGGCGGACAGCCTGCTCGCGGGTGTGCTGCAGCAGTTCGGCACGGACGTCGCCGATGGCCGACGGCGACATCGACAGGCTCGTCGCGCCGAGGCCGACGAGCACGACGGCGAGCAGCGGGTCGGCGGCGGCCTCACCGCAGATGCCGACCGACTTGCCGAGCGCCGCGCCCGCCTTGCCGACCTCGGCCACCAGCTTCAGCACCGCCGGGTGCCAGGGGTCCTGGAACGAGGCGACGCTGCCGAGCAGACGGTCGGCGGCGAGGGTGTACTGGGTCAGGTCGTTGGTGCCGATGCTGGCGAACGCGGCCTCGCCGAGGATGCGGTCGGCGAGAAGCGCCGACGAGGGCACCTCGACCATGACGCCCGCCGTCTTGATGCCGAGCTCGGTGGCGAGTTCGACGAAGTAGCGGGTCTCCTCGACGGTCGAGACCATAGGCGCCATGACCCAGAGGTCGGCGTCGGTCTCGGCGTCGGCGCGCGCGAGTGCGGTGAGCTGGTCACGGAGGATCTGCTCGTTGGCGCGGAGGGCGCGCAGGCCGCGCAGGCCGAGCGCCGGGTTCTCCTCCGCGGCGTCGTTGAGGAACGCGAGCGGCTTGTCGGCCCCCGCGTCGAGCGCGCGCACGACGACCTTCTTGCCGGCGAATCCGCGCAGCAGCTTCGAGTACTGCGCGTACTGCGACGACACGCTCGGCGCCTGCGTCGCGTCGAGGAAGAGGAACTCGGTGCGGAACAGCCCGACTCCCTCTGCGCCGGCGGCGACCGCCTTGTCGATGGCGTCGACCGACCCGAGGTTCGCGAGGAGCGGCACCGCGGTGCCGTCGGCGAGGGCGCCGGGGCCGATCGGGACGCTGCCGCGTCGTGCGTTCTCGGCGATGGCGTGCTCGGCGGCGGCGAGGTCGTCGGCGCTGGGGTCGCGGGTGACCGCTCCGGCGCCGGCGTCGACGATGACCACATCGCCGTCGTTCAGGTCGAGGGCTCCGACGACGCCGACCACCGCGGTGATCGACTTCTCGCGCGCGAGAATCGCGGTGTGCGAGGTCGGTCCCCCGTCGCTCGTGACGACCGCGAGCACCTTGTCGAGGTCGAGCAGGGCGGTGTCGGCCGGGGCGAGATCCCGGGCCACCAGCACGAACGGGGTGTCGCTCTCGGGCACACCGGGAGCGGCGACGCCGTTCAGGCGCGCGATGATGCGCTGGGAGACGTCATCGAGGTCCGCGGCGCGCTCGGCCATGTACCCGCCGATGCCGATCAGCATCTCTTTGAAGCCGGCGAACGCCTCGAACACGGCCCGCTCCGCGGTGGCGCCGTTGTCGATGCGCGAGTCGACGTCGCTGCGCAGCGTCGGGTCGTCGACCATGAGCACCTGCGCCTCGAGCACCTCCTGCGCCTTCCCGCCGGCGCGTTCCCCGCGCTCACGGATGTCCGCGCCCGTCGAGGCGAGCGCGCCGGTGACGCGCTCCTTCTCGGAGTCGGGGCCGATGGTGCTGGGCGTGGTGGCGGGGTCGGGCAGCGGGTCGGGCATCCGCAGGACGGATCCGATCGCGATGCCTCGACCGATGCCGGTGCCGACGAGCGCGCTCATGATGCGTCGTGGTCGGTGGTGAGGAGGCCGGTGAGCTCGTCGAGCAGTTCGTCGGCGCCCTCGCCGTCGACCGCCAGCACGACCTCGTCGCCGTGGTCGATTCCGAGCGAGATGACACCGAGGATGCTCGCCGCGTTGACGCTGCGACCACCCTTGGCGATCGTGACGGGCACTCCGGCGCGCGCCGCGGCCTGCGTGAAGAGGGCGGCGGGGCGGGCGTGCAGTCCGTGGGCGGATGCGACGACGACGTTGCGTTCTGGCACTGTTACTCCTTCGTGTTGGCGGGTTCGCTTCGACGGTAGGCCGATCCGGCCGCGTCGAGCAGATCATGGACAGTACGCACAGCCTCATCGGCGCCGGCGGGGCTGTACGCATCGGGCGGGAGAACGGCGACGCGGACGGGGTTCGCCACCCGGGCGATGTGCTCGAGCGAGGAGGCGAGCTGCGGGGCGACCAGCACGAGGTCCGCGCCGCTGACGGAAGCCAGCGAATCGGCGCTCTCGACCGTGACGGTCAATGCCGGGTCGAGGGCGCGCATGCGGCGCGCGAGGAACGTGCCGGATACGCCGGCCACGCACACGAGCGTGACGTTCACCATGGAGCGCCTCCTTGCGACCCAGTCGATCCAGCACCTACTCCGCCGAGTCTGCGCCTGCTCGGCCAGCATGACCAACGAACTGTCTTCCGCGGGTTAGGAAACGCGGGGAAGATCTTCCGGCTCGCCCCTCGGAGAGGTCGCTTAGGGTTTTCAGTGCCATGGCCGACAAGATCCCGCAGCTCCTCGAGCACCTCAGCCGAAGCGACGGCTGGGTGTCCGCGGGCGAGCTCGCCGACCGGATCGGGGTCTCCACCCGCACCGTGCGCAGCTACGTGACGGCCGTGAAGACGGCGGCGAGCCCGCTCGAGGTGATCGCCTCGTCGACGAGCGGGTACCGGCTCAACCCCGACGAGTACGCGCGCTACCTCGCCGACGGCCCCGACGCGGAAGCGTCGCCCGAGCGGCCGCGGGAGCGGGCCAACTACCTCATCACCCGTCTCGCCCAGGCGAGCGACGGGCTCGACGTCTACGGTCTGGCGGCGGCGCTCTTCGTGAGCGACTCGACGCTCGAGGCCGACCTGCGACGGGTACGGGCGGTCGCGCGCGACTGCGGCGTCGAGCTGGTGCGCGAGGGTTCCGTCGTCCGACTCGCCGGCGCCGAGGACACCCTGCGCCGGCTCATGAGCCAGGTGTTCCGAGAGGAGACCGCACGCGGCCCTCTCGGGTTGCGGCAGGTGCAGGACGCGTTCGGGATCGGGGACCTCTCCGGCTTCAAGACCGACCTCGTTTCTCTGCTCCAGGACGAGGGCTACGCGGTCAACGAGTTCGGGCTCGACGGCGTGCTCGTGCACACCGCGATCGCGCTCGAGCGCTCCCGCACCGGCCATGCACGCACGGAGCCCGCGGCCGGCACCGACGACCTCGAAGCGGCGCTCGCTCCGCTCGTCGTCAAGCACTTCGGCGCCGAGCTGCCGCCCGGGGAGCTCCGGGCCCTCGCCGATCTGCTCACGACCCGCGTGGGCACCCGACGACCTCCCGCCGGGCGCGACGGCGATGACGACGCCACCGCTCGGGTCCCGGCCGACGACCTCACCTTCGTCCGCACCCTCCTCGAACGTGCGGGGAAGGAGTTCCTCGTCGACCTCGACGACGAGGGCTTCCTCGTGCGACTCACCATGCACGTCGGCAACCTCGCACGGCGCGCCCGCTCCGGCGGGGCGACCAGGAACCCGCTCACGCGGTCGATCAAGACCTCGTACCCGCTGACGTACGAGCTCGCCGTCTTCCTCGCGAGCGAGATCCAGCGCCGCTACGACATCACGGTGAGCGACGACGAGATCGCGTTCATCGCGTTGCACGTCGGCGCGCACCTCGAACGCAACGCCTCGCCGGCCGACGCGGTGTCGTGCACGATCGTCAGCCCCGGCTACCACGACCTCGGCGAGCTGCTGCGCAAACGTCTCGAGAGCGCTTTCGGGTCGGAGCTGCGCATCGAACGCGTCATCGCGCGCACCGACCCCGACCCGCCCGAGCTCACGAGCGACCTCATCGTGTCGTCCACGCCGTCGATCCCGCGCACCGAGAACGTCGTGCTCGTGCAGCCGTTCCCCACCGACGCCGACGTCGACGCCGTGCGCGCCGCCCTGTCGCGGGTCCGGCGCCACCGCCGACGTGCCCGGCTGAAGGACGAGCTGCTGCTCTACTTCGACGAGTCGCTGTTCCTCCGCGACGTCTCGGTCCCCGACCCGGACACCATGATCAGAGCGCTCGGCGAGCGGTTGATGCTGCTCGGGGTGGCCGACCAGGCGTACGTCGACGGCGTCATCGAGCGAGAGAGACTCTCGTCGACCGCGTTCACCGAGCACCTCGCGGTGCCGCACTCGATGACGATGAGCGCCTCACGCACGGCGATCGCGATCGCCCTCAACGACACCCCAATGCCGTGGGGCGACAACCGCGTGAACGTCGTCGCGCTCGCCGCGTTCAGCGACGCGGACCGCGCCGCGTTCCAGACCGTGTTCGAGCAGTTCGTCGAGGTCTTCGCCAACCACGCGGATGTGCAGCGGCTGCTGCGCGGCTCCGAGGACTTCCGCTCGTTCATCGACGAGCTCGTCCGCCTCATCGACGCCTGACGGCGACGGTCAGGCGGCGGTGACGCCCTTCGCCGCGAGGGCGGCGGCGATGCGCTCGGTGACCTCGTCCACCGCCCCGAGACCGTCGACCTGGACGAGCAGCCCGCGCTCCTCGTAGAGGTCGAGCAGCGGAGCGGTCTGACGCGCGTACACCTCGAGGCGGTGACGGATCACCTCTTCGGTGTCGTCGCTGCGCCCCTGCTCCGACGCCCGCTTCAGCAGACGCTGCACGGTCTCGTCGGGGTCGGCCACGAGTTCTATGACCGCGTTGAGGTGGTGGCCGTGACCGTCGAGGATCCCGTCGAGGAACGCCGCCTGCGCGGTGGTCCTCGGGAATCCGTCGAGCAGGAACCCGCCGTCGGCGTCGGCCCAGGTGAGGCGGTCGGCGACGAGGTCGTTCGTCACCTCGTCGGGAACGTACTCGCCGCGGTCCATGAACGACTTGGCGAGCACGCCCAGCTCGGTCTCGGACCGGACGTTCTCGCGGAAGATGTCCCCCGTCGAGATGGCCGGGATCGCGTACGTGTCGGCGATCCGCGACGCCTGGGTGCCCTTGCCCGCCCCGGGTGGTCCGACGATCAGCAGTCGGGCGCTGGTGTCGGGGTCGGTCAACGCAGAAGCCCCTCGTAGTGCCGCTGCTGCAGTTGCGAGTCGATCTGCTTCACGGTCTCGAGCCCGACACCGACGATGATCAGGATCGAGGCGCCGCCGAACGGGAAGTTCTGGTTGGCACCGATCCAGACGAACGCGATCAGCGGGATCAGCGCGATGAGGCCCAGGTAGATGGAGCCGGGCAGCGTCACGCGGGTGAGCACGTAGTCGAGGTACTCGGCCGTCGGGCGGCCCGCACGGATACCGGGGATGAACCCGCCGTACTTCTTCATGTTGTCGGCGACCTCTTCGGGGTTGAAGGTGATCGCGACGTAGAAGTAGGTGAAGCCGACGATGAGCAGGAAGTACAGCGCCATGTAGAGCGGGTGGTCGCCCTGCACGAGGTAGTTGTTGATCCAGGTCACCCACGGCTGCGGCTCCTCGCCGGCGGCGGGCTGGTTGAACTGGGCGACGAGCGCGGGCAGGTACAGCAGCGACGAGGCGAAGATGACCGGCACGACGCCCGCCATGTTGACCTTGATCGGGATGTAGGTGTTGTTGCCGCCGTAGGTGCGACGCCCGACCATGCGCTTCGCGTACTGCACCGGGATGCGCCGTTGCGACTGCTCGACGAAGACGACCGCGGCGACGATCAGCAGGCCGATCGCGATGACGATGAGGAAGATCTCGAAGCTCTGCGACTGCGCGATCGACCAGAGCGAGGTCGGGAAGGTCGCGGCGATCGAGGTGAAGATGAGCAGCGACATGCCGTTGCCGACGCCGCGCTCGGTGATCAGCTCGCCGAGCCACATGATGAGGCCGGTACCGGCGGTCATGGTGATGACCATGAGCAGGATCGCGTACCAGGCGTCGTTGGTGATGAGGGCGGTACAGGCGGGCGAGCTGTTCTGCGGGAACAGGGCGCCGCTGCGCGCGACCGTGATCAGGGTCGTCGACTGCAGGACACCGAGCGCGATGGTGAGGTAGCGGGTGTACTGCGTCAGCTTCGCCTGGCCGGCCTGACCCTCCTTGTAGAGGGTCTCGAAGTGCGGGATGACCACACGCAGCAGCTGAGTGATGATCGACGCGGTGATGTACGGCATGATGCCGAGCGCGAAGATCGACAGCTGCAGCAGCGCACCGCCGCTGAAGAGGTTGACGAGCTCGTAGAGGCCCGAGGTGCCCTGGTTCTGGGCGAGGCACTCCTGCACGTTCGAGAAGTCCACGAACGGGGCCGGGATGAACGACCCGAGGCGGAAGAGCGCCACGATACCGAGCGTGAAAGCGATCTTCCGGCGCAGATCCGGCGTGCGGAAGATGCGTCCTATTGCCTTGAACACTCGGTTGTTCCTGCTTTCCTTCGTGTAACCGACGACGTGGCCGGGCGGTGCCCGGCCACGTCGTCAGAGGAACCTGACCGCACTCCTGTCACCCTTCGGTGGAGGAGAGGCGGCGACTCCGTGAACCCGACGGATCCCGTCGGATCCGTTCCTTAGTTGATGGAACCGCCTGCGGCGAGGATCTTCTGCTCAGCGGAGCCGGAGACCTTGTCGACAGCAACGTTCAGCTTAACCGCAATGTCGCCGGTGCCGAGCACCTTGACCTTCTCGTTCTTGCGAACGGCGCCCTTGGCGACGAGGCCCTCGACCGTGACGTCGCCGCCCTGCGGGTAGAGCTCGGCCAGCTTGTCGAGGTTCACGACCTGGTACTCGACGCGGAACGGGTTCTTGAACCCGCGCAGCTTCGGGGTGCGCATGTGCAGCGGCATCTGCCCACCCTCGAACCCGGCCTTCACCTGGTAGCGGGCCTTGGTTCCCTTGGTACCGCGGCCGGCGGTCTTACCCTTCGACCCCTCACCGCGTCCGACGCGGGTGCGGTCCTTCTTGGAACCGGCAGCGGGGCGCAGGTGGTGGACCTTCAGCACGCGCTCGCGGGCAACCACGTCGTCCGAGGACGAGGCAGCGGGCTTGCGGGCGGCGGGCTTCGCGGTGGCGGGAGCCTCCGCAGGAGCCGGGGCGGCGGCCTCGGCGGCCGCCTTCTTCGCCGCGGCGTTGCGGGCGCGCGTCGCCGCGGCCTTCTGAGCCGGGGTCAGCTCTTCGTTCTTGGCTTCGTCAGCCATCAGTCGATCTCCTCAACCTTCACGAGGTGAGCAACCGTGCGAACGTAGCCGCGGTTCTGCTGGTTGTCCTCGCGCACGACGACATCGCCGATCCGCTTGAGGCCCAGGCTGCGCAGCGTGTCGCGCTGGTTCTGCTTCTCACTCACCTTGGACTTGATCTGGGTCACCTTGATCCGGGCGGCCATCAGGCACCAACCTTCGCCTCGGCGGCAGCGTGCTCACGGGCCTGCTGCTCGGCGCGCTGGAGCTGCGCCGGGATGACGTCCTCGATGTCGAGTCCGCGGCGGGCGGCCACGGCGCGAGGCTCCTCGAGGCTCTTCAGGGCCTCGACGGTCGCGTGCACGATGTTGATCGTGTTGCTCGAACCGAGCGACTTGGAGAGCACGTCGTGGATACCGGCGCACTCGAGGACGGCGCGCACCGGGCCACCGGCGATGACGCCGGTACCGGCGGCGGCCGGACGGAGGAGGACGACGCCGGCAGCGGCCTCACCCTGCACGGGGTGCGGGATGGTGCTCGCGATGCGGGGGACGCGGAAGAAGTTCTTCTTCGCCTCTTCGACACCCTTCGAGATCGCGGTCGGGACCTCGCGCGCCTTGCCGTAGCCGACGCCGACGAGGCCGTTGCCGTCTCCGACGATCACGAGGGCGGTGAAGCTGAAGCGACGACCACCCTTCACGACCTTGGAGACGCGGTTGATCGTGACGACGCGCTCGAGGAACTGGCTGTCACGGCCGCCGTCGCGTCCGCCGTCACGGCCACCACGGCCCGGCTGACGCTCACGGCTGCCGCGGCGCTGCTCTCGGGGCTCGCCCCGGGCATCCCCGCGGTTGTTGCTCTCACTCGACGCCGCGGTCTCGACCGGCGCGCCGCCCTCTGTCGTGGCTGCTGTGTCGCTCACAGGTCCAGCCCTCCTTCACGAGCTCCTTCGGCGATAGCCGCGACGCGGCCCGCGTACTTGTTTCCACCGCGGTCGAAGACGACCGCGTCGATTCCTGCGTTCTTCGCACGCTCGGCGACCAGCTCGCCGACCCGACGGGCCTTGGCGGTCTTGTCACCGTCGAACGAGCGGAGGTCGGCCTCGAGAGTCGACGCCGAGGCGAGGGTGTGACCCTTCGAGTCGTCGACGATCTGCACGAAGACGTGGCGGGCCGAACGGTTGACGACGAGGCGCGGGCGAAGGGCGGTGCCTTCGACCTTCTTGCGCAGGCGGCTGTGGCGACGGTCGCGCGCAGCCGACTTGCTCTTGCCACGGATGACGGTGGCCATGATTACCTACCTGACTTTCCGGCCTTGCGGCGAACGTTCTCGCCCGCGTAGCGGACACCCTTGCCCTTGTAGGGCTCGGGCTTGCGGATCTTGCGGATGTTGGCGGCGACCTCACCGACGGCCTGCTTGTCGATACCCGAGACCGTGAGCTTGTTGTTGCCCTCGACCTGGAACGAGATGCCGGCCGGCGGCTCGACGGTCACCGGGTGCGAGAAGCCGAGCGCGAACTCGACGGCGCTGCCCTTGGCGGTGACGCGGTAACCGGTTCCGACGACCTCGAGGCCCTTGGAGTATCCCTGGGTGACGCCGATGACGTTGTTGGCGATGAGGGTGCGGGTGAGGCCGTGCAGCGAACGCGACGCGCGCTCGTCGTCGGGACGGGAGACGACGACCTGGTCGCCCTCGACGTTGACCGCGATGGGGGCGGCGACCACGTGGGTCAGCTCGCCCTTCGGGCCCTTGACGGTGACGGCGCTGCCGTCGACCGAGACGGTGACACCCGCGGGGATGTCGATGGGAGCTCTACCGATACGTGACATGGATGATCACCACACGTAGGCGAGGACTTCTCCGCCTACGCCCTTCTTGGTCGCCTGACGGTCAGTGAGCAGACCCGACGAGGTGGACAGGATGGCGACGCCCAGGCCACCGAGGACCTTGGGGATCTCGGTCGACTTCGCGTAGACGCGGAGGCCGGGCTTCGAGACGCGCTTGATGCCCGCGATGCTGCGCTCGCGGTTGGGGCCGTACTTCAGGTCGAGCGTGAGCGTCTTGCCGACGCGCGCGTCTTCGACCTTCCAGTCGGCGATGTAACCCTCGGTCTTGAGGATCTCGGCGATGTGGCCCTTGAGCTTCGAGTGGGGAAGCGAGACCGTGTCGTGGAACGCCGAGTTGGCGTTGCGGAGCCTCGTGAGGAGGTCCGCGACCGGATCGGTCATGGTCATGGATGTACTGCTTTCATGTCACCAGGTTTCCTGCTCCGGTACACCGGGGAAGGACCTGTGGTGGGCAGCGACGGGTTCGCCGCTACATGGGAGTGCTCTCCCGGGCGAGAAAATCGCCCGGGAGAGCTTACTTCACATCTGTGTTCAGTTGCGAGGCGTGTCGAGTCGCTCAGGCGCCCGGGTTGTTCGAGGTGAACGGGAACCCGAGTGCACGCAGCAGGGCGCGGCCCTCGTCGTCGGTCTTCGCGGTGGTGACGACGGTGATGTCGAAGCCGCGGACGCGATCGATCCGGTCCTGGTCGATCTCGTGGAAGACGCTCTGCTCCTGGAGACCGAAGGTGTAGTTGCCGTTGCCGTCGAACTGCTTGTCCGAGAGGCCGCGGAAGTCGCGGATTCGGGGCAGCGCCAGCGAGATGAGACGGTCGAGGAACTCCCAGGCACGGTCTCCGCGGAGGGTGACGTGGGCGCCGATCGGCTGTCCCTCGCGCAGCTTGAACTGCGCGATCGACTTGCGGGCCTTGGTGACCTGCGGCTTCTGACCGGTGATCTTGGTGAGATCGGCGATCGCGCCGTCGATGATCTTGCCGTCGCGGGCGGCCTCGCCGACACCGGTGTTCACGACGACCTTGACGAGGCCGGGAACCTGGTGGACGTTGCCGAAGCCGAACTGCTCGGTGAGAGCAGGGACGATCTCGCTCTTGTACTTCTGCTTGAGCCTCGGCTGGATTTTGCCAGCCGGGGCAACAGTCGTGTCGGTCATCAGAGGTCCTTACCTGACTTCTTCGCGTAGCGGACGCGGACGTTCTTCGTGACGCCGTCCTTGGTCACCTGCTCCACGCGGTGTCCCACGCGGGTCGGCTTCTTGGTCTCGGGGTCGACGAGCGCCACGTTCGAGATGTGGATGGGGGCCTCGTGGGTCTCGATGCCACCGGTCTTGGTGCCGCGCTGAGTCTGACCGACGCGGACGTGCTTGGTGACGAAGTTGACACCTTCCACGACGACGCGGTTCTGCTCGACGAGCACCTCGATGACGCGACCCTGCTTGCCGCGGTCTCCGCCGCGGGTCTGGCTCGCGCCGGTGATCACCTGGACGAGGTCGCCCTTCTTGATGTTGGCCATTCTCAGATCACCTCGGGTGCGAGAGAAACGATCTTCATGAAGCGCTTGTCGCGGAGTTCGCGACCGACGGGTCCGAAGATGCGGGTTCCACGGGGGTCGCCGTCGTTCTTGAGGATGACGGCGGCGTTCTCGTCGAACTTGATGTACGAGCCGTCGGGACGACGGGTCTCCTTGACGGTGCGGACGATGACCGCCTTGACAACGTCGCCCTTCTTGACGTTGCCGCCGGGGATCGCGTCCTTGACGGTGGCGACGATGACGTCGCCGAGGCCGGCGTAACGACGACCGGAACCGCCGAGCACACGGATGGTGAGCAGCTCCTTGGCGCCGGTGTTGTCGGCGACCTTGAGCCGGGACTCCTGCTGGATCACTGGTTTATCTCCTGTATTCCGAGCCGGGGCCTACTTGGCCTTCTCGAGGATCTCGACGAGACGCCAGCGCTTCGAAGCCGAAAGCGGACGGGTCTCGCTGATCACCACGAGGTCGCCGATGCCGGCGCTTCCCTGCTCGTCGTGCGCCTTCACCTTGGAGGTGCGGCGGATGACCTTGCCGTAGAGGGGGTGCTTCACGCGGTCCTCGACCTCGACGACGATGGTCTTCTCCATCTTGTCGCTGACGACGTAGCCGCGGCGGACCTTGCGGTAGCCGCGCTCGCCCTCGACGCGGACGTCGTGCTCGGCGGACTCGTGTCCGGCGGCCTTCTCCTGAACCTTGGCCATTACTTGGTCTCCTCAGCGGTGTCAGCCGCGTCGGACGCCGGGGCGTCCGACTTCTTGGCACGGCTGCTCTTCTTCTCCGCCTTCGCGGGAGCCTCGACGGGCGCCGGGGTGGCGCGGATGCCGAGCTCACGCTCGCGGATGACGGTGTAGATGCGAGCGATGTCGCGCTTCACGGCGCGCAGGCGGCCGTGGCTCTCGAGCTGACCGGTGGCCGACTGGAAGCGCAGGTTGAACAGCTCCTCCTTGGCCTTCTTCAGCTCGTCGACGAGACGCTCGTCCTCGAAGGTGTCGAGCTCGGCGGGAGCGAGCTCCTTGGATCCGATCGCCATCAGGCGTCTCCCTCCTCGCGCTTGATGATGCGTGCCTTGAGCGGCAGCTTGTGGATGGCACGGGTGAGGGCTTCGCGAGCGAGCTGCTCGTCGACGCCCGCGACCTCGAAGAGGACGCGACCCGGCTTGACGTTGGCGACCCACCACTCGGGCGAACCCTTACCGGAACCCATGCGGGTTTCGGCCGGCTTCTTCGTGAGCGGACGGTCGGGGTAGATGTTGATCCACACCTTTCCACCACGCTTGATGTGACGCGTCATGGCGATACGAGCGGACTCGATCTGACGGTTGGTCACGTACGCGGGGGTGATGGCCTGGATGCCGAACTCGCCGAAGCTGACCTTGGTGCCGCCGGTGGCCTGGCCACTGCGACCCGGGTGGTGCTGCTTGCGGAACTTGACCTTACGGGGGATAAGCATGATTAAGCGCTCGCTCCTTCTGCGACCGGAGCCTGTGCGCCGTCACGCGGACCACGGCCGCGGGGGCCGCCGTCGCGGCGCTCGGGGCGCTGCGACTTCTGGTTCGCCTGCTCGCGGGCGAGCTCCCGGTTGGTGATGTCGCCCTTGTAGATCCAGACCTTCACACCGATGCGGCCGAACGTCGTCTTGGCCTCGTAGAAGCCGTAGTCGATGTTGGCGCGGAGGGTGTGCAGCGGCACTCGACCTTCGCGGTAGAACTCGGAACGGCTCATCTCGGCGCCGCCGAGACGGCCGGAGACCTGCACGCGGACGCCCTTGGCGCCGGCGCGCTGAGCGCCCTGCAGGCCCTTGCGCATGGCGCGACGGAACGCGACACGGGCGGAGAGCTGCTCGGCGATGCCCTGCGCGACGAGCTGGGCCTCGGCCTCGGGGTTCTTGACCTCGAGGATGTTCAGCTGGATCTGCTTGCCGGTGAGCTTCTCGAGGTCGGCGCGGATGCGCTCGGCCTCGGCGCCGCGGCGACCGATCACGATGCCCGGACGGGCGGTGTGGATGTCGACGCGGACGCGGTCACGGGTGCGCTCGATCTCGATCTTCGCGACACCGGCGCGGTCGAGCTGCTTGAGCAGCAGCTGGCGGACCTTGACGTCCTCGGCGACGTAGTCGCTGTAACGCTGGCCCTTCTTGGTGCTGTCCGAGAACCAACGCGACACGTGGTCGGTGGTGATCCCGAGACGGAAACCGTACGGGTTGACCTTCTGTCCCATTACTTGCTCGCCTTCCGTTGGGCTGAGCCCGTCGAAGTCTTGCGCGCGCCGCGTCCGTTCTCGATGAGATCGGGCGTGGCCAGGACCACGGTGATGTGGCTGGTGCGCTTGTTGATGCGGAACGCGCGTCCCTGTGCACGGGGCTGGAAGCGCTTGAGCGTGGTGCCCTCATCGACGAACGCCTTGGCGATGACCAGGTCGTTCTCGTCGAGGTAGCTGTTCTCGGCGTCCGCCTTGACCCGCGCGTTCGCGATGGCCGCGGCCACCAGCTTGTACACCGGCTCGCTCGCGCTCTGCGGCGCGAACTTCAGGATCGCGAGAGCCTCGGTGGCCTGCTTGCCACGGACGAGGTCAACGACACGGCGGGCCTTCTGGGGGGTCACGCGGATGTGTCGCACGCGTGCGATCGACTCAACCATCTCTCTCCTCCTTCTCTGGTCGCCGCGTCAGCGGCGACGGCCCTTCTTGTCGTCCTTCTCGTGGCCGCGGAAGGTGCGGGTCGGCGCGAACTCGCCGAGCTTGTGGCCCACCATCGTCTCGGTGACGAACACCGGGATGTGCTTGCGTCCGTCGTGCACCGCGATGGTGTGACCGAGCATGGCGGGGATGATCATCGAGCGACGCGACCACGTCTTGATGACGTTCTTGCTGCCGGCTTCGTTCTGCACCTGGACCTTGCGGAGCAGGTGGTCGTCGACGAAGGGGCCCTTCTTCAGACTGCGGGGCATTTACCTATTCCTACTTACGCTTCTTGCCGACGTTGCGACGACGAACGATGAGCTTGTCGCTTTCCTTGCCGGGGCGACGGGTACGGCCTTCGGGCTTACCCCACGGGCTGACCGGGTGACGTCCACCGGAGGTCTTGCCCTCACCACCACCGTGCGGGTGGTCGATCGGGTTCATCGCGACACCGCGGACGGTCGGGCGGACGCCCTTCCAGCGCTTGCGGCCGGCCTTGCCCCAGTTGATGTTCGACTGCTCGGCGTTGCCGACCTCGCCGATCGTCGCGCGGCAGCGGGCGTCGACGTTGCGGACCTCGCCGCTCGGCAGACGCAGCTGCGCGTAGGGGCCGTCCTTGGCGACGAGTCGCACGCTGGCACCGGCGGAGCGGGCCATCTTCGCGCCGCCGCCGGGGCGGAGCTCGATCGCGTGGATCACGGTACCGACGGGGATGTTGCGCAGCGGCAGGTTGTTGCCGGGCTTGATGTCGGCGGCGGGACCGGACTCGACGATGTCGCCCTGGTTCAGCTTGTTCGGCGCGAGGATGTAGCGCTTGGTGCCGTCCACGAAGTGCAGCAGCGCGATGCGCGCGGTGCGGTTCGGGTCGTACTCGATGTGCGCGACCTTGGCGTTGACGCCGTCCTTGTCGTTGCGACGGAAGTCGATGACGCGGTACTGGCGCTTGTGGCCTCCACCGATGTGGCGCGTGGTGATGCGGCCCTGGTTGTTGCGGCCGCCCGACTTCGAGAGGGGCTTGAGCAGCGACTTCTCAGGAGTCGAACGCGTGATCTCGGCGAAGTCCGCGACCGAGGAGCCGCGGCGGCCCGGGGTCGTGGGCTTGTAGTTGCGAATAGCCATTGTTCTGTCTCTCCCCTGACTCAGCCGACAGCCGTGAAGATGTCGATCGAGCCGGACTTCAGCGTGACGATGGCGCGCTTGGTGTCCTTGCGCTTGCCGATGCCGAACCTGGTGCGGCGGGTCTTGCCGTTGCGGTTGAGGGTGTTCACCGAGGCGACCTCGACCTGGAAGATCTTCTCGATGGCGAGCTTGATCTCGGTCTTGTTCGCGCGGGGGTCGACGACGAAGGTGTACTTGCCTTCGTCGATCAGGCCGTAGCTCTTCTCGGAGACCACCGGGGCGACGATGATGTCGCGCGGGTCCTTGTTGTAGCCGCTCATGCGGTCACCTCGTTCTTGCTCTTGGACGCCACGAAGGAGTCGAAGGCCTGCTTGGTGAAGACGATGTCGTCTGAGACGAGCACGTCGTAGGCGTTCAGCTGGTCCCAGGTGAGCACGTGCAGGTTCTGCAGGTTGCGCACGCTCTTCCAGCTGAGCTCGTCGGCGCGGTCGAGGACCACGAGGACGTTCTTGCCGGCGATGTCGGCGAGCAGCTCGGCCGCGACCTTGGTCGAGGGCGCGTCGCCGTTCGACAGGGTCTCGACGACCTGGAGGCGGTCGCCGCGCGCACGGTCGGAGAGGGCGCCGAGCAGAGCAGCGGCGATCATCTTCTTGGGGGTGCGCTGCGAGTAGTCGCGCGGCACGGGTCCGTGCACGACGCCACCACCGCGGTGCTCGGGCTGACGGACCGAACCCTGACGGCTGCGGCCGGTGCCCTTCTGCTTGAACGGCTTGACACCGGAACCGGACACCTCGCCGCGGTTCTTGGTCTTGTGGGTTCCCTGACGCGCGGCGGCCAGCTGGGCCACGACGACCTGGTGCAGCAGCGGCACGTTGGTCTGCACGTCGAAGAGGTCGGCGGGCAGCTCGACGCTGCCGTTACCGCCCTTGATGCTCAGAGTCTGAGGCGAAGCCATTGCGGTCAGGCTCCCTTCACAGCGTTGCGGACGAACACGGTGCGACCGGCCGCACCGGGAACGGCGCCGCTGACGAGCAGCAGACCCTTCTCGGCGTCGACGGCCTGGACCGTGAGGTTGAGGACGGTGGTGCGGTCGCCACCCATGCGGCCCGCCATGCGCATGCCCTTGAAGACACGGCTGGGGGTCGAGGAGGCGCCGATCGAGCCGGGCTTGCGGTGGTTGCGGTGCGAACCATGCGACGCGGAGACGCCCTTGAAGTTGTGACGCTTCATGACACCGGCGAAGCCCTTGCCCTTGCTGGTGCCGACGACGTCGATCTTCGCGCCGACCTCGAACGCGTCGACCGCGATCTCCTGGCCGAGCGAGTAGTTCGCGGCGTCGGAGGTGCGGACCTCGGTGAGGTGGCGGCGCGGCGTGACGCCGGCCTTGTCGAAGTGACCGGCGGAAGGCTTGTTCACCTTGCGGGGGTCGATGGCACCGGCGGCGATCTGGATGGCCGAGTAGCCATCGACCTCGGGGGTGCGGATCTGGGTGACGACGTTGGGCGTGATCTGGATGACGGTGACGGGGACGAGCTTGCCGTCGGCGTTCCACACCTGGGTCATGCCGAGCTTGGTGCCCAGCAGTCCCGTGAATGCCCGTGTAGCGGTAGACATGCGCGGTTCCTTAGAGCTTGATCTCGATGTTGACGTCGGCCGGGAGGTCGAGTCGCATCAGGGAGTCGACGGCCTTGGGAGTGGGGTCGACGATGTCGATGAGGCGCTTGTGCGTGCGCATCTCGAAGTGCTCCCGGCTGTCCTTGTACTTGTGCGGCGAGCGGATGACACACACCACGTTCTTCTCGGTGGGCAGCGGCACCGGGCCGACGACGCTGGCGCCCGCGCGGGTCACCGTGTCGACGATCTTGCGTGCCGAGGTGTCGATGACCTCGTGGTCGTACGACTTGAGGCGGATGCGGATCTTCTGTCCGGCCATCTGTCACTCACTTCCTTCGTGTTGTTTGTCTCGTTCTCACGAGACGTGTGTCCCGCGGGCCTTCCGTGTCGAAACACTTCCGCACGCGTGTTCTCGCAGCACTGTTCTTCTGTCAATGGGCCATCCGTCCGCACGCTCTCGCGCACACGCCTTCCCGCGCAGCCCGCATGGACTTCTCGAAGAGGTGGAGCTGGATGGCTGGCACTCGCGGTGCCGGCGTTCTCCCGCCTGCGGCCTAACCCTCGTCTTCACTTTCGAAGGGAGTTATGCACTGCCTGGCAGTGATCCGGAATCGGGCGCTGAGCACACCGGCCGGAATGTGGAACTAGAAGAGTTTGCCATACCCCCAAGTGCCGTGCAACCCGGGCGTGTCGCACTTGCTGACCCCCTGCCGGACCGCGCAGCGGGGCCCGGCTCATGACCGGATCACCGCGACGGCGGGGCTGACCCAGCCATCGATGCCCGCGACGGTGTATCGGATCCGGTAGTGATAGGTGATCGTAGGCGAGAGAGAACAGCTGCCGTTCTCCATCCGTGCTTGAGAGGCGCAGGTGAGCTCTCCGATGGCGAAGGTGCGCGAGGGGGTCTTCGCTCCCGCGGGCGCTGAGCGGGCCGGATCGGTGACGGGGTCGCTGCTCATCCCTGAGCTGCCATTGCCCCACACCTCGCGTTGCGTCCACCACCTCGATCCGCAGTAGGTCAGACCATCGGGACGGGACCCGCAGACGGTCCATCCCGCCCCCGAGCTCAGGGTGAGGTGCCCCGCGCCCAGCGACAGGACGCGGACGAGACTCGAGGAGGTGCTGGAGTAGCTTCCGCAGTAGACGTCACCGGCTCTCTCGACGCAGATTCCGCCGCCATAGACGGCGGCCAACTGGTCGCTCCCTCGGAGGCGGTCCATGCCGTCGGGCCACGATGAGATGTCGAGGACTGTCGGCGTCCACCGCAGATAGGCCGAGCCGACGCCCCCGACGTTCGCTCCCCAGCAGTGGAGCTGAGGGGCGACCACCACGCAGGCAGTCTGCTGTTCGACGAAGAGTTCGGAGATCGCGCCTGAAGGAAGGCCGGTCACCTTGGCGGGATAGTCGGCTCTTTCTCTCGTCACCTGCCCGCGCCCGACGAAGCTCGGTCCTGCGTCGGTGGACGAGTAGGCCCCGATCGCAGGGTGCCAACACCACACCTCGCTGCCGTTCGATCCGTCACGGAGGACACAGGCGTTACCGGAGGTTCCGGTGCGGATGTCGGTGACACGGTCGATGGGTGCACCGCTCTGGTCTCGCACGGCCTTCGGCGTGCTGCCGCGGGTCTCTGCCGGTGCCCCGGTGCCCCAGCAGAAGAGCTGGCCGCCGCTCACAGCGCACAGCCCGGCCGACGTCCCGAAATTGACCACCTGTGTCACGGGCCCGCCTGAGGGCAGCGTGATCTGCACGAAGTCCGCGGTCGAGGTGTAGCCGTTCGTTCCCTTGCAGTGGAGGGTGTCGTCCACCGCGACGACGCAGAGCACGTTCCAGCCGACGGAGACCGATTTGAGAGTCCGCGATGCGATCGACCCGGTCGCAAGGCGAGTCGGACTCGGTGAGGCGCTTCCGCCCCAGCAGTACAGGCCGCCGTCCGAGATGCCGCACACGCTGAGGTCGAGGCTGAGGCTCCCGTTCGCTCCGGCTGTCGTTCCGGCGTCGACCTCGGAGAACGGCATCCCGCCGACATTGCGGATGGCGCTGCGGTCTGTCAGCGAGGAGTCCGTCAGATCGACGGCTGCGGTCGCCGTGCCTGCGTACACCGTCTGGACGTCGGAGAAGTCGGAGTTGGCGGACCGCTCCACGGTGTAGGTCGGCGCGCCGGTGATCCCTCGGTCGGCGAGTGAGGCGGAGACATCGCTCCACGACAAGCTGGTTTGCGTGCCGACCGGCGCCCCTGCGCGCGTCGCGGTGAGGCTTCCTTTCGGAAGGGAGCCCGCGGCCACCGAATTGCCGGTCGTTCGAGTGGCGTCGACGAAGTAGGCCCCGGTCGACGGGACGGCCACCGCGGCGAAGGCGACAGCCGCGAGGGTCGCGGCGAGCGCCGTCCGTGACAGCACCCGCGGCACCCATCGGCGTCGCGGACCACGAGCGGTCGAGTCTCTTCTTTTCCCCATGTGTCTATCCCCCATGCGTCGGGCGTGCAGACGCAGCCCCAGTGTCCTGGGAACGCCGGCCGGCCGCATCCGCTCACCCAGGCTGATGTTCGGTACGCGCACATTCCGTCCGGTGCGCCTCATGACACCGGCGCACCGGCTCTCCGTTGGCGTCAGCGACTGGCCGTCACGACGGGGCTGACCCAGCCGGGCACCCCGGCGACCGTGTAGCTCAGCCGGTAGTAGTAGGTCCCGTTCTCCTGCAGGCTGCACTTGCCGGATGCGAGTTCGACGGAGCCGGTGGCGCACACGGTCGTCCCGTCGAGGCTGCGAATGAATTCCATCGGCGCAGTGTTCGAGGTGCCGAGCTGGGCGGTCATCGCCGCGCCGGTGTAGCCCGCAGCGCCCCAACAGGCCACGCGGCCGTCGGTCGTGATGACGCAGGCGCCGGGGAACGCGGAGCTGGAATTGAGGCGGATCGACGCGATGCTCGCAGTGGCCGCGACGCCCGCCACCGGGGTCGGCGTGTTGTAGAGCTTGTTGGTGTCGCCGCCGTCGCCGACGATGCCCTGGTAGTCACCGCCCCAGCAGTACGCTTTGGCGTTCGCCAGAGCGCACAGGCCCGCGGTCGTGGCGACGATGTCGGTCGCTCCGGACACGGAGGACATCTTGGTCATCGTCTGCCCCATGTCCTTCCAGGTGACCTCCGACGGCGCCCAGGGGGCTCCCATCCACCCCCAGCACCAGATGTCCGACTTGCTGGTGAGGATGCAGGAGGACTGGGATCCCGACGTCAGCTTGCGGATCGTGGCTCCGTTCAGTGCCGGCGTGAGGGCGCGGATCGGGTTGAAGGCCTCGACCATCGGAGCGGTGCTCGCGCCGAGCTCGCCCATCATGTTGATGCCCCAGCAGTGGACCGTGTTGTCCGTCGCGAGCGCGCAGGTGTGGGTGCCGCCGACGGACAGTTGGCTGACCGTCTTGCCCTGCAGGCTGCCGAGGTTCATGCCGACCGCGGTGGTCGACCCGCCGCCCCACCCGATCGCGCTCGACTGGGGGTAGCGTCCGGTGACGTTGCCGTAGCCCCAGCAGCCGATGGTGCCGTCGGTGGCCATCGCGCAGGTCCCGCCGCCGGAGATCACACCGAACTGACTGACCTTCTTTCCGAGGAGGACTCCCGCGTTGGCGAGGACGGGGAGCAGCGACTTGGTCGTGCCGTTGCCCGGGTAGTCGCCCCAGCAGTAGAGCTCGCCGGCGTCGGTGAGCGCGCACGAATGCCCGAGGGCGGCGTCGACCTTCACGGCCCGCTTGTTCTGCAGCCCGCCGGTGACCTGCGTGATCGTCGTCTTCGTGTCGGTGGAGTACGCCCCGCCGTCTCCCGGGTAGCCCTGCCCCGAGCAGTAGACGGCGCCCTGCGCGGTGACGACGCACCCCTGGAAGCCGTCGGTGGAGACATCGACGTAGCGCCCGGTGGCCGGTGTGCTGCGAGCGACCTCTCCGCTGTCCGCAGCGGCGGCGCCCGTGCCGGAGTAGACGGTCTGCGGGTTCGAGAAGTCGGCGGACGCGGACCGTTCGACGGTGTAGGTCGGGGTTCCGGTGATCCCCGCGGCGCGCAGCGCGGGTGCCACGTCGGTCCAGCGGAGATCGGTCGTCGTGCCGGAGGGAACCCCCGCCCTGTTCGCTGTCAGTGACAGGGCTGTGGAGGGCATCCCTCCGGATCCGTTCTGGATCGCGTTGATGAAGACGAGGAAGCTGGCGGCGGATTCCTGGAACTGGTTCTCGGAGTCCGTCGACAGCCACATGCGGATCTCGATCTTCGACTGGCCGCCGGCGGCGAGCCCGCGGCCCTTGGTGAGAGCGCCGTCCGGGATCGCCGTCGCGGGGCGTGAGCCCAGCGTGAGCACATCGGTCAGCGGAGCGCGCTGCTCGTCGTAGAGCCGGAACCGGAAGTTCGAGAGCTGCTGCTGGGTGATCTTCAGGGTGGCCCTGGGATCGACGATCTGCAGCTCCCAGTCGAGCCCGATCGTGCCGGTGTTGCGTACCGTGATCCACTCCGACCGCGCCGAGGCACCGTGCGTCGACGTGGACGCCGCCTGCTCATCGGTCATCGGGTAGACGCCCGACACCGCGATCGAGGTCTGGTCGGAAGTCTTGCCGATCTCGCCGATCGTGAGCAGCGCACCCGACACGCTCGCCCGCGCCGTGGTCGACGCGGTGAACCAGGCACCGCTCAGGCTGGTGCTCACGCCGGCGAATGCGGTCGCGAGTACCAGGATGGATGCGGCCAGCGCCCTCCGGCGCTTGGTGGATGTCGGTGTCATGGTCGGTGCTTCCCCTCGAGCGTCCCGCACAGGTCACGCCCCCCGGCGGATGCGAGAACGCAGCTGTCATCTCAGTGTGTTCGATCGCGTCCGTCGCCGTCATCCCGCCGGGGGCGCCGAGCTTCGCCTCGCGAACATCGGCACCTGAACAGGTATTTCTCCCCCGACCGACCGGGCATCGGTGCGGGTTCTCGAGGGACGACGAACGCCCTCCCCGCGATGCGTGGGAGGGCGTCGCCCGAGGTGTGGCGGTCGAGGAGCTGAGCCGATCAGCGCGGTCGGACGGCGGCGGTCGTGGGCGAGTGCCCCGCTGCGAGCCCTGCGCCGGTGTAGCTGACGCGGTAGTGGTACTCCGTGCCGGGTTCGAGCGAGCACGACGCGGCGCCCGCGACTGCCCCGCCGGCGCACCCGACCTGGTCGAGCCCGGCGACGGACGCCGGGGTCGAGACGGTGGTGACGGCAGTCGTCGGCGCGGCGCCCGTGATCGCCTTGCTTGCGTTGTTCCCGAAGCACTGCACCGCCCCCGAGCGCAGCAGCGCACAGGTCGTGTCGTAGCCGGCGCTCATCGCGACGACCTGCCCGCTTCCGAGCGCGGTGACCGCGCGCGGGCTCGCGTTGACGGTCGTCGTGTCGCCGGCCCCCAGCTGCCCGTACCGACCCCAGCCCCAACACGATGCGGAGGTCTCGTTCCAGCCGCAGACGTGGCTCTGCCCGGAGACGACGTGGTCGTACTGGCCGGTCGCGGTGCCGGACGAGCCGGTTCCGCCGGTGCCGATGTCGCCGTTGCCGAACGACCCGTGGTTGTAGTGCCCGGCGCAGCGCACCGACTTCGCGGCCGTCACGGCGCAGATGCTCTGCCAGCCGACGGACGCGTCGGTCACTCCGGCGTCGGTGCCCGGGAACCGTGTCGGGGTGTTCAGCGCGGCGGAGTAGTTCGGACTCGGCGTGTATGTGGCCGACAGCTGACCGAACGCGGTGGAGCCCCAGCAGATGAGGCCGTCGGTCTTGACGGCGCAGAAGTTGCTTCCTCCGCCGACGATGGCGGTGGTGCGTCCCGATGTCAGCAGGGAATAGCGCTCCCCCGAGGACGTGGCGACGAGAGTCGGTGTGGCGCGCTGGCTGGGTCTCGTCTCCCAGAGCCCGAGCTGCAGGGAACGGTTGTCGCCCCAGCACGCGATGTCGGCGTCAGCGGCGAGGACGCAGGTGCTGTTCTCGGAGGCGGCGATGTCGACGAGGTCCTTGCCGGAGAGGACCGCGGTCGCGGCGATCTCCGTGGCTCCCGCGGTCGTCGGCCCTCCGGCGACCCCGTCGCCGCGTTGACCGTAGTTGTCGTCGCCGGCGCAGAAGACGCGATCGGAGGCGGTGATGGCGCACAGGTGGCGTGATCCGGCGGCGATCTTCACCACGTCGGAGGGGAAGCCGGCGATCGCGGTCACCGACGACCCGGTGCCACCGGTGATGAGCTTGCCCCAGCCGTAGACGCTGCCGCCGATGACGACGTAGGTCGAATCGTTGCCGAATCCTGCGTTGCTGGTGGCGATGTCGGTCGCGGTGCCGAGCGCCGCCCCGGTGGTGTCGATGTTCGTGCGGGCCGGTCCGGTGTAGACGACCGTCGCGTCGGAGAAGTCCGCGTTCCGCGACCGCTCGACGGTGTAGGTGACGGAGTTCGGGTCGATCGCGAGGTCGGGCGAGCTCGCCTCGGTCCACGCGAGCTGCGTCGCGGAGCCGTCCGGGGTTCCGGCACGGTCGGCGGTCAGTTGCACGGGGGCGAGGGTCGGCACGCGGGGCGCACCCGACTGCATGCCGTTCACGATGGCGGTGAAGGTCACGCTTCCGCCCTGGAAGCGGTCGGTGCTCTCGGGGGTCAGCCACACGGCGAGGCGCAGCCGCGTCTCGGATCGGGCCGGGATCACGTCGCCCCGATACAGTTGCCCCGACGTTCCGTCCCTCTGCGCGACGGCATCGAAGGTCGACGGGGAGGTGACCGGGGTTCCGCCGTCATCGGTGAGGACGTACCGGAAGTTCGCGAGGTCCGCCTGCTCCAACGGCGCGATCGCGGCTGCGCGCGCCAGGTCGAGAGTCCACGCGAGCGGAATGGTGCCCGTGTTCCGCACGGTGATCCACTGCCATGCCGCGCCTCCCGACAGCGCCTGCGAGTCGGTCATCGGGTAGACGCCGTCGACGTGGACGGTCTCCTCGTCGGACTCGACGCCGATCTCCCCGATCGACAGGGTCGCCCCCTCGACGGAGGCCGACGCGGTGGTCGTCGCGGTGAACCAGGCGCCGGACGTCGCGACGGACACTCCGGCGAGGGCCAGGGCGATGACGGTGACCGCGGCTGCCGCCGAGCGGCGGGCGAGTGGGGTGAGAGGCATGGCGTTCGATTCGGTTCAGGAGGCCCTGCGGCGCCCATGGCGGGACCGCGCGCGGCGGCCGCGCTCGGGCGAGAAGGAAAGAGGAGGGATCACGCCGGCGGTGACATGCTCGGCGCCGGCGCTGCGCGGCACGACCGCGACGGGCGCGGCGGTCGGCGCGACCGAGCGGTCCACCGGGCCGGGAGCGGCGACGGCGAGCGCGGCGGCGAGAGCGAGGGAGTCGAGGTCGACGCTGATGCGGACGCGCGGCTGCCCGTCCGGGCCGTCGACCACGGTGATGGCGTAGCCCGGCAGTGCGCCGGGCACGACGTTCGCGACATCGTCGACCGCGTCGACGTCATCGACCTCGTCGATGGTGACCGCGGGCAGAGCGGTGGTGGCGGGCCGCGCACCGACGACGGCGGCGACCGGTGCGAACAGCGCCGCGTCCAGCGCGGCCACGACCGGCGCGGAGGCGGAGACGGTGGCCGCGACCGGGACGGGCTCGGATGCGGCCCATCGCATGGGGTCGGTCGCACGATCGGCGACGGTGTCGATCACCGTCGTGGCCGCGGGAGCGGAGTAGGTGGAGCGGAAGACGGGCGCTTCGTCGCCGGCGGCGTCGGCAGCACGCGCGGCGGTACGCGCCCGGCGGCGCAGTTCGGAGCGCGAGGCGGCGTGCGACCCGGCCGGGGCGGTCTTCGCAGCGCGGGCGGCGCGCTGGGCACGCCGACGTCCTGACCGCGTCTCCGCCGGAGGCGTCGTGGTGACGGGCTCGGGAGCCGCGATCGGCGACGGCGCTGCAGCGGGCCCGGCGCTCCGGGTGCGCGCGAGCGGGATGAGAGCCAGCCCGAGGATGACGGCGAGCAGGCAGATCCGCAGCGGCCACTGCTGGAGCTGCAGGATGAGGGCCGCCCACGGCTGGCCCAGATGGAGTTCGACGACGCCCCGGAGGTTCTCGAGCCCCACGGTGCCCGGGTCCGCGGCGCTGTTGCCGTCGCCCTGGAGTTTGACGGTGCCGTCGGCGTTCAGCTCGATGATGCGGTGCGTGTACATGTCGCCGTTGCCGTCGACCGCGGTGACCACGGCTCCGACCTGCAGGTCGGTCTCGGCCGGCTCGCGGATCAGGATGAGGTCGCCCACCTGGTAGGTCGGGGTCATCGACTCGCCGTCGACCTCGACGATCATGCGGCCGCCGATGGTCGTGGCGAGCGCCGGTGTCGCGAGGACGACGACGATCGCGGCGACCAGGATCCAACGGATCGCGGAGATGAATCGCATGGCAGGCTCCTCCCCCGGTTCACCGAGGTGTCGGCGTCGGACACGACGCGTTGGGGGGTCGGAAAGAAAAGAGGGGGAGGACGGCCAGGCTAACGAGCGGGGCCGCCCTCCCGGGAGCCCCTGATCGGGTGCCGCGCGCGACAACCGATCAGGGGCGGGGGTTCCGCGGGGGATCACGGAACCGGCTGGGAGACGATCAGCGGTTGACCTGGATGGCCTCGGCCTTGGCGTCGAAGCCCACGGTCGCGCCCTGGTACTCGTTGCCCGCGTTCTCGCCGAAGAAGACGCGCAGCTTGATCTCGCGCGTGGCGTTCGGTGCGACCTCGAGGTTCGCGAACTGGGTGGTCGAGCTCGACACGAACGCGTCGAGGGTGACCGGGGTGCCCCAGGTGTTGCTCGCCGCGTTGTAGGTGGAGACCTTCACGAGCGATTTGCTCGGCGTGCCCGTGGCGATGTTCGTCGTCGACTTGGCGATGGTCGCGTTGGTGAGCGCGACGGTCGCCTTGAGCGGCAGCGAGCCGGTGTTGCGCACCTTGATGACCGTCTCGGGGGCGTCGCTCACAAGGGCGGTGGCCTGCGCGTCGGTCATCGGGTACGAGTTGGTCGACTGGATGAGGCCGTTGGTCCCGTCGCCCAGGTTCCCGAGGCTCAGCGTGCCGGCGGTGACGGTGTTGAGGTTCGAGGTCTTCGAGTCGGTGAACCAGGCTCCGGTCGACTGGAACGCGGCGCCCGCGAGACCGGCGGTGAGGACGGCGGCGGCGAGGCCGACGACGATGGCGCGCTTGCGCTTGCTGGGCTGCTGGGCGGTGGTGATGCTGGTCATGTCGTTCTTCTTTCGTGTGATGGTGCGTTCGGTGATAGTGGTGGAACTGCTGGTGGTGATGGATTCGTGTCGCGACGGTGTGGTGCGCGGCAACGTCGTGGGGAGCGTCATGACGCTCCGGTCTGGATGGCCTCGAGCAGCGTGGTGAACTGCGCGGTGGCTCCTTGCGCCTCGTTGGTGACGGTGGGGTCGAACCAGAAGCGCACCGTGACGGTGACGCGGTTCGAGCCCGTCGTGGAGGGCAGGTTCTGGCCGCTCACCGGCGCGAGGGATGCGAGCTTCGTCGGGGCACTCCACGCGCCGGTCCCGATCCGGTAGCTCACGTTGGTGATCGCGCCGAGGTCGACGGCGCCGCCGGTCTTCGCGACGTCCTTCAGCGACAGGGTCCAGTTGATGGGGACCGAGCCGGTGTTGCGGACGACGAGGTCGAGGCTCTGCGCCTTGTTCTGCGCGAGCGCCGCGTCGGAGGTCATCGGCAGGATGTTCGCTACCTGGAGCTTCGCCGTCGGGTCGAGGTCCGGTCCGACGCCGCCGACCTTGACGACGGCGCTGGTCACCTGGTTCGCCACGGTCTCCTGCTTGGCGGTGAACCAGGCGGCGGTGCGCTGGACGTCGGTCGCGGTGAGCCCCGTGCCGAGGACGGCGACGGCGAGCACGGCGGCGATCACGGAGCCGAGACGCACCGTCGCCGGTGTGCGGCGCGATCCGACTGCCGCACGCTTCCGCTCGCGATGGTTGCGCGGCTCCGCGGCGGCGGCGGCCGTGGCGGCGAGGGCGATCGCGGGGATCTGCTCGGCGATCGCCGAGGGCGCCACCCGGAGACGGGAGTCTCGTCGGGCGACAGCGCGGCCCGCACGCTCGGCGTCGCGGAGCGCCTTGCGCATGCGGGAGCGCTGGAGCTGCTGGGTGCGTTCGCCGGTCATGCGCGCACCTCCGTCGCGTGGGCGACGAGCGTGTACGTCAGCGTCGTGTTCTGGTGGTCGTTGGCGATCGCCGCCGTGGTCGCGCCGGTCATCTGCAGCGTCACGCTCTGGCCCGCGGTGAGGCGCACCGACTGGCCCGGGGCGATCCCGGTGCCGAGCACGCCGTCGACGAGCGGGGCCTGGGAGCAGCCGCAGACTCCCCGGAGGGTGACGAAGGCGCCGAGCCCGTCGACGTCGGTCACGACGGAGGCCGCGAAGCGGAGATCGATGGACCCATCGGTGATGTTGGTGACGGTGGCCCGCTCGAGGGCGGACTCCTCCCCGCCGATGAGCGCATCCCCCGTGTCCTGCGTGACGACGTAGTCGATGAGGTCGCAGGACGAGCTCTCCGAGCTCGCCGCCCGAGCCGGCGACGCGACGACGAGCGCAGCGATCCCGGCGGCGGCCAGTGCGCCGACGATGAGGGCGGGGATCATGAGCCGACGCGGCGTCGACGGGCGCTCGTCCTCGCTCGAGCGTCGACGGGCGGCGATCACGAGAGCGATGCCCGTCGCGACGATGACGAGCGCGATGGCGGCGGGCAGGATCAGGTCGATGCCGGTCAGCGCGGTCGCGGTGTGCTGCTGCGCTCCGAGGAGGACGCAGGCGTCGGTCGCGGTGCTGGTGGTCGTAGTGGTGGTGGACATCGTGCTCCTCCTTTCCGGTGGTTGCGGATCGCGTGGTTGCTGAGGCGGTTATGGGCAGCACCGATCACCCCCGACGTCGGTCGACGTCGGCAGGAGAGGTGCGGGAAGCGGGTCAGGCCAGCTGGCTCACGATGAGCGAGGGGCCGTCCGCCGGGTATTCGGCGACGATGATCGAGCCGCCGGCCACGAAGAGCGCGGCGTCAGACTCGGGCACGACGGTCGCCGCAGCGAGCTCGCCGAGCATCGCGTGGACTCGGCGGAGCTCGGTCGGAGCGAGGCGGAGCAGGGAGTCGACGGCGGCGGCGCTGAAGGCGAGCCGTCCTCGACGGAACGGCACGACCTCGAACCCGCCGCGGCGGAGCGTGCGAACGAACCAGAGGCCCTCGTCGACGCGTGCGCCGGCGGTGGGCGCCGGCAGGACGGGACGTCCTCCGAGGACGGCGTCGAAGCGGCTGACGATGTCTCCCCCGAGACGGGTCTGAGCCGTGGCGATCGCGTTCATACCGATCATCTCCCCCAAGATTTCGAAGGACCGAGAAGTATTTCTGCGAATGCTTTTCTTCGAGCTATTCGGTGTTCACCGCGTCGGTCCGTCCGATTTCTTCATCGGACATCTTCATAGTGGGGGGCGTGGAAAAAGCGCGCAAACACGGCAGCGCGGGAATGTTCGCTGTCCGCACATTGGGGGACATGCGCGCATTCCCGCGCTGGGAGGAGTACCGAAAGGGCGGCGTCAGCGCCGGAGTGTCGACGCCGCCGCTCCCACCCAGTTGGTGGCATTCGGAACGGTGTAGGTGACCTGATAGGTGTACGGGAGTCGAGGCGACAGGCTGCAGGTAGTACTCGTGATCAGCGTGGCGCCGTTCAAGCACATGCGGCTGCCCGGCCCGGCGAGGTTGCTGCCGCCGTTGCTCGTCTTGACCAGAGTCGGCTGGAGCACGTCGGTGGTGTTGCCCTGGCCGGTCTGGTACTCGTCGCTGCGACCCCAGCAGTACAACCCGCCCTTGCTTCCGATGCCGCACACCTGACGCCACCCCATCGACAGGCTGGAGACGCCTTCTGAGAGCAGTCCGCCGCTCGCGATGGATGCGGGCGCGAAGGGCACATCGGCGCCTCCGGTCGTGTTGCGGCCGAGCCAGCCCTCGTCGTTGGTCCCCCAGCACTCGGTCGCCGTCGGTCCCCACGCGCAGGCCATTCGCGTGCCGACGGCGACGTTCGAGAAACGAGAAGTCGACGAGATCGGGGCGATGAGGTAGCCCACGTCGTTCGCACCCTTCGTCCCCGTGCCGAGCTGTCCGAAGCGGTTCTCACCCCAGCAGTACACCTTGCCCAGGTTCGCGGTCGAGCCCGACACCGCGCAGGTGCTGTACCAGTCGGCGGCGATCGACAGGACGGGTTCGGTGCCGAGATAGTTCGAGGAGTCGGTGACGCGCACCGGCGTCGGGGTGTCCACCGAGGAGGTGGTCCCGAGGCGGTAGGACGCGGCCTGCCCCCAGCAGGCGATCCCGCCTCCGGCGCGGCCGACGCAGTAGTGGTCCGTTCCGGCCGCCAGCAGGAGCGGTCGGCCGTCGGTTCCCGAGATCTCGCTTCCGTTCACCTTGACCGGCTTCATGCTGTACGAGCCGGAGGCGAGCCCGACCTGCTTCTTCGAGTTGTCGCCCCAGCAGGCGGCGGTGCCGTCTGTGGCGAGCGCGCAGGTGGAGTCGTAGCCTGCGTCGATCGCCGTGATGGTCTTCCCGGCGAGCACGCCGTCGGCGTCCACCACCTTCACCGCCGAGGCGGAACGATCAACGACGGTGCCGTCCCCCACCTGACCGAGCACGTTGCCTCCGGCGCACCACACGCCGGCGGAAGCACCGGACGGCACCAACGCACAGACGTGGTCCTCACCGCCAACCAGCTGCGTGATGCCCTGCGGGAATCCGGCGATGGCTGTCGGCGTAGTCCGGGTAGGCATCCGCGAGGTCGACTCGTTCTTCGTGCCCCAGGTGTACACGGTGTCCCCGACGAGCGCGAAGGTGCGGTTGCCTCCACGTGCCGCAGCGACCAGCTTCGCGACCGCCGTGACAGCGTCCGGACTCAGCACCGGGTCGGTCGCGCCGTCGGCGGTGGTGACCGCGGCCACGGTGCCACTGTCGGTCGTCGAGGTGCTACCGCGCGCGAGCTGACCGGTGCCGTTCTCCCCCCAGCACGCCAGACCAGCCTTGCTGGTGACCACGCAGTTCGTTGCAGGTGCGGAGGCCGCGCCGACGATGGTGTCCGACGCGAATGGCGCCGGAAGCGTCGACACGGTGTCGGGGAAGAAGAAGTATCTGTTGCCCGCCCCTGTGTCGGCTCGCTGGGCGTCGGATGCGACACCCGCGCGTCCGAGCTGAGTGTCACCGTTGCGACCCCAGCAGACGTAGGTATTGGTCTTGAAGGCGCAGGCCGTGTCCGCGCCCACGCTCAGGGTCGTGGCACCGGTGAAGGTGGTGTTGAGCGATCTCGGATCGTCCCAGGTCGTCCCGGCGCCGTCGCCGAGCAGACCGAGCCCTCCACCACCCCAGCAGGCGATGTTGGTGGTTGGGGCCGTCTTGCCGTTGAGCACGCAGGTGACGCCGTGCGAGACCTTCACCTGCGTCGCGCCGGTGAGGACCCCGTTCGGGTCGGGGATGTCGACCGGCACACTGTGCGGTGTCGTGTCGTTGCTGTTGTAGGCGGTGCCGTGTTGACGCCAGTTGCTGCGTCCCCAGCACGCGACCGGCGCCGCGGGAGCCGCGTTCGTCCCGCTGGCCGCGCCCTTGACGGCGCAGACGCCCCACGGGCCGACGGACATCTGGATGGGCTTGTTGGTGGCGAACGCGTCGGCGACGACGTTGTTCGCCTTGCCGACCCGCTTGGGCGAGTTCTTGTCGGCGGTGTCGCCGTCGAGGCCGAGCTGTCCGTAGTTGTTCTTGCCCCAGCAGCCGATCGTGCCCTTGGACGTGAGGGCGCAGGAGAAGTCCTCCCCCGCTCCGATGGCGACGATCCGCTCGCTGTTGAACGCGTCGTAGCTGCTGACCTCGACCGCAGTCGTCTGCGCGGCTGAGGAGCCGTTCGCCCCGTTGCCGAGCTCCCCGTTGGTGTTGTCGCCGACGCAGAAGATGCGGCTCGTCACCGTGAGCGCGCAGCCGTGGTCGACACCGACGGCGACCTTGACGACCTGGTCGGGGATCCCGGTGACCAGCGCGGGGACGCCGATCGATTCGAGGCTGGAGGTGATTCGCCCCCAGTAGTAGGCCTGACCGCCCATCACCGCCATCATGGCGACACCCACGCGGGTCACGCCGTTGTGCGCGCCGGCCACGTCGGTGACCTCGCGCTGGCGGAAGCTCGCGCCGCCTGCGCTGTCGAGAAGCGTCCGATCGGGCGTCGTGCCGAGGTCGACGGAGTCACCGGTGGCCGAGAAGTCGCCGCTCAGCGACCGGCGCACCGAGTACGTAGGCGTGGAGCTCACGCCGCTCTCGGTCCACCCCTGGAGGGTGGGTGCGTCCCAGCTGAGCGTCGAGGACGCTCCGGTCGGGCCACCGCTCTTCGTGGCCGCGAAGGTCGCCACAGCGGGGAGGCTGCTCGCCGAGCCGGTCTGTCCGGCGGTCGTACTCGACGCGGTGAAGTACGCACCCGTCGAGCCGACGGCGATCGTCGCGAGGGCGGCCGACGCCGCGACACCCGCCACCAGGAAGCGGCGGCGGCGCATGCGAGCACCGACGCGGGCGCGGCGTCCTGAGGAGGTGCCGAGAAGGGAGAGGATCGCTGCCGCGAGCGTCGTACGGGGTGAGGAGGAGTTCATGATTTCCGCTGCGGTGAAGAGAGAGGGTGTCGGAAGGGGGTCATCTGGCCCTCCGTCGGCCGTGACGGGTCGCCTCGCGCTGCGAGCGTCGGGTCGGGAAGTCGCCGGTTGTCGCCGTCGGAGGGCCTGCGACTTCGGCGCTCTCCGCCGCGCGGCGTCCGCGCCGCGGCGCCGGTTCGACGACGACGCTCGGAGACGAGGCGGTCGCAGGAGAGGAGGGATCACGTTTCTCGGTGATATCGATCACGACGCGGAGCGCGGGGAACCCGTCGGTCTCGTGGGTCGTGACGGTGTAGCGCCCACCGAGTCGGCGCTCCGAGCCGAGCAGCACACGCGCTACCGCGCTCCGGAGCGAGTCGACGAGGTCGAGAAGTTCCGCTCGCTCCGACTCGGGGACGTTGCGCTGCTGGTCCTGGCGCCGGCTGGTCGCCGCGACCGTCGCAGTCGAGCGACGTCGACGGGGCCCGTCGCGTCGCGGAGTCTTCGCTTCGGTCGGGAGGTCGTTCGCCTGGGGGCGCCGGCGTCCCCGGACGGGCATGAAGATGAGTCCCACGATCATGACCAGAAGGCAGGCTCGCAGCGGCCAGCTCTGCAACTGCAGGGCGAAGGTCGCCCACGCTCCGCTCAGGTGGCCGTCGACGACGCCGACGACGGTGTCGGGATCGACCGGTGCCGGATCCTCGGTCTCGTTGTTGTCGCCCTTGAGGATCAGCATGCCGTCGTCTTCGACCCCGACGATCCGGTGGGTGTAGCGGCTGTCCGTCGCGTCGAGCACCGTGACGACCGTGCCGGGGACGAAGTCGGCGGGACGCGGGTCGCGGATCGCGACCACGTCGCCGAGCAGGAACGTCGGCTCCATGGACTGCCCGTCGACTTCGACCACTGTTCGGCCGCTCAGCTCGACGACGACGGCCGGCACGGCGAGAACACCGATGAGCGCGACGACGACGAACCAGCGCAGGATGTTGAGAGGACTCATGCGGCGCGTCCTAGTAGCTCGTGCCGGTCGGGGCGACGTTCTGGATGCCCTTCGCGCTGAGGGTGAAGTTCAGCGTGCCGCTCTGCAGCGCGTTGGGCGTATTGGTGTCGAGGAACAGCCGCAGCTTGAGCGTCTTGGTCTCATCGGCGGCGAGCGTGAATTCTCCGGTATTCGGCAACGCGCTCGAGTCGAGCGCACCGAGGGTCGCCCAGCGTCCGCCTGATGCGCCGTCGACCCAGAACTGGGCGCGAACGTTGGCGAGGAGCGCTGCGGGTGAACCGGTGGCGGTCGCGATCGAGATCACACCGCGAGTCGGAAGGGAGCCGCCGCGCACCTTGAACTCGATGATGCGGCCGGTGGTCGGCGCGGCCGCGATGGCGTCCGATGCGGAGAGGGGAACGAGGTTCGTGACCGAGAAGCTCGGGTTGGCCGTATTCGCCGTCGACAGCAGGTCGAATTTCAACGTGCCGGGGGCGACGGTCGCCTGCGTCTCCTTGCTGGAGGTGAAGTACGCGTTCGTCGACAGCGCGACGACGCCCGAGCCTGTGGCGAGGAGCGCTGCGGTGAGAGCCATCGCGCGCACGGACCGGGACCAGCTCCGCCGGCGCTCCGGGACGACGACGGTGCTCGACCTCGGCTCGGCGTCTGCGCCGTCGACGTAGTGGTCGGCGAGGACTTCGTCGGTTGCGGCGGGCAGCTGGTCGAGTGTGACGAGGGGGGAACGCTCGCCGCGTCGCTCCGGCGCGGTCAGGCCGCGCCGACCGTAGCGGGGGCCTCTGGCGCTTCTGGACGTCGTCGGGGGGAAGACCGTGGTGCTCATCGCGGGCTCAGCTCCGAAGTGGGGAAGAAGGGGGATGTCGTGGATGCCTCGTCGGCGGGTTCGCTTCCGATCTCGCCCTCGTCCGAACGCGTGGCGCTCCGGAGGGGCAGGAATGCGATGCCGAGGATGGTGACGAGGAGGGAGATCCGAAGCGGCCACTGCTGAAGCTGCACGAGGATCGTGCCGAACGGGATGCGGACGACGGTGTCCATCACGCCGACGAGTTGGGAGGGGGCGCGGACCTCGGAGTCCACGCTGAAGTTGGCGTCGCCCTTGAGGACCATCCCGCCGTCGGCGTTGATCTGGGTGACGCGGTGGGTGAAGTAGCCACCGTCGTCCTCCTTGACGGTGACGACATCGCCGACACGGAGTTCCGACGAGTCGAGCGGGCGGATGATCACCACATCGCCTACCGCGAGTGTCGGCGTCATCGATCCCCCGGTCACCTCGACGATGGTTCGGCCGCCGAAGTGCACGAGCATCGCGGGGACCACGAGCAGCGCGCTCAGGGCGATGACGAGCGCCCAGCGGATGAGCGAGAGGGTGCGGATGATCGTGCCTTCCAGCGGAGAGAACGGGCGAGGGGGTCGGGGCTGAGCGGACGGGCCGCCCAGCCCCGACTGGGTCACTGGACCTGGGTCGCGGTGATCTTGAGCTTGAACTTGACCTGCATCTTCTGCAGCGCGTTCTGGTAGTCGGTCGTCCACTTCGCGGTGTTCGCCGAGAGGGTGGCCTGGTCGACCCAGACGCGCACGCCGATGGAGCGCTTGTCCGCGTCGGCCGCCGTGCCGCTCTTCTCGAGGTTGGCGCTCGACGCGAGGATCTCCGGCGTCGAGGTGAGCGTGGTCAACGTTTTGCCGTTGGCGGCCGTGTAGGTGACGGTCGGGTTCGCGGCGTACGCCAGGTCGACGACGTTCACCTTGATGGCGTCCTTGGCGTCGGCGAGGGTGACCTCGCCGGTGTTCGGGGTCGTGGTGGTGCTCAGCGTCGTAGTGCCGGCCGAGTTCAGCACCTGGATGTCGGTGACCTCGATCTTCCAGCTGAACTTCGACGTTCCGGCGTTCTCGATGAAGAACGAGCGGGTCGGGGCGGTGGCGAATTCGGCGGGCGTCGCCGCGGTCAGCGGGGCGAGGTCGGTGAGGGCGATCGGGGCGAGCGCCGACTGGGTGGCGCCGTCCTTGACGTTCAGCGTCACCGAGCGGGTCGTCACGGTGACGTCCGTCTGCTTGGTGTCGGTGAAGTACGCGCTCGACGTGACGACGACGCCCGCGATACCCGCTGAGGCGACGAGGCCGGCCAGCGCGAACGCGGTGACCTTCTTACGCCGGTTCTTCGGCGGCGTGTCAGTGCCGCGCATCCGGCTGCCGTGGACCTGTGCGGTCATGTGATTTCACTTTCTTTCTCTTGGTGAGGTCGGCCGACCTTGTGGCGGCCCAATGCGCGGGCGAACCCGGCCGTGTGAGGGATGGTCAGATCTGCCTGGCCATCGCGATGAGTGAGAAGGTCGCCCGCTTGTCCTGGGCGGTGGAGGGCAGACCGTCGAGCAGACGGGCGGAGACGGTCAGGTCGACGCTCTGTCCGGGGGCCAGGCTGAACTGCGGTCCCGTCTCACGCGTGCCCATGGTCGCGTCGTAGACGACGACGGGGTTGCACGCGGTGCAGTCGCCGACCAGTTGCACCCATGGAGCAATGCCGTCGGCGTCGCTCTTGATCTCGGTGCGCAGCGCAATGGCGATCGGCATGTCCGTCACGTTCTTGAGGGTGAGTGCGAGGACGTCCGTCGCCTCGGTTCCGAGCGAGAAGGACGATTCCTGCGGGGAGGTCTCGAGCAACGACCAGCCGAGGAGCGAGCAGGAGTCGGCGGCGTTCGCGGGCGCCGGGGTGGCCGCCGCGCTTCCGAACAGGAAGAGCACCCCCGCGAGGGCTGCCGCGGCGAGTCCACGGGCACGCGACGACGACCGACGGCGGAGGACCATGACGCAGAGCAGGGCGACGACTCCGAGTGCGACCAGCGCACCGGCGATGACGACGATCCCGGCGACGTCGGCACCTGTCGTCGACAGGTGGACATCGCCCGGGACGAGCACGCATGCGTGATCGATCGACTGATCCATGACTTCCCCCGGGTGCGGTTCTCGACATCGCGCAGCACCGGCTGGCGCAGCGGGAGTGGATGTCGGAAGAACCGAAAAGCTTCAAGCGCCCCTCGAATGTCGGGCGTGAATGAATGGTGACGTGAGAAGGACCTGAGAGCCGCGCGACACGCCGCGTGTTATCTCGGATGTGTCATACCGGATGTGTTTCATCGCCCATGCCGGAAGAAGAGGAAAACGAAAAGGGGAAGAACGCCCCCGCGTTCTTCCCCTTGGCCGAGATTCGCAATCTACGGCTTCGTTTTCCGCTTCCTCCCCGGGAAGCGCGCTTCTTACCCGAGAAGCGTTGTCCTGGAATCCCTACCCGTGGGACCCGGTGAGAACAGTCTGCCGGTCCGGTCTCAAATCGAGTAGTCGGCGTTCGCGCCGGTGTTCGCCTCGCGAACATCCGGGCGCAACGGGATCCGGGCGACGGAGTCGACTGAGCCGCTCTCGCCGGTCACGAGCCATTCACCGTGCATCGAGCGCAGCAGCGCCTTGACCAGGCCGCCCTCGCTCGGCGCCGCGGGCGCGAACGCGCCGTCGTTGTGGCAGCGGACCTCGAGGGCGAGTCGGAATCGGCCGCTCCCGCCTGGCACGACGGCGACCGCCAGCTGGGCGGTGCGCGCGCGACCGTGCCGCGCCGCGTTGGTGACCATGTCGACGAGCAGCTCCTCGACGGTGGCGGCGATGGCGCTGTCGGCGTCGAGGAAGGGGGTCGCGGCGGGGTCGTAGTCGCCGGAGACGTCGACGATGCCCTTCCAGTCGCCTTCGATCCTGGTCATCAGCTCGGGGATGCTCTCCCGCTGCGCTGCGACCTCGGTCATGCCTTCGAGGTCGTGCGACGCCTCCCGCAGGAGTTTGCCCGTCTCGTCGACGACGTCTTCGATCGACCGCCCCGACTGGCTGCCGAGGTGGAGGCTGAGGAGCATGGCGGCGGCGGAGAGTCGCCCCTGCACCGGGCCGTGCAGCAGGGCGGCGACCCGGCGGCGGACGTCGTCGGCGTGCAGGTGCGCATCGGTTGCGATGCTCCGGAGTTCCGCGTTGCGACGGTCGAGCTCGTCCATGAGGCCGAGCGTGTGCCGCCGCGTGGAGACCGTGACCGACGTCATGACCGTCGCGAGCGCGACGAGCGGCGCGAAGAGGAACAGGGGGGTCAACTGGGTGTCGACCTCGAATGAGGGCCCGATGCCTTCGACGAGCGGGGGGACGAGCCCGACGCCGACGGCGATTGCGGCGATGAGGCTCCACTGCACCCACGCCGCAGCGGTGTCCGTCAGGCGTTTCGTGCGCTGCTCGACGACGGTGAGGATCACGGTGGAGGCGAGGATCGAGACGACCCCGAGCAGCACGGTGCCCGCACCCGCGGTCCGATAGATCTCGGGGCCGGTACCCACGATGATCATCATCGCGCCGACCCACGGCCACATGATCGGTCGGCGGAGCACGTCGAGCACGACGTCGTCGATGATGCGGGGACGGGCGAGACGGGCCGAGTCGATGCTGCCCGGTTCGGCGACCCGATGACTGGTGAGGCGCACGACGTCGGAACCGACCTTCTCGATGTCGGCGGCCAGGTTCTTCAGGACGTTGCGGGTGAGCGACGAGTTGATGGCGGCGACCCGCTCGCTGAGCCGCGCGATGTGCGGTTCGACGGCGGTGCGCACGGCGGACGAAAGGGCCGCGACCTGCTCGTCGAGGCTCTGCGATGCGGTGTCGCGCACGCGCTGCAGTCGGCGTCCGGCCGCGTCGATCTCCTCGAGGCGTTGCCGTCTGATGTCGAGCATCGCCTGCACGAGGGCGCTGGCGGGCACCCAGACCACCGCGCCCGCGATCGACCCGATCAGCCGCAGCACCCACTCCGGGTCGGCGTCGGTCCAGGCCGAGACGCACAGCCCCCGCGCGATGCCGAGCGCGGCGCCCGCGGTCACCCAGTATCCGACCTGCACCGGGAGGCCGGCCGGTGTCACCGAGCGGCGACGCATGAAGAGCAGGACGTACAGGCCGCCGGCGACGAACGACGCACCGACTCCGATCAGCCCCACTCCGATCGAGCCGAGCGTGGTGAATCCCGTCGGCGCCTCGAGGGCGGCGATCGCGAAGGCCGCGGGCAGGAACATGATCAGGTACGACGACCAGGCGAACGCCCACCGTCCGCCGGTCAGGGCGAGGACGTGGCGCAGGCGCCCGGGAAGCCGCGCGATCCCGTCGCGGAGCCGATCCCCGGTCGGGCGCTCGATCGCCACGGGAGCGGACGCGGCGGTCGGCGCGGGAGGAGTGTCGATGGTGGTCACGAGAGACGATCGGGGCGTCGGCCGCAGGCGGAGGGGGTAGGGCCACCCGAGGCCCTACCCGCCCTCCGCGATCCGTCCCCCCGGACGGACCTGCGTACTGTCTTCGGACCCCGCCCCCCGGCGGTGTCCTCTCGCGTCCCCGACCCGATCGGGGAGCGGCATGTCTCAAGGATGCTGGCTTCGATCCTGCGCGGCAACCGCGCGGGGCTCGCGATGTTCGCGGAGCGCACATCCGGTCGCGGCGAGGCCGCGAGGCGGGTGTCAGTGGACACGCACCCGCCCCTGCTGCCACATCAGGACGGCACCGGTGCGCGGGTCGAGGTCGTTCACGCTCTTCAGCCCCAGCTTCTCGTAGAGGCGCTGGATCATCATCTCGGTCGCCCGCACCGTGGTGTTGCGGTGTTGAGCAATCCGCGAGGTTGCGGCGCCTTCGGAGAGCATCCGGAGCACCTCCGCCTGACTGCGGGTGACGACGGTGCGACCCTCGTCGTCGGTCGCCGACGGGCGCGGTGCGCCGGTCTCCCCCGCCAGCGCGCGGTCGAGGGCTCCGAGCAGGGTCTGCACGTCGCGCAGCTCGCTCTTCACGAGGTACACCGTGGGCGCTGGCAGTTCGGCGTCGGGGCCGATCGCGAGCTCCGGCGAGGCGTGCGAGGTGAGCGCGATCATGCCCATCCACGGCTGGTCCTCGTAGACGCGCGCGAGCAGGTCGGCGCCGGACGGGCCGGGACCGAAGTTCAGGTCGGAGACCACGACGTGGAAGTCGTCGTCGGCGAGCGCCGTCATCGCTGCGTTGACCGCCTCGACCGCGACCACCTCGTGCTCCGCGGCGCGCAGCGCGTCGCTCACGAGCGTGCGGGTGAACGGGTCGTCCTCGACGACGAGGATCTTGAGCGATCCGTTGGACATTGGTGGCCTCCCCTGACCGGTGCCGCCCCTGTGCGGTTCCCCCCGGCACGGCGCGGCACATTCGTAGTGCGTGTCGATTCTCCGGGGCGGCCGCTGCGCGGAGGAATCCCCACTTCTCGGGGTAGGGCTGGCTTCTTGGGGAAAGCCCACGAGTAGGGTGCCTCGTGTGGGCATGGGCGAACAGGACGCGGGTCGGTTGGTCGACGGGTTGCGGCGGACGTTCGACTCCGGTCGCACGCGACCGATCGCATGGCGTCAGCGCCAGCTCTCCCGACTCGACGAGCTGCTGAAGGACCATGAGGACGTCTTCCTCGCGGCGCTCGGGTCGGACCTCGGCAAGGCTCCGACGGAGTCGTTCGTCACCGAGGTCGCCTTCCTCCGTTCCGAGCTGGCCCACGCGCGGCGCAACCTGCGGCGGTGGCTGAGGCCCCGCCGCGTCCCGGTGCCCGCTGTGGCGATGCCCGCGCGAGCGAGCACCGTCTTGGAACCGCTCGGCGTCGCGCTCATCATCGCGCCGTGGAACTATCCCCTGATGCTCGCCCTCTCACCGCTGATCGGCGCTCTCGCCGCCGGTGACGCGGTGATCGTGAAGCCGAGCGAGCTGGCTCCCGACACCTCCCGGGCGATCGCCGACCTGCTCCCCCGCTACCTCGATCCCGAGGCGGTCGCCGTGGTCGAGGGCGGGGTCGACGAGACGACGGCGCTGCTCGCCCAGCGTTTCGACACGATCTTCTACACCGGGTCGGGCCGGGTCGGCCGGATCGTGATGGAGGCGGCCGCGAAGCACCTCACGCCGGTCACCTTGGAGCTCGGCGGCAAGTCTCCCGCCTATGTGGACGACGCGGTCGATCTGCGCGTCGTCGCGCGGCGGCTGGTGTGGGGCAAGTTCATCGCGGCCGGGCAGACCTGCGTCGCCCCGGACTACATCATGGCTTCGCCCGCGACGGCGCGGAGGCTCGCCCCGCTGCTGGCCGACGCCGTCGCCGAGCAGTACGGCACCGCGATCGGCGACAACTCCGACTACGCCCGCATCGTCGACGAGCGGCAGTTCGACCGCCTCGTCTCGTTGCTCGACGACGGGACCGTCGCGTCGGGTGGCCGACACGATCGAACACGCCTGTTCATCGAACCGACCGTGCTCACCGGGGTGGCGCCCGACTCGGCGGTGATGCACCAGGAGATCTTCGGACCGATCCTGCCCGTCGTCGAGGTCACCGACGCCGACGATGCGATCGCCCGGATCACCGCGGGCGACAAGCCGCTCGCCCTGTACGTCTTCAGCGACGACGCCGAGACGCGGCGCCGGTTCGTAACCCGGACGAGCTCCGGCGCGATCGTCTTCGACGCCGCGGTCATCCACCTGAGCGTGCCGGGGCTGCCGTTCGGCGGGGTCGGCGCGAGCGGGATGGGCGGCTACCACGGCCGCCGCTCCGTCGAGGTGTTCAGCCATGAGAAGGCGCTGCTGTCGAAGCCGTTGACGCCCGACACCCTCGCACTGCTGCGGCCTCCGTACACCGCCAAACGGATCGCCATCGTGCGGGCGCTCCTCGGCCGCTGACCCGCCCGCAGTACCGCAGTTCAACCCCACCGCAGTTCAGCCGCACCGCAGTTCAGCCCCACCGCAGTTCAGCCCCACCGCCGTACAGCAGTTCAGCCGTACAGCAGCGCGCGGACTTCGCTTTCGGCTGACGCGGTCCGCGCCGGGTCGATGGTCTCGCCGGAGTGGTACCGGTCGACGATGCGCGGGTCGACGTAGCTCGCCCGCGCGATGGTCGGGGTGTTGCTCAGCACCACGGAGGCGTCCCGCATCGCCTGCGCGACCGCTCGCTGCCGCGCCGTCTTCGTGTCCTCGGGGCCGTGCTTGGCGAGACTGACCGCCGCGGTGACGGTGCCGTGGAGGGTGCGGAAGTCCTTCGCGGTGAATTCGCCGCCGGTGCGTTCGCGCACGTACTCGTTGACCTCGGCCGCCGCGACCGGATGCCAGGCGCGGCCGTCCTTGTAGGCGAGCAGACGCGCGTTCGGTCCGCGGCGCTTCAACGCTCGGACGAGCACGGCGAGGTCGGCGTCGCGGATGTCGGATTCCCAAGCCTTGTGGCTCTTGGCGGGGAACTTCAGCTCCACCGTGTCCTTCCGCACGCTGGCATGGGAGCACAGCAGGGTCGTCAGCCCGTGGCTGCCGTTCGATTCGGCGTAGCGTTCGGAGCCGACCCGCAGCGACCCGGTGTCGAGCATCCGGAACGCCGCCGCGAGCACCCGCTCGCGGGTGTACCCGTCGGAGCGCAGGTCCATCGTCACCCGGCGCCTCGCCGACGGCAGCGACTCGGCGAGCTCCATCGCCCGGTCGTACTTGACCCGGTCCTTCTTCTCGCGCCAGGTGGGGTGGTAGATGTACTGCTTTCGTCCCGCGGCGTCGTAGCCGATCGCCTGGATGTGGCCGTTCTCGAACGGGCAGATCCACACCTGCTCCCACGCGGGCGGGATGCCGAGCGCCTCGAACCGGGAGCGCAGCTCGTCGTCGGCGAGCAGGCCGTCCTTGGTCGAGCGGTAGGAGAAGCCGGTGCCCGCTCGGACGCGCAGGTATCCGTGACCGGTCGCGTTGGTGCGGCGGAGGCGCATGAGCGGCATTCTAGGACGCCCCCGGCTGAGGGCTTCCTGCGTGCCTCCGGGGCTCGAGCGTGAGGTGGTGTCATCATCGATCGTCACAACGAGGCCGGACGAGGAGGTGAAGTCGGATGAGGGAGGTCATCGCCTACACGGGCGGGCGGATCCTTCCGCAGGACACGGCTCAGCCGACCGCCTCGACGCTGGTCGTGGCCGACGGGATCGTGCAGAGCGTCGGAGACGATGTCCCCGTACCCGCAGGCGCGCGCCGCGTCGACCTCGACGGCGCCACGGTCGTGCCCGGCTTCATCGACGCCCACGTGCACCCGAAGATGGGTGGTCTGCAGCTGATCGGCGGAACCCTCGTCGGCCTGGCGGGCGTCGACGGCTACTGGGCTGCGCTTCGCACCCGGCTCGCGGTCGGCGGCGTCGACGACTGGGTCGTGCTACCCGGATACGCCGCGATCACGATGGCCCGCTCGGGATCGGACCGCAGCACGCTCGACGCGATCGCCGGCGAGCGGCCCGTGATCCTGGTGAACAGCGACCTGCACGGCGGCCTGGTGAACAGCGCGGTCCTGCGGGCGACCGGGCTCGAGCACGGCGGCGGCTTCCCCGCGGAGCTCGTCGACGTCGGCGCCGACGGGCGCGCGACCGGATACCTCAACGAGGAGGCGCTCTCGCGTGCGCTCATGCGCGTGCCGCCGGTCTCCGATCGCGTGGCGCTCGAGGCGGTGCGGGCCGCTCAAGCGCATCTGCATTCGCTCGGTATCGTCGGCTGGCAGGATGCCATGCTCGGCGATCAGCACGGCGACGGAGATGTCACACCCCAGTACGTGGCGATGCAGGCGGACGGATCGTTGACCGCCCGGGTGAGCGGGGCGATCGGCTGGAACCGCGAGCTCGGGCTCGAGCAGATCGACCGCATGATCGAGCTGCGCGATTCGCTCACGGGCGGCGGCGTCACCGCGCCCGCCGCGAAGCTGTTCCTCGACGGCGTGAACGAGGCGGGAACGGCCGCCATGCTGCACCCCTACTCGGATGCGACCGGGGCCGATCACGGAGAGGGGCCCTCGCTGTTCGAGCGCGACCTGCTCCTCGAGGCGGTGACCGAACTGGATCGGCGCGGGCTCGACGTCCACATGCACGCCGTGGGCGACCGCGCGGTGCGCGACGGGCTCGACGCGATCGCGGCGGCCCGGAAGGCCAACGGGCGGGGGCGGGGCCGCGATCAGATCGCGCACGCCATGTTCGTGAGCGACGCCGACATCGCCCGGTTCCGCGAGCTGGATGTCACTCTGAACATCCAGCCGGTGTGGGCGGCGTCGGACTTCCTCGACTTCGACCGCTACGAGGCGATGGTGGGGCCTGCCGTCATGGCGACCCTCTACCGCTTCGAGACCCTCGGTGAGACCGGTCTGCGCTGGAGCATCGGCAGCGACTGGCCCGTGTCGAGCCCCGCACCCCTCGACGCGATCACGGCGGGCGCCCGTCGCGCACTGCACGAGCCCGCGACCACCCGACCCGAGTGGCAGGCCCTCGCCGCGGAGATCGCGCTCCGGGCGTACACGCAGGGGTCGGCGCACTCGAGCCGCCTCGACCGCAACGGTGTGCTGCGGCCCGGCATGAACGCGGACTTCGTCCGGCTCGACGGAGACCCGGTCGATCGGGACTTCGCGAACACGATCACGGTGCTCGAGACCGTCGTCGGCGGCCGGACCGTGTACCGAGCCGACTGACCGACGGCCGCCTCTGCGCAGCTCAGCGGAAGTCGCGCAGGCGCTTCTCCGCCTCGGCCCGCACCTTGGCGACCTGCTCGGCGTGCTTGTTCTTCGTGACCCCGTTCGCGGCGTCGGCGGCGCGGCGAATCGCCTCGTTGCCGGTCTTCTTACCCTGGTCGGTACGCAGGAATCCGGTGGCGGCGCGGGTGATGTCCGAGAACTTCATGAGGACCTCTCTCGTCGAGCGTCCTTCGACCCTAGACACGCCGTCTGAATGACGGTCGGGAACCACCCGAGGGCACCCGGGTACGACGAAGGGGCCGGACCTTTCGGTCCGACCCCTTCGCTCACAGCAGGTGAGACTCCCTCGTGCGAGGGATCGACTCACTTGATGATCTTGGTCACCGTTCCGGCGCCGACGGTGCGGCCACCCTCACGGATCGCGTAGCCGAGGCCCTCTTCCATGGCGATCGGCTGGATGAGCTCGACCGTCATCGACGTGGTGTCGCCGGGCATGACCATCTCGGTGCCCTCGGGCAGCGTGATGACGCCGGTGACGTCGGTGGTGCGGAAGTAGAACTGCGGACGGTAGTTCGCGTAGAACGGGTTGTGACGCCCACCCTCATCCTTGGACAGGATGTACGCGGTGCCCTCGAAGTTGGTGTGAGGGGTGACCGAGCCGGGCTTGACGACGACCTGACCGCGCTCGACGTCCTCGCGCTTGGTGCCGCGGAGGAGCAGACCACAGTTCTCGCCGGCCCATGCCTCGTCGAGCTGCTTGTGGAACATCTCGATACCGGTGACCGTGGTCTTCTGCGTCGGGCGGATGCCGACGATCTCGACCTCGGAGTTGATGGCGAGGGTTCCACGCTCGGCGCGGCCGGTGACGACCGTTCCACGACCGGTGATGGTGAAGACGTCCTCGATCGGCATGAGGAACGGCTTGTCCTTGTCACGCACGGGGTCGGGGATGCTCTCGTCGACGGCCTCCATGAGCTCGACGACCGACTGGGTCCACTTCTCGTCGCCCTCGAGAGCCTTGAGGCCCGAGACGCGGACGACGGGAGCGTTGTCGCCGTCGAAGTCCTGGCTGCTGAGCAGCTCGCGGACCTCGAGCTCGACGAGCTCCAGGATCTCCTCGTCGTCGACCATGTCGGCCTTGTTCAGCGCGACGAGCAGGTACGGCACGCCGACCTGCTTGGCGAGCAGAACGTGCTCGCGGGTCTGAGCCATCGGGCCGTCAGTGGCGGCGACGACCAGGATCGCGCCGTCCATCTGCGCGGCACCCGTGATCATGTTCTTGATGTAGTCGGCGTGACCCGGGGCGTCGACGTGAGCGTAGTGACGCTTGGGGGTCTCGTACTCGACGTGCGAGATGTTGATGGTGATACCGCGCTGACGCTCTTCCGGAGCGGAGTCGATCGACGCGAAGTCGCGCTGCACGTTGGTCGCCGACGGGTACTTGTCAGCAAGCACCTTGGAGATCGCCGCGGTGAGCGTGGTCTTGCCGTGGTCGACGTGACCGATCGTTCCGATGTTGACGTGCGGCTTGGTCCGCTCGAACTTGGCCTTGGCCACTGGTGTCCTCCTTAAGGACGTCTCGTGCACCCTCCCGGATCGCAGGCTGCAAACCGGACAAGGGTACAGGGGAATTGGGTACTTATGTTACTTCGGACTGGCGGGAGCCATCCCGGGTGTCGCGAACCGGTGAGGGTGCGCGACACCCGAGCGACTACTCGCCCTTGTTCTTCTGGACGATCTCGTCGGCGACGGCCTTGGGAACCTCGGCGTAGCTGTTGAAGACCATCGAGTACACCGCGCGACCGGAGGTGCGGCTGCGCAGATCGCCCACGTAGCCGAACATCTCGGACAGCGGCACGTTCGCACGGACCACCTTCACGCCGGTGGCGTCCTCCATCGACTGGATCTGGCCACGACGCGAGTTGATGTCGCCGATGACGTCGCCCATGTACTCCTCGGGAGTACGGACCTCGACGGCCATGATCGGCTCGAGGAGGGCGGGCTGCGCACGGCGGGCCGCTTCCTTGAACGCGATCGAGCCGGCGATCTTGAACGCCATCTCGGACGAGTCGACGTCGTGCGAGGCACCGTCGACGAGGGTCGCCTTGACACCGACCGTCGGGTATCCGGCGAGGACACCGACCTGCATGGCGTCCTGGATTCCGGCGTCCACCGAGGGGATGTACTCACGGGGCACGCGTCCACCGGTGACGGCGTTGACGAACTCGTAGCTCGTCTCGGCGGTGACCTCCATGGGCTCGATCGAGATCTGCACCTTCGCGAACTGACCGGAACCACCGGTCTGCTTCTTGTGGGTGTAGTCGTACTTCTCGACCGACTTCTTGATGGTCTCGCGGTAGGCGACCTGCGGCTTGCCGACGTTCGCCTCGACGTTGAACTCGCGCTTCATGCGGTCGACCAGGATGTCGAGGTGGAGCTCGCCCATGCCCTTGATGACCGTCTGACCGGTCTCCTGGTTCTGCTCGGTGCGGAACGTCGGGTCCTCTTCGGCGAGCTTCTGGATGGCCGTGCCGAGCTTCTCCTGGTCGGCCTTGGTCTTCGGCTCGATGGCGACCTCGATCACCGGGTCCGGGAAGGTCATCGACTCGAGGACGACCTGGTTCGACGGGTCGCTCAGGGTGTCACCGGTGGTGGTGTCCTTGAGGCCGATGACCGCGTAGATGTGACCGGCGGTCACCGCGTCGACCGGGTTCTCCTTGTTGGAGTGCATCTGGAAGATCTTGCCGATGCGCTCCTTGCGGCCCTTGGTCGAGTTGATGACCTGGCCGCCCGACTCGAGCTGGCCCGAGTAGACGCGGATGTAGGTGAGGCGGCCGAAGAACGGGTGCACCGCGACCTTGAACGCGAGGGCCGCGAAGGGGTCCTTGGGGTCGGGGTGGCGCTCGATGACGATCTCCTCGTCACGCACGTCGTGGCCCTCGGTGGCGGGCACGTCGAGCGGCGACGGCAGGTAGTCGACGACCGCGTCGAGCATCGGCTGGACGCCGCGGTTCTTGAACGCGGAGCCGCAGAGCACCGGGTAGAGCTCGCTGGCGACGGTCATCTTGCGGATCGCGCCCTTGATCTCGGCCACGGTCAGCTCTTCGCCGCCGAAGAACTTCTCGAGCAGCGCGTCGTCGGACTCGGCGACGGTCTCGAGGAGGACCTGACGGTACTCGTCGGCCTTGTCCTTGAGGTCGGCCGGGATCTCTTCGATCTCGTACTTGGCGCCCATCTGGACGTCACCCTTCGCGTCGCCGCGCCAGGTGAGTGCTCGCATCTCGACGAGGTCGACGACGCCCTCGAAGGACGACTCCGATCCGATCGGGAGCTGCAGCACGAGGGGCTTCGCGCCGAGGCGGTTGATGATGGTGTCGACGGTGAAGTAGAAGTCGGCGCCCAGCTTGTCCATCTTGTTGACGAAGCAGATGCGGGGGACGTTGTACTTGTCGGCCTGACGCCACACGGTCTCGGACTGGGGCTCGACGCCCTCCTTGCCGTCGAAGACGGCGACGGCGCCGTCGAGCACACGGAGCGAGCGCTCGACCTCGACCGTGAAGTCCACGTGTCCGGGGGTGTCGATGATGTTGATCTGGTTCTTGTTCCAGAAACAGGTCGTCGCGGCGGACGTGATGGTGATGCCGCGCTCCTGCTCCTGCGCCATCCAGTCCATCGTCGCGGCACCGTCGTGCACCTCACCGATCTTGTGGGTGATGCCGGTGTAGAACAGGATGCGCTCGGTGGTGGTGGTCTTGCCGGCATCGATGTGCGCCATGATGCCGATGTTGCGGACCTTGTTCAGGTCGGTGAGCACGTCCTGTGCCACGGGGTCCTCCGGAGGGTTTTCGTATCTGGGAACTGAAACAACGAACGGGGCTCGGGACATTTCGTCTCGCGAGCCCCGTTCGCTATGAGCATGGCGCCGGGGTTTACCAGCGGTAGTGCGCGAAGGCCTTGTTCGACTCGGCCATCTTGTGGGTGTCCTCGCGACGCTTGACCGCGGCACCGAGGCCGTTCGAGGCGTCGAGGATCTCGTTGGTGAGACGCTCGGTCATCGTCTTCTCGCGACGCGACTTGGCGTAGTTGGTGAGCCACCGCAGCGCCAGCGTGTTCGCGCGGTGCGGCTTGACGTCGACCGGCACCTGGTAGGTGGAGCCACCGACGCGACGCGACTTGACCTCGATGGAGGGGCGCACGTTGTCGAGCGCCTTCTTCAGCGTGGTCACGGCGTCCTGACCGTTCTTCGACGCGACACCCTCGAGGGCGTCGTAGACGATGCGCTCGGCGAGACCCTTCTTGCCGTCGAGCAGGATCTTGTTGACCAGCTGCGAGACGACAGGGGCGCCGTACACCGGGTCGGCGACGACGGGGCGCTTCGGGGCGGGACCCTTGCGGGGCATTACTTCTTCTCCATCTTCGCGCCGTAACGGCTGCGAGCCTGCTTGCGGTTCTTCACGGACTGCGTGTCGAGCGCGCCGCGGACGATCTTGTAACGAACACCGGGGAGGTCCTTCACACGACCGCCGCGCACGAGCACCATCGAGTGCTCCTGCAGGTTGTGGCCCTCACCGGGGATGTAGGCGGTGACCTCGATGCCGTTCGACAGCTTCACGCGAGCGACCTTGCGCAGAGCCGAGTTCGGCTTCTTCGGGGTGGTCGTGTAGACGCGGGTGCAGACGCCGCGCTGCTGCGGGTTCGCCTTCAGTGCCGGCGCCTTGGTCTTACTGACCTTGGGCGTGCGGCCCTTGCGGACCAGCTGCTGAATGGTGGGCACTTGCTAACTCCTCATTGTCTGTGTTGCTCGTTGGGCGGCCACCGCTCTCCGCAGAGGAACGGTCAGGCCGTCTGACCCCCTGGCAACACAGGACGAACTCGTATCGCTGGGTGGATGGCGTGTTGTTCTCCGACATCCGCTGCCATGAGATGACAGGCCTTGGCGTCGAAGCCCGGTTGCGCCGAGATTCAAGAGTGTGCACACGGCACACACCCGAAAAATGATAGCCCGGTGGGTTGACCCCGTCAAACGAGACGGCGCGCCGTTGAGCACTCGCTCACGGCTCTCCTCTATTCTCCCACGGCCAGCGGGGTCGGCCGCCCGTTTCGCCCCGACCCTCCACCGCGAGGACCGCGATGGCCGTCAGTCCGGCGAGCACCGCGGCCGCGACGATGAACGGGCTCGCGGAGTAGCCGAACGGGAAGAACAGCAGCTGGAGCAGGTCGGCGGTGATCGCCGTGTAGACGATGCCGCCGACGAAGAGCATGGTGATGTACACCGCCGCGGTCGCCCCGACGAAACTGATCCCCGGCCCCTGCCGGGCGGTCTGGACGCGCACGAGCAGCAGGCCGAGCACGACCGCGCCGGCGACCACCATGACGGGCCCGAGGAGCGGCCCCGCCTGCGCCTGGCTGATCACGTCGACGTCGAGGATGAGGCTCAGCAGGCCGAAGGTGGCGACGACCGCGGCGATCCAAGCGACGACGCCGAAGACCGCGATGATGCGGGGGTCAGGCGTGCGCGCCGGTGCGGGCTCGCTCATACTCCGCCTTCCGCTCGGCGCTTGCCTTCTCGTAATCGGCCTGCGCCTGCGCGTTCTTCGCCTTCACCCGGCGTCCGCGCGCCGCGATCGCGGCGCCCGACCAGATCGAGACCTCGCGTGCCGCGATTCCCGCCGCGATCGCGAGGGGACTGATCGAGATCCGCGACAGGAACCCGGTCACCTCGCTCGGGGTGATCTGCTGCGCGACGGTGATGACCGCTCCGAGCAGGTAGCCGCCGTAGACGAGCACCGCGACGATGAGGCCGCCGATGATGTAGAGCGGCCAGCCGGCACGGTTGAAGAGCAGGACGACGATCACGAGCCCGACGAAGAAGGCGATGATCGGCACCCAGAACGCGGCGCTCAGCACGAAGTTGGTGAACGACTCGGCGAAGAGGTCGGCCGGTGTGCCGACGGCGATGATGAGGGCCGCGGCGCCCGCCCAGACGAGCGCGAAGGCGATGGCGGCGAGCAGCGCGATGAGCGTGCCGAAGCCGCGGTTGCCCTTCTTCTTCGGCGGGGCCGGCGCTTCGAGGTAGACGGTGCGCGGCTCGTCGGTGCGCGGTTCGTCGGTGCGCTCGGCGGGGCCGGTCGCAGTGGTCGGAGCCGTCGGAGCCGTCTCGACGGTCGGCGTCGGTACCGGAGCTGCCACTGTCGGCGTTGCGACCGGGGTGACTTCCGTCTTCGCGTCGGCGCGTGCGTCGGCGTCCGCCACGGCAGAGGCGGGCGGCGCGGACGCGACGGGGTGCTCGGTCACGACCGGCTCGGGTGTGGGCGGCGCGGTCGCGACGGCGTCGGCTGCCGCGACATCGGGCGCGCGGTGAGCAGGACCGGACGAGTCGGTTTCGGGCGCGAGCGGCGCGGGGACCGTATTCGTGCGCTCGGCCGAGGCGGGGTCGGCTTCCGCGGGCGCGTCGACCGCACGCGTCGGGGCGGTCCTGTTCTCGGCGCGCGCCGGCACGGGGGCGGCGAGAGGCGCCTCATCCGCCTCGGATCGTGACCCGTCGGTTGCGCTCGCGACCGGAGCGGAGGTGTCGTTCGGGGTCGCGTCCGCAGCCGCCGCGGGCGCCGGCTCATCGACGACGGGCTCGGGGTCGCCGTCGCTGCGGTACGTCTCACGGCGTCCTTCGGGAATGTTCCCCGTTCGGTCGTTCGTGTCGCTCATGCGTGCTCCTCCGGCGATCGGCGGCCTCCCGCCACCGGTGGTCCCAGTGTAGGTGGAGGCCCGCTCGGCGCCGGCTGAGCGGCCCCTGTCAGGCGGTCGGCTGAACGTAGACCGCGCCGCTGAGGTTCAGCGAGAAGCCGCCCTTGTCGCGGTTCTCGGAGAAGGTGAGGCCGGACACGGTGATCAGGCGGTCGAGCTGCTGGATGCTGCTCACGAAGGCCTGCAGCGCGTCGAGACTTCCGTCGGCCGATAGCTGGATCGGGATCGCGACCATGCCGGGGACCTCGGGAACCGCGGTCGTCGCCGCCGACTTGGTCGTCGCCTCGCCGTCCTCGGCCGTCTCAGCGGGCGCCGGCGCGGGCGCGCCCTCGGCGTCGGAGAGCAGGGTGGCTTCGGCGGCGGTGACGGTGGTGATGTCGACCCCCGAACCGAAGGCGATCTGGGCCAGCTCGCCCACGAGGCGGGACATGCTCGCGTTCTCGGGCAGGTAGTCGGTGAGGACGGCGAGTTCTGCCTCGAGCTCCGGCAGGTTCTCCTGGGCTTTCGCGAGCTGGTCGATGCGCGCCCGTTGGGCGGCGTTGACCTGTGCGACGGACTCCTGCTCGAGGTTCGCCGCCTTCGCCTGGGCGATGAACGGCTGCGCCCCGAGGAACCAACCGCCGGCGAGGATCGCGACGATGGCGAGTGCCCCGCCGATCAACCAGAGACGTGTGGCGTTCATTCGGCTGCCTCCTCGGCGAATCGGCCCGAGTACACGGTGTCGTCGACGCTGAGGGTGACCACCGACTGGTAGAAGCCCGTCTGGTCGCGGCTGATGGCGTTGAGCACCGCGTCGGAGTAGCCGGGCAGCCCTGCGAGGCTGTCGATCCACGCCTGCACGGACGGCAGGTCGGGCGTCGTCACTGTGAGGGTGATGGTCGCCGCCCGGTCGGCGCCGAGGGCGCTGGTGTCGGAGGCGATGGTGCTGAGCGGCGAGGTCGCGTCGACCGCGATCCCGATGACCAGCATCCCCTGGGGGAGCGTGGCGCGCACCGCGGAGAGGTAGTCGGACCAGAGCACATCGCTCTGACCGACGGTCTCGAGCGCACTGCGCTTGTCGGCGACGCCGGCGAGGGCGCTGCTGACGTCGGCGTACTCCGCCTGCTCGGCGACGAGCGCCTCGGTCCGTGCCCGCTCGGTCGCGAGGTCGTCGCTGGCCGACACGGCGAGCCAGCCGGACGCGGCGACTCCGGCGACGACGACCACGGCGGCGGCGACGACGCCGGCGACCATGCCGCGCACGGCTCGACGGCCGCGCTGTGCGGCGATGACCGACGGGGGCAGCAGGTTGGCACGGGGCGCGCCGCCGAGTGCGGCGGGTGAGGCCGTCGCTTCGGCCGCGGTCTTGTCCTTGCTCCGGCCGAAGGTGATGGGTTTGGTGAGACTCAACGACGTCATCGCTCCGCACCTCCGCTGGCGAGGCCGACGGCGACGGTCATCGCACCCCAGCCCGATTCCGGTTCGCGTTCGCGCAGGTTCTTCGCGAGGGAGAGGCCGGCGAGCGGCGTCCCCTCGGCGACGGGGATGCGCGTCAGTTCGTGCAACGCGTCCGAGAACCCGGGCATCCGTCCGGCACCGCCGGTGAGCAGGATCCGCTCGATCTGGTCGCCGCCGTTGGCGGAGTAGTAGGCGAGCGTGTTGCGAAGACCGGAGAGCATCTCGCTGGTGACGGAGAAGACGATCTCGAGCACCGCCTCGTAGGCGGTGGTGCTGAGGCCCTCGGGCGCTTTCGGCGAGGCGACGAGGCCGACCATGCGCTTCAGCCGCTCGGCTTCGTCGATGGGCAGGTCGAGACGGTCGGCGAGCGCCCGCGTCACATCGCTGCCGCCGGCGGGGATGATGCGCACGAAACCGGGCACACCGTCACGGGCGACGACGACGATGGTCGTCATCTCGCCCACGTCGATCAGCGCGACGGAGCCCTTGGCGCTGTCGCCGGTGAGCAGCACGCGGCTGAGCGCGAAGGGGACGAGATCGACCCCGACGGGGTTGAGGCCCGCCAGGCGGGCAGCGGCGACCTTCTGCTCGATGGGCTCCTTCACCGCGGCGATGAGCAGGCCGTGGATGACGGGACCCGCGTCGCCTTCGCCTTCCGAGATCGGGTAGAAGTCGAGCAGCGCCTCGGAGACGGGCACCGGCAGCAGGTCCTGCACCTGGAAGGGCAGCGACTCGCGGATGCGCGGCAGCGGCATCTTCGGCATCGACAGTTCGCGGGCGAGCACCTTGTGGTTGCCGACCCCGAAGACGACGTCCTTCGTCTTGAAGCCCGCCTCGGACCAGAGCTGGCGCAGCGCGTTGGCGACGTTGTTCACCTCGTGCACGTCGCCGTCGCGCACCGCCCCCTCGGGCAGCGCGACTTCGCCGTAGCGGATCACGGTGCCGCCCGCCTTGTGCGGGTCTTGCACCTCTGCGGCGCGCACCCCCGTGTTGCCGATGTCGATTCCGACCACCCGTTGTGGCATCTGTCAGGCCCCCAGACCGAGAAGAGAGAGATAAGCAGCAGCGACGGGCGCGCCGGCGAAGACGCCGATCCACGCGCCGAGGAGCATCCACGGACCGAACGGCACGTTCGTGCCGCGCTTCGCCCGTCGCGTGAGGAGGAGGACGACTCCGAAGAGGCCGCCGAGCAGGAAGGCCGCGATGGCGCCGACCGCGAAGGGCGCCCAGCCGAGCCAGGCGAGGAAGAGACCGAGCACCGCGGCGAGCTTCACATCGCCCATGCCCATGCCTCCGGGCACCGCCACGGCGAGCGCGAAGTACACCCCGCCGAGGGCGAGGAGTCCGATGCCGGCCCGCAGGAGCGCGGCACCGTCGCCGACGACGATGCTCGAGGCGCTCAGCAGAACGGCGCCGACGAGCAGCAGCGGCAGCACGATCGCGTTCGGCAGGCGCTTCACGTCGATGTCGATGAGCGCGAGCGCGACCGAGCTGCCGGCGAGAGCGAGGAACGCGACGAGGGAGAGGAGTCCCGCGACGAGTTCCGCCGCACCGTCGGTGGTGAGGAGTTCGGGCAGGAAGCGCAGCGCGACCGCGGCGAAGAAGAGGCCGGTGCCGAGTTCGACGAGCGGGTAGCGGGCCGAGATCGCCGTGCGGCAGGTGCGGCAGCGTCCGCCGAGGAGCAGCCATGAGAGCACGGGCACGTTGTCGCGCTTCGCGATCGGCGTGCCGCAGCCAGGGCAGGCGCTCGGTGGGTTGACGACCGACATTCCGCGCGGGACGCGGTAGATGACGACGTTGAGAAACGAGCCGATCAGGCCGCCGAAGAGTCCGATGATGGTGGCGATCATCCGGCCGCCACCTCCCGGTAGTACTGCTGGTCGCCGACGGTGCCGGCAGGGGTCGAGCCACCGCCCGAGGGTGATCCGGTGTCGAGGTCGACGCCGGGCAGCCCGACGGGTACGTAGTGCAGCGTCGCCGCGCCGTTGATCGACGCCTTTCCGGCGAAGATCTGGCCGGTGACGTTGAGGCCCGACGCGAGCGAGATGAGGCACGGGCTGTAGAACATCGTCGACACCCGCGACGGGATGACGAAGGCGCCGCCGATCGCGAAGCTCGCACCCGACGGGCAGGTCGGCACCTTGTCGGCGACGGTGTCCGGGGTGATGAGCCACAGTTTGATGTCCGCGCTCGAGCTGAACCGCCCGCTGCCGCCGAGGTCGTACTTGTTCGCGATGATCACCGTGTCGGCGGCGAGCGCAACGGTGTCGGCGCCGCCGATGCTCACCGAGGTGCAGAGGCGCGCGTCGATGACGACCTTGCGGCCCGCCATCGACGCGATCGCGGCGTTCAGCTGGGCGGGGCCGCAGCTGCCGGCGGGCATCTTGTACTCGGTGAAGCCGACCCAGTCGGCGAGCTTGTAGTCGTAGTCGACCCAGTCGGGCACCGTCGGCTTCTTCGGCGTCTGGTACGGGCTCGGGCCGGGACCCTTGCTCTCGATCTTGCGGGTTCCTGACACGTTGCCCGAAGGGTTGTCGAGCGCCGCGGTCTTCGTGGTCAGGTTCTTCGCGATGTTGGTGGACCAGGCCATGGTGGTCGCGTTGTAGACCCAGGCGTTGCTCTTCGCCCTCGCGCTGCCGGTGAGGGTCAGGTTGTTGGCGGTGACGTCGCCTCCGACGGAGCCGGAGCCCTCGAGCCGCATGTCGCCGGTCGCCCACGCTCCGCCGCCGATGGAGCTGGAGCCGGGCACCGTGATGCTCGCTGCGACGGCGTTGCCACCGACCGACGTGCCGCCTTCGACGACCAGGGCCTTCGACGCCCAGACGTTGCCGGAGATGTTGCAGGAGCCGCTGACGGTGAGCTTGCCCCCGTCGACGACGAGGTCGTCGGCGCCGGTCGAGGCGCCCGTGCAGGAGACATCCCCGGTCTTGACCATGACGTCGGCGTTGCCGGTGGCCGAGACGAGGCGCCCCGACCCGCCGAAGCCGGCGGCGTCGTAGGCGTAGACGGCGGGGCCGCCGGTGAAGCCGGTGGCGGTCGGCGGAGTCCAGTTGTAGACCGCCTCCGCCTTGGCCCTCTCGTCGGCGTCGTTCGCCGAGGTGCCCGTGGACTCGATCTTGATCTGCACGGCGCCGCTCGAGGCGGTCGGGCAGCCGGGGATCCACGCTCCGGTGGTCGTCGTGCGGTACCAGACGGTGGAGGCGAACGCGGGACCCACTCCCCCGTCACCGGTGTTGAGCGAGCAAGTGCCCGCCTTGACTTTGGCGTAGGCGGCGTCGATGCCGGCGTCGGCGGCGGCCTGCGACTGCACGCTTGCGCGCGCGTCGGCGGTGTAGAGGTACGACTGCACGGTCGCGGCGACGACGACGGTGGTGATGACCATCGTGACGGCGAGCAGCCCGATGACCGACGCCATCGCGCTTCCACGGTCGTCTGCGACGCGACGTCGAGCCGCGGTGAGGATCCGGTTCAGAGCACGCATTCGGACGGAGCACCTCCCACCGTGTTCTGCCTGCTGGCGATCGAGGTGGTGACGATCTGCCCCGATCCGGCGTCGCTGCGGACGACGAAGTTCACCGTCACGGTCCTACCGGAGGTCTGGAAGATCGGGGTGCTGCTGTCCACAGGGGCGACGTTTTCGGCGAGGAGCGTCCAGGTGCGCAGTTGGGACGCGGACGGGATGCCGATCTTCGTGTTGTTCGTGACCTTCGCGCGGATGGTGCGCTCGGTCGCCGAGTAGTACCAGGCCTGACACTGCAGGTCTGCGGTCGCCCCGCGCTTGTACGTCTTCACGATGAGCAGCGGACGCGAGACGGTCGGCGAGTTGATCGCGGTGGCGTTGCGGACGCCGAGACCGAGCGACTCGACCGCGGTCTGCGACTCGGTCGTCGACGACGTCGTGTCGGTGATGCGGGCCTGGTTGGTGATGCCGCTGACCATGACGCTTCCGACGATCCCGAGGACGAGGAGCAGCAGTGCGCTGTAGATGACGAGTTCGATGAGCGTGAAGCCGTCGTCGCGGCGCAGGCGCTCCTTCAGCCGACGCATCAGGCACCCCCGACGAAGACGCGGGTCTGCGCGGTCGAGAGGACGCGACCGTCGGACCGGACCTCGATGTCGACGAGGACGGTGCCCGTCACGGCCGGGTCGGGGCAGGCGCCGATCAGGCTGCGCTCGATCTCGTACTCTCGGCCATCGACTGTCACATCAGCCGGGTCGGCGGCGTCGAACGCGATGAGCGCCGAGCAGGTTGAACCGGCGGAGCGGGCGAGTTCGAGCTGCGTCGACATGAGCTGCGTCGCGGTCGCGATCTCGGAGTTGCGCTGCGAGTTCAGCAGCCCCTGCGTGAGCACGGGAAGGAAGGCGAGAGCCAAGACGGCGAGTACGAACATCGCGACGACGATCTCGATCATGCCGATCCCGTCTTCGTCGGTGCCAGTGCCCTGCGCCTGGGGCTCCATCGTTTCTTCCTCGGTGCTCGTGGTCGGGGTGAAGAGCTTCGGGTGTGCCGGTGGGGCGCCGCGGTCCGCGGACGCCCCACCGGGAGGAGTGCTAGGTGGATCAGCCGTTGCCGCCGGCGGGCGCCTCGGCGCCGTCCTCGGTGACGCCGGTGGTAGAGGTGACGGTCCACGTCTTGTCCGAGCCGTCGCGGCCGGCGGTGATTTCGAAGTCACCGTTCGTGATCGTGATCGTCTCCGACTCGAACTCGGTGCCGTCGCTGGGGACGAACTTGTAGTCCTCCTCGAGAGCCTCGATCGTCACCGAGCCAGCGTCGGGGTCGTCGACGAGGAACGAGACGACCGCGGTCTTCGCGTTGGCGAGGTCCGACTTGACGGCCGAGTCCTTCGCCTGGTCCTGCTGCGTCAGGAAGATCGGGATGGCGATCGCGGCCAGGATGCCGATGATCAGGACGACGACGAGGAGCTCGATGAGCGTGAAGCCCTTGTCGTCCTTGTTGAGCTCATCGCGCTTGACGACGAGGTTGCTGTACAGCTTCGAAATCATTGCAGTTCCGTTTCCTTCAGAGTTAGTGAGGCGGCGGCCCCCCAATTGATCCGTGCCACCGCCATCAATCGTTCCTGCGCTCCAGACGATTCACAGTCCTTTATTTGGGGGACATGAGGCCTTTTCATGTCCCCAGTTCATGTGGCCCCCATGCGGGGGAGTCCCCCATATCGGGTTACAGAATGCGGACCTGTCGACCCCCTAAAGGGAGGTTGCAACCTCGCGGAGAATGCCTTTCAGGCGCGAAAAAGGAATCGACCACTTATCGCGACGATCGGGCCCACTGACCGCCACACTGGCCGTTTCCGGACGTCGAATGGGCGCTGGCGCACGCTGGCCTCCCGCTCGTTGAGCGAAGCGATACGGAGGGGCCGACTCCCACCCCGGTCGTCGAGTAAGCGAAGCGCACCGAGACGGCTCGAGTAGCGAGGAACGACCCGTATCGAGAGCGCAGCCTCAACCTCGGCGCCGTGGTCTCGATACGCTCCTCCGTCGCTACTCGACGACCGGGGGCAGTTGTGCCCGCCTGCGAAGCGATACGGAGGGCGCCAGTCTCAATTCCGGTCGTCGAGTAGGGCGAAGCCCGTATCGAGACGGCTCGAGTAGCGAGGAACGAGCGTATCGAGAGCACAGCGCCATGGTCTCGATGCGCTTCGCTTACTCGACCCGTCTCGACACGCTCCTTCGTCGCTACTCGACGACCGATAGGGCCCGCTCGTTGAGCGAAGCGATACGAAATCCCGGTCGTCGAGTGTGGCCCCCAGGCCCGTATCGAGACGGCTCGAGTGAGCGAGGAACGAGCGCATCGAGAGCACAGCGCCATGGTTTCGGCGCGACCGAAGGGCCCGCTCACTGAGAAGAGCGCTTCGAAGGGCTTAGAACGGTGCGGTGGACTCGTCGTCTGGGAGCCAGGCTCTCATCACCAGCGGTGGTGCTCCCGGGATGGTGCGGCCGGGTGGAGCGAAGGTGCGGGCCGGTTTCGTCGTGTACGTGCGCCCCGTCGGCGAGGTCCAGGTCAGGGTCCCTCCCGGGGAAGCAGTGACGCGCCACCGTTTGCGGCCTTTGACCATGTGGTGGCCCTTGCACAGGTGCGCGAGGTTCGCGGCGACCGTTTCGCCGTCCTCCGCCCACGGTTTCGTGTGATCGACATCGCAATGCTCGACCGATCGGGTGCAGCCCACGAACCGGCACACCTCGTCGCGTGCGGCGAGATACCGCCGCAGCTGCTTGGGGACCTTGTACGTCGTCCGACCGAACGAGGTGATCGCTCCGTCCTCCGGGTCGGTGAGGATCCGAATCCAGCCCGGCGCCTCGCCGGCGATCCGGCGGGCGGTGTCCGCGTCGATCGGCCCGTAGCGCTCGAGCTGGCCGGGCTCGTCCGACCGGCCCAGCGCCGTGAGTACCGGCACGGTGGTCGCGACCTGCGGGTTGATGCCCCGACGCGCCGCCGGGGTGGACTGAACCGGCTCCCCCTCGACCACAGGGGCGGTGACGCCGCCGGCGTCGATGAGCAGGTCGCGGAAGACGTCCGCTTCGATCTGCTGCAGGGTGCGGGTCTCACCCTCGACCATGAGTCCCTTCGCCAGCCCGGTCACCGCGGCGGCGGCACCGATGACGTATTCGGCGGACATGTACGCGCCGTACCAAGCCATCCCATCACCGGCCGGTTCGACCGCGGTCCGACGCTCCACCAGCGCTTCCTTGTGGCGTTCGATCAGCTCTTCGGGTTGCAGATCTGCGCGGATCTTCCGCGCCATCCGATCGAACCGCGGCACTGGGAGATCGACGAACTCCAGCAGACGGGCCTCGTACTCCGAGACCAGCTCGGCGGCGAGCCCATGCGAGTGCTCGACCAGCACGCGGGCGTGCCGTTCGGAGAACTCCGCCTGCCGAAGCCGCGCGAAGGTCGACGGGAAGACATGGACGAGCTGGCGGGCGAGCTCCAACAGCGACTGAGCGGTACGCTCGTGCACCTGTAGCACCGCGGCGACTTCTGCACGCAGATCGCGCCACTCGAGCGAATCGGGATCGTGCCAGTCGGCACCGAGATCGCGCTCGAATTGCAGGCGGATGGCGTCGATGAATTCGAAGCGCGCCGCTTGATAGACGCGGGCGAGCGAATCGTGCTCGGCCAGACGGTCGACGAGATATCGGGCAGCCGTCGGGGACGATTCCGCCTCGACGCGCTGCTCATCCATATCGATATCGAAGCAGCAACCACCGACATTGCCTTCGCCGCAGAAACGGACGGGATACCACCAAAGCTCGGCGACATCAGCCGGTGCACGGATCAGGAGAAACAGCTCGATAACGGCCGAAATGCACACGGATCAGGACGATTCGCGCGCGAACTCCTGATCCGTGGACAAACTCCTGATCCGTGTACCCGCACGCGCGCGCCGGGCCGGGCACCTCGTGCCGGCATCATGGCGCCCGCGGCCCACTCAACGCGCGCGGGCAACCTGCATGCCCAGGCTCTACTTGATGAGGGTGAAGATATTGAAGACCGGGAGGTACAGGGCCACGATCATGCCGCCGACGACGACGCCGATGACCGCGATCATGAGCGGCTCGATCAGCGAGGTCAGCGCCTCGGTGGTCGTCTGCACTTCGTCGTCGTAGAAGTCGGCGATCTTCTCGAGCATCTGCTCGAGCGAACCGGAGTCCTCGCCGACGGCGATCATCTGCGTCACCATGGCGGGGAAGACGGGCTCCTGCGACAGCGGTCCCGCGATCGACTTGCCGACGCGCACCGACTCCTGCACCTTCTTCAACGACTGCTCGATGACCCAGTTGCCGGAGGTCTCCCCCACGACGCTGAGCGACTGCAGGATGGGCACACCGGCGCCGATCATGGTCGAGAAGTTGCGGGTGAAGCGGGCGACGGCGACCTTCTTGAACAGGGTCCCGAACACGGGCAGCTTCAGCTTCAGGGGGTCGAGGAACCCGCGAACCCGGTCGGTATAGCGGTTCTTCTGCCACCAGATCGCGAACACGACGGCGGCGACGGCGAGGATCGGCGCACCGAAACGCATTCCGTCGGAGAGCCAGACGAGCATCTGGGTGGGCAACGGCAGCTGACCGCCGAGGCTCTCGAACATCCCCTGGAAGGTGGGGACGATGAACAGCAGCATCGCGATGACGGCGATGACCGCCATGCTCAGCACTACAACCGGGTAGGTCAGCGCCGACTTGATGGTCGAACGCAGCTTGTGCTCCGACTCGTAGTTGTCGGCGACGGAGGACAGGGCGCCTTCGAGGAATCCGCCCGTCTCGCCGGCGCGCACCAGGTTGATGAACAGCGGCGGGAAGACCTGGTCGTGCCGTCCGAGTGCGGCCGACAGGGAGGCGCCGTGCTCGACCTCGTTGCGCACATCGCCGAGGGTGTCGGCGAGTTTCTTGTTCTCGGTCTGCTCGGCGAGGATGGTGAGGGTCCGGAGCAGCGACAGGCCCGACGACACCATCGTCGACATCTGCCGGCTCATCACGGCGAGGTCCTTGAGGCCGACCTTCTTCTCGAACCCGGGGATCGTGATCTCCTGGTTGAGTCCCGTGCCCGGCGCGGTCTCCTCGATGGCGACCGGCGCGACACCCATGGTCTTCAGCCGCGCGACGACCGCACCTTCGCTGGGGGCGTCGAGCTTGCCCTTGACGAGCTTGCCGTCGGTGTTGCGGCCGCGATACGACCAGGCTTTGACGGCCGTGCTCACGAGAGGCTCCGTCCACCGTGACCGTCGGTGCCGAGATCGAACGCGCTGCCGAGCCCGCGCGAGGCGGGGGTTCCGCGGTGGATGAGCTGCTTCAGCCCGTCGACGTCCTGCGCCTTCTCGATCGCCGCCTCGTGCGTGATCGTGCCCGAGTCGACGAGTTCGGCGAGGTTCTGATCCATGGTGTGCATGCCGAGCGCACGACCTGCCTGCATCGACGACGGGATCTGGTAGGTCTTCGCCTCGCGGATGAGGTTCGCGATGGCGGGGGTGACGAACATGATCTCGGTCGCGACGACTCGACCCTGACCGCTCGCCTTCTTGACGAGGGTCTGACAGACGACGCCCTGCAGGGTCGCGGCGAGCTGGGCGCGCACCTGCCCCTGCTGATGCGGCGGGAACACGTCGATCACGCGGTCGATCGTCTGCGCCGCGTTCTGCGTGTGCAGCGTCGCGAAGACGAGGTGACCGGTCTCGGCGGCGGTCAGCGCGACCGAGATGGTCTCGAGATCGCGGAGCTCGCCGATGAGGATGACGTCGGGGTCCTGCCGCAGCACATGCTTCAGCGCGTTCGCGAAGCTGTGCGTGTCACTGCCGACCTCGCGCTGGTTGACGATCGCGCGCTTGTTGCCGTGCATGAACTCGATCGGGTCTTCGACCGTGACGATGTGGTCGGGACGCGAACTGTTGACGAGGTCGATGAGCGCCGCGAGGGTCGTCGACTTGCCGGAGCCGGTCGGTCCCGTGACGAGCACGAGTCCACGGGGCAGGGCGGCGAACCGGCTGACCGCATCGGGAACGCCCAGTGACTCGAGCCGCTTGATCTCGGTCGGGATGATGCGGAACGCCCCGCCGATCGAGTCGCGCTGCTGGTAGAAGTTCACGCGGAAGCGCGAATCGTCGGAGATCGAGTAGGCGAAGTCGAGCTCGAGCTCGCGCTCGAAACGCTCCCACTGCTCGGGGGTGAGGATGCTGCGCAGCGCGCTCGTGACCTTCGCCTTCGCCCACACCGGCTGGTTGGGTGCGGGCTTCAGCTCGCCGTCGACGCGGAGCATCGGCACGGCGCCGGCGGTGACGTGGAGGTCGGATCCGCTTGAGTCGACGACCGCCTGCAGGGCGGCGATCAGCTCCGGGTCGGCGGACCCGACGCCCGGACGCGGCGCCTCGGTGACGACCGCTGCCGCTGTCGGAGCGGCGACGGAGACAGCGGCAGCGGCCGACGGGGCCGGAGCGGCGACGGCGGCAGCGGCCGCCGCTTCGGCGGCTTCCACCAGCTCATCCGCCGACCAGTCGACCTGCGGGCGGGTGGAACGTAGCGACGCCCGCGTGGGCAGCTCCGATCCGCCCGTGATGTCCCATACGGGACGTCCCGGTTCGTTCCGTCCGTAACCTTCCATCGACGCTTCCCCCATTTCAGCGTTGATCAATGCAGCGTGTGTTCGTGCAGCGTGTGCTGTTGCGGTGCTCCCCTGCCGCGCCGTTATGCCACGACGCGGAGAATCTCTTCGACGCTCGTCAGACCGAGCCGGACCTTCGCCCAGCCGTCCTCGCGCAGGGTCGTCATGCCCTGCTCGATCGCGGTCTTGCCGATCGTGAGGCTCGAGGCACGCTCGACGGCGAGGCGCTCGATCTCCTCCGTGACGGGCATGACCTCGTGGATGGCGACGCGACCCCGGTATCCGGTGCCGGAGCACGCGGAGCAGCCGACCGGACGATAGATCTCGGGGATCGCCTGATCCTGGAACAGCCCGAAGCGCAGCGGAACGAGCTTGTTGACCTCGTGCTTGTACGGCTCCTTGCAGCGGTCGCAGAGCTTGCGCGCGAGACGCTGGGCGACGATGCAGTCGAGCGCCGAGCCGACGAGGAAGGGCTCGATGCCCATCTCGGTGAGTCGCGTGACGGCGCTCGGGGCGTCGTTCGTGTGCAGGGTCGAGAGCACGAGGTGGCCGGTCAGCGACGCCTCGATGGCGATCTGCGCGGTCTCGTGGTCGCGGATCTCACCGAGCAGCACCACATCCGGGTCGCTGCGCAGGATGCTGCGGAGCGCGCTGGCGAACGTCAGGCCGGCCTTCGGGTTGACCTGCACCTGGTTGATGCCGGGCATCAGGTACTCGACCGGGTCTTCGACGGTGATGACGTTGATCTCGGGCTTGGCGACGGCTTTCAGCGTCGTGTAGAGCGTCGTCGACTTGCCCGAACCGGTGGGTCCGGTGACGAGGATCATGCCGTACGGCTTCGTGTACGACTTCTCGAAGACCTCGAGGTTGCGGTCGAGGATGCGGAGATCCTTGATCGTCATCGCGGTGTTCGAGTCGTCGAGGATACGCATGACGACCTTCTCGCCCCACACCGTGGGGAGGGTCGCGACGCGCAGATCGATGGTGCGGTCGCCGTGGGCGACCGAGATGCGGCCGTCCTGCGGGCGACGGCGCTCGGCGATGTCGATGTCCGCCATGATCTTGAGGCGCGAGATGACGCCGTTCTGGATGGCCTTGGGCGCGCTCTGCATCTGGTGCAGCACGCCATCGATGCGGTACCGCACCGACACCTCGTGCTCGGCCGGCTCGATGTGGATGTCGGACGCCGAGTCCTGGATGGCCTGGCTGATGAGCAGGTTGACGAAGCGCACGATGGGCGCGTCGTCGTCGCTGTCCTCGACCTGCGGCAGGTTCGGCTCGTCGGCCGCGCTCTGCTCTTCGAGGGCGGAGGTCAGGTCGCTCATCTCGCCGTCGGCGCGCAGGTGCAGCGACTGCGCGTTGAGCAGGTCGTTGCGCACGGCGACGCGGGGTTCGATGTGCATGCCGGTGACGGCGCGCACGTCGTCGAGGGCGAAGAGATCGCCCGGGTCGACCATGGCGAGCACGAGCTTGCCGCGCTCGATGGCGATCGGCAGGATCTCGTAGCGGCGGCACATGCCGGCGGGCACGAGCGCGAGGGCCGCGGGGTCGACGGGGAAGTCGATCAGCTCGACCGTCGACAGGTTGGCGCGGACGGCGCGGGCGGTGGCGACCTGCGCCTCCGAGATGGTGCCGCCTTCGAGCAGGCTCTGGATGGTCGCGTCGTCGCCGCGTTCGCCCGCGGATTCGAGCGTCTCCGGCGGGACGAGCCCGCGGATGACGAGAATCTCGGTAAGCGAAGCCACACGTCCCCCTGACATACGGAAAGTCAGGGGATCCTGCGCGATGCGCGCGGCGTCGTTCGAGGTCCCCTCGACTTCTGCCTCAACGCTATCCACGAGGGCGAGGCGCGGCGATCCCGCCTTCGGGTGTCGGTCATTTGGGGGACTCGAGATAGCGGCGTTCGACATGGGGGCTCCTCTTGCGCGCCGGGGTGGGCGCGGCGAGTTCGGGTGGAGGGGGGGTGAGGGTGGGTGTTGCGCCGAGGGGTCGGCGCCGGGGTGGTGGTGTTAAGTAGTGGTGCTGGATGGTGATGCTGTCGCGGGGCGGCCGCCGGGGAGCGGCCGACGCCGCGGCGTCGGTGATGAGTCGGTGAAGAAGGGGCGGGAGCGGGGCTCAGGCCGCGATCAGGCCGCGCCGCAGACCTCGGCGATCAGTTCGTCGGCGAGGCGTCGGACCTTCGGCTCGACGTGGGCGTCGACGGCGCGGAGGATCAAGGAGCGCTGCAGGCCGAGGCGCGCGACGGCGGCCTCGAACAAGGACCAGTAGCTGCGCACCAGCGTGACTCGCGCATCGGCGGCTTCGTCGGCGCTGACCCAAGTCGGCACGTCGAGGGCGACGCTGCGTTCCTGGCGCTCGAGCACGATGTCGAGGGATTCGCCGTCGCGGTTCGCGACGTGCACGACGCCGTGGTGCACGCCGACCGTCCAGTCGCCGCCGGCACGCAGGCCCGGGAACTGGGCGTCGACCTCGCGGTCGAACTGCTGGGCGACGAGGAGCTCGACGGCACCGAAGAGTCCATGCAGGGGCGCGTGCGGTAGCTCGTCGAGCCCTAGGGCGTCGACGTAGCGCGGGCAACGCGCGCAGGTGGACTGGCGCGGTCGCAGCGAGTCGGGCTGCCACTGCGGCAGCCAGGCAAGCCAGTGGTAGAAAGCGCTGTCGAGTTCGCGCTCGAGCCGGTAGGGGCGCAGCACGCTCATGCGGACGCCTCGCAGTCGAGGCGGAGAGAGAAGGGGGCGCGGCGAACCGCGTACGTCGGGTACGTCACCTTGGGTCCAGGCGTGAGGAATCGAGCGGTCGGTGGGTGGCCGTCCGCCGCTGACCGGGTAATCAGCGTCCCTCCACCGTATTGTCGGGCGCCACCCCCGCGACAGGCCGCATTCGGGGGACACGGGGGTCCCCCGAACGGACTACCCTCCGGCGACCGAGATCCGCCGGTGTCGGCGGACGCGGCGGCGGCCTCTGCGCCATCCGCGCCGGGAACTACCGGTTAAAGAGAAGAGGTGCGGCGCCCCCCAGCGCCGCACCTATGGGAGCCCCCCAGCTCCGTATCTATGAAATTACGCGATGTCCCGCCGCTGGGCAGTCCCCAACCCGGGTGTCGGCAGTTTGGAGGACACGCGCCGTCCCCCGCTCAGCCGCGACGTGCGGCGCGAGCGGTGAGCACGCGTCGCACCAGCTCGCCGACGGACGCCGAGGCGCGTGGCGCGATGGACAGCTGCACCGTGTACGGTGCCGGCTCGCCGTCGCGCTGCTCGAGCGCCGCGGTGATGCCGCGCTGGCGCAGATGTCCTCGAGCGGCGTCGACGTCGATCGCGTCGATGCGTCCCCGCACGGGATTGCCCCAGAGGTCGTTGCCGATGAAGGCGAACGGCTGCGTGTCGATGCTGACCGACTCGCTCATCGCGCGCGCCGATTCTGCCACCAGAGTCATGATTCTTCCCCCTACGAGCGATCCCCCCGACCGCTCGTGAGCACGACAGTACTGGCGTAGGTCGTGCTGCGATACGCCCGCATCCGGGTGCCATCACAGGGGGCGCCGGTGATGATCGACTCACCACGACCACGGTTCACACTTCCGTGAATACAGCCGCGCCTGTACCGTCGTCACCATGTCGATGACCCTCGCTTCTGTCACCCACACGGCCGCCCTCGCGCGCCTCGGCAACGCGTTGGCGGATCGCACCCGCGCCGGCGTCCTGTTGGCGCTGCGCGAGGCGCCGGCCTATCCGTCGGATCTTGCGGCGTCGCTCGGCGTCTCCCGCCAGGTGATGTCCAATCAACTCGCGTGTCTGCGCGGGTGCGGTCTCGTCGAAGCCGTGCCTGACGGTCGACGCACCTGGTACCGCCTCGCCGACCAGCACCTCGCGCCGGCCCTCGACGAGCTGCTCCGGGTCGTCCTCTTCGTCGACCCCACCTGCTGCGACGGAGACGGGTGCGACTGCTGATGGTCGCTCCCCCCTTGTCGACCGAGCGCACCCGCGTCCTCAGGCGCCGGATCAAGGTCGTGGTCGCCGTCACGATCGTCTACAACCTCGTCGAAGCCGTCGTCGCGGTGAGCGCCGGCGCCGCCGCCTCCTCGGTCGCCCTCATCGGCTTCGGACTGGACTCGACCGTCGAGGTGCTCTCCGCCGCCGCCGTCGCTTGGCAGTTCACGCGCACCGACCCGGAACGCTACGAGAAGCCGACTCTGCGAGTGATCGCGGTCGCGTTCTTCGCGCTGGCCGCCTATGTGACCGGGAGCTCCGTCGCTGCGCTGGTATCGGGCGAGCAGGCCGATCACAGTGCGACAGGCATCGTGCTCACGGCCGTCAGCGTCGCTCTGATGCCGTTCCTGTCGTTGATCGAGCGCCGGGCAGGCCGTGAGCTCGGTTCCGCGACCGCAGTGGCGGACTCGACGCAGACGCTGCTCTGCGCGCTCCTCTCCGCTGCGGTCCTCATCGGGCTGGTGCTGAACGTACTGTTCGGCTGGTGGTGGGCCGACTCCATCGCCGCCCTCGTGGTCGTGGTGTTCGCGATCCGTGAAGGGGTCGAAGCGTGGCGCGGTGATGCGTGCGCGACCTCCGTCGGCATGCTGGCCGAGGAGAACGCGCGTTAAACAGAAGAAGGGCCACCCATCACTGGGTGGCCCTTCTTTGAAAAGGAGTCCGGCGGTGTCCTACTCTCCCACAGGGTCCCCCCTGCAGTACCATCGGCGCTGAGAGTCTTAGCTTCCGGGTTCGGAATGTGACCGGGCGTTTCCCTCTCGCTATGGCCGCCGAAACACTATCGATGTTTCGCCTGACCGTCCACGAATGGACGATTCTTGTTCCCGTACATCGGGAACCACAAAGTGGACGCGAGCAACAGTCGTTGCGATTCATACTCACTACCACCCGAAGGTGGTGAAGTAATCAAGTTATCGGCTTATTAGTACCGGTCAGCTGCACAGGTCTTTAGTCCCTGCTTCCACATCCGGCCTATCAACCCAGTCGTCTACTGGGAGCCTCTCCCCAAAAGGGATGGAAATCTCATCTTGAAGCCGGCTTCCCGCTTAGATGCTTTCAGCGGTTATCCGTTCCGAACGTAGCCAATCAGCGGTGCCCTTGGCAGGACAACTGACACACCAGAGGTTCGTCCATCCCGGTCCTCTCGTACTAGGGATAGATCTTCTCAAATTTCCTACGCGCGCAGCGGATAGGGACCGAACTGTCTCACGACGTTCTAAACCCAGCTCGCGTACCGCTTTAATGGGCGAACAGCCCAACCCTTGGGACCTACTCCAGCCCCAGGATGCGACGAGCCGACATCGAGGTGCCAAACCATGCCGTCGATATGGACTCTTGGGCAAGATCAGCCTGTTATCCCCGAGGTACCTTTTATCCGTTGAGCGACAGCGCTTCCACAAGCCACTGCCGGATCACTAGTCCCGACTTTCGTCCCTGCTCGACTTGTCAGTCTCACAGTCAAGCTCCCTTGTGCACTTACACTCGCCACCTGATTGCCAACCAGGTTGAGGGAACCTTTGGGCGCCTCCGTTACTTTTTGGGAGGCAACCGCCCCAGTTAAACTACCCACCAGGCACTGTCCCTGAACCGGATTACGGTTCTAAGTTAGACATCCAGAGTGACCAGAGTGGTATTTCAACAATGACTCCACCCGAACTAGCGTCCGAGCTTCACAGTCTCCCACCTATCCTACACAAGCCACACCGAACACCAATACCAAGCTGTAGTAAAGGTCACGGGGTCTTTCCGTCCTGCTGCGCGTAACGAGCATCTTTACTCGTAGTGCAATTTCGCCGAGTTCGCGGTTGAGACAGCTGGGAAGTCGTTACGCCATTCGTGCAGGTCGGAACTTACCCGACAAGGAATTTCGCTACCTTAGGATGGTTATAGTTACCACCGCCGTTTACTGGGGCTTAAATTCAGAGCTTCGCAAAAGCTAACCCCTTCCTCTTAACCTTCCAGCACCGGGCAGGCGTCAGTCCGTATACATCGTCTTGCGACTTGGCACGGACCTGTGTTTTTAGTAAACAGTCGCTTCCCACTGGTCTCTGCGGCCATACGGCGCTCCCGGAGCAAGTCCGTTCACGCTTCAGGCCCCCCTTCTCCCGAAGTTACGGGGGCATTTTGCCGAGTTCCTTAACCACGATTCTCTCGATCTCCTCGGTATTCTCTACCTGACCACCTGAGTCGGTTTGGGGTACGGGCGGCTAGAACCTCGCGTCGATGCTTTTCTCGGCAGCATAGGATCACTGATTTCCCCCGTGAGGGGTACGCATCGGATCTCAGGCTGTATGAGAGACGGATTTGCCTATCTCTCGCCCTACGTCCTTACACCGGGACAACCACCGCCCGGCTCAGCTACCTTCCTGCGTCACACCTGTTAATACGCTTGCCGCACCAGACTGGGTCGAGTGCTAGGCCACAGGCTTCACCCGAAGGATCCGCCCGTGGATTCGGACTCTTAGCATTACTGGATTAGCATTGGCGGTTCTTCGCCGGTACGGGAATATCAACCCGTTGTCCATCGACTACGCCTGTCGGCCTCGCCTTAGGTCCCGACTTACCCAGGGCGGATTAGCCTGGCCCTGGAACCCTTGGTCTTTCGGAGGACGGGTTTCTCACCCGTCTTTCGCTACTCATGCCTGCATTCTCACTCGTGTAGCGTCCACGGCTGGTTTCCACCGCCGCTTCACTCGCCACACGACGCTCTCCTACCGATCCGTACGGCTGAACCACGAAGGCTTACCAAAAATACGAATCCCACGACTTCGGCGGTGTGCTTGAGCCCCGCTACATTGTCGGCGCGGAATCACTTGACCAGTGAGCTATTACGCACTCTTTCAAGGGTGGCTGCTTCTAAGCCAACCTCCTGGTTGTCTATGCAACTCCACATCCTTTCCCACTTAGCACACGCTTAGGGGCCTTAGTCGGTGGTCTGGGTTGTTTCCCTCTCGACGATGAAGCTTATCCCCCACCGTCTCACTGCTGCGCTCTCACTTACCGGCATTCGGAGTTTGGCTGACGTCAGTAACCTTTTGGGGCCCATCGGCCATCCAGTAGCTCTACCTCCGGCAAGAAACACGCAACGCTGCACCTAAATGCATTTCGGAGAGAACCAGCTATCACGAAGTTTGATTGGCCTTTCACCCCTACCCACAGCTCATCCCCTCCATTTTCAACTGAAGTGGGTTCGGTCCTCCACGACGTCTTACCGTCGCTTCAACCTGGCCATGGGTAGATCACTTCGCTTCGGGTCTAGGACATGCGACTCAAGTCGCCCTATTCGGACTCGCTTTCGCTACGGCTACCCCACACGGGTTAACCTCGCCACATATCGCTAACTCGCAGGCTCATTCTTCAAAAGGCACGCTGTCACCCCTACAAGGAGGCTCCAACGGTTTGTAAGCAAACGGTTTCAGGTACTATTTCACTCCCCTCCCGGGGTACTTTTCACCTTTCCCTCACGGTACTTGTCCGCTATCGGTCATCTGGGAGTATTTAGGCTTACCAGGTGGTCCTGGCAGATTCACACGGGATTTCTCGGGCCCCGTGCTACTTGGGATACTCTCCAAGCCATAACGACATTTCGACTACGGGAGTGCCACCCTCTGTGCTCAGCCATTCAATGCTGTTCGTCTATATCGCGCTGTAACTCGTGCTGATCGGCAGATCAGCCTGAGAGTCCCACAACCCCACACCTGCAACGCCTGCCGGCTATCACACAGATATGGTTTGGCCTGTTCCGGTTTCGCTCGCCACTACTAACGGAATCGCGGTTGCTTTCTCTTCCTGTGGGTACTGAGATGTTTCACTTCCCCACGTTCCCTCTACCCGCCCTATATATTCAGGCGGGAGTCATCAGGTCACATTGCTGCGCCTGACGGGGTTTCCCCATTCGGAGATCCTCGGATCAAAGCTCGTTTATCAGCTCCCCGAGGCTTATCGCAGATTACTACGTCCTTCTTCGGCTCCAGATGCCAAGGCATCCACCGTTTGCTCTTAGAAACTTGACCACATGAGTATGAATCGATCGCCGCAACACTGCTGCTGCGGAGATTGACCAATGATCTTGTGCACCCGAAGGCACACGTAAATCTTTGTTGTGATCCCGACTCCGCCCGCCGTAGCCGGCAGAGTTCGGAATCTAAGATGCTCGCGTCCACTGTGTAGTTCTCAAAGTACGGGCGGTACCCCTCACGACCAGCCCACCAGGGGGTGACATGACGAGGTCCAGAAGTCCCGAACGACCCTCTCAGGCCGGCCCGGTCCCTCAGGACCCAACAGCGTGCACGCCACAGGAACCTCACCAGCCGTGTTCCAGATCCACCCGAAGGCGAACCGTACTGACGAACCGGATCGTGTCAACCCGTGACCTAAATCAATGTTCCACCCATGAGCAAACCACCACAGAACATTCGCCTGTGTAGTGGCTCTGGGATGACCGAAGCCATCCAGAAGCTCCTTAGAAAGGAGGTGATCCAGCCGCACCTTCCGGTACGGCTACCTTGTTACGACTTAGTCCTAATCACCGATCCCACCTTCGACGGCTCCCTCCACAAGGGTTGGGCCACCGGCTTCGGGTGTTACCGACTTTCATGACTTGACGGGCGGTGTGTACAAGGCCCGAGAACGTATTCACCGCAGCGTTGCTGATCTGCGATTACTAGCGACTCCGACTTCATGAGGTCGAGTTGCAGACCTCAATCCGAACTGAGACCGGCTTTTTGGGATTCGCTCCACCTTACGGTATCGCAGCCCTTTGTACCGGCCATTGTAGCATGCGTGAAGCCCAAGACATAAGGGGCATGATGATTTGACGTCATCCCCACCTTCCTCCGAGTTGACCCCGGCAGTCTCCTATGAGTTCCCACCATAACGTGCTGGCAACATAGAACGAGGGTTGCGCTCGTTGCGGGACTTAACCCAACATCTCACGACACGAGCTGACGACAACCATGCACCACCTGTATACCTGCCTTGCGGGGAGACTATCTCTAGCCTTTACAGGTATATGTCAAGCCTTGGTAAGGTTCTTCGCGTTGCATCGAATTAATCCGCATGCTCCGCCGCTTGTGCGGGCCCCCGTCAATTCCTTTGAGTTTTAGCCTTGCGGCCGTACTCCCCCAGGCGGGGAACTTAATGCGTTAGCTGCGACACGGAATCCGTGGAATGGACCCCACATCTAGTTCCCAACGTTTACGGCGTGGACTACCAGGGTATCTAATCCTGTTCGCTCCCCACGCTTTCGCTCCTCAGCGTCAGTTACGGCCCAGAGATCTGCCTTCGCCATCGGTGTTCCTCCTGATATCTGCGCATTCCACCGCTACACCAGGAATTCCAATCTCCCCTACCGCACTCTAGTCTGCCCGTACCCACTGCAAGCTGGAGGTTGAGCCTCCAGTTTTCACAGCAGACGCGACAAACCGCCTACGAGCTCTTTACGCCCAATAATTCCGGACAACGCTTGCACCCTACGTATTACCGCGGCTGCTGGCACGTAGTTAGCCGGTGCTTTTTCTGCAGGTACCGTCACTTTCGCTTCTTCCCTACTAAAAGAGGTTTACAACCCGAAGGCCGTCGTCCCTCACGCGGCGTTGCTGCATCAGGCTTGCGCCCATTGTGCAATATTCCCCACTGCTGCCTCCCGTAGGAGTCTGGGCCGTGTCTCAGTCCCAGTGTGGCCGGTCACCCTCTCAGGCCGGCTACCCGTCGTCGCCTTGGTGAGCCATTACCTCACCAACAAGCTGATAGGCCGCGAGTCCATCCTTGACCGAAATTCTTTCCACCCCCAGGAGATGCCTCCGAAGGTCGTATCCGGTATTAGACGTCGTTTCCAACGCTTATCCCAGAGTCAAGGGCAGGTTACTCACGTGTTACTCACCCGTTCGCCACTGATCCACAGAGCAAGCTCTGCTTCACCGTTCGACTTGCATGTGTTAAGCACGCCGCCAGCGTTCGTCCTGAGCCAGGATCAAACTCTCCGTAGATGTCTGACTGCACCCCCACAAAAGCAGGAGGCAAACCATATACCCGAACCCCGGGGAAAACCGGAGACACGAGCGAGTTGATACTGACTAAAAAGACTGTCTACTGACAATCCATCTAACCAAAGGGATCTCAAACCCCTGCGCTGCGTCTATCAGACGAGCAAGAGGCCGAGGTAATTTGGCATTGACTTAGTGCACGCTGTTGAGTTCTCAAGGATCGGACGCTCCACACTCCCCACCACACGGGCAGGGTTCATGCGGGCTTACGATTGTGTGTTCGTGTGGAACGCTCGAAGCGTTCTTGCCGACCGATCAACGGTCGACCGCGGACTGTTTGATGCAGTCCCGAACAGCTCACAAAGCCTATACCGACTTGCCCTTCGCAGCAAACTGCGTCGTGCTGTCGGATTCCGACTGAGTGGTCCCGCTTGAGGCCGGCGAGCCTTTCCGCTCTTCCGTGCCTTTGGGGCGACAAGGGAATAAGTTACGCGGGATCCGCCGCCTCCGCAAATCACATGTCGCCCCGGGCGTGTCGCCCATCCGGGGGTGGATCAGTCGGTGGCCCGGGCGCCGTCGCGAGAACGCACGTTCCGGGCATGTGAGCCCGCCGGAACGTGCGTTTGTGCCCGAAATATCGGATCTCGCGGGGGGACGACGAAGGGCCCCGGCTCCTCTCGGAGGCCGGGGCCCTTCGTTTCACTTACTCAGTTGACGAGCACTGCGCTCAGCTGTAGTTGCCGGTCGTGTTGAAGTCGTCGCCGCCGGTGAAGGCGTCGAAGTCCACGAACGACAGGTCGGCGTCGCCGGAGAACGCGGTGTCGTCACCGAACAGACGGTTCGGGTAACGCTCCGCCTTCGCCTCCTCGGTCGGCTCGACCCGGATGTCGCGGTACTTGGCGAGGCCAGTACCGGCCGGGATGAGCTTTCCGATGATGACGTTCTCCTTGAGGCCCACCAGGGAGTCGCTCTTGCCCTCCATGGCGGCCTGCGTGAGCACGCGGGTCGTCTCCTGGAAGGACGCGGCCGACAGCCACGACTCGGTCGCGAGCGAGGCCTTGGTGATACCCATGACCTCCTGGCGAGCGGACGCCGGACGACGACCCTCGCCCACCGCGGCGCGGTTGACCTCCTGGTAGCGCGACCGGTCGACGAGCTCACCGGGCAGCAGGTCGGTGTCGCCGTGCTCGACGACGGTGACCTTGCGCAGCATCTGCCGCACGATGACCTCGATGTGCTTGTCGTGGATCGGCACACCCTGCGACCGGTAGGTGTTCTGCACACCCTCGACCAGGTGCTGCTGCACGGCGCGCACGCCCTTGACGCGCAGCACCTCCTTCGGGTCGACCGACCCGACGTGCAGCTGCTGACCGAGCTCCACGTGCTGCCCGTCCTCGACGAGGAGGGTGGCACGCTTCAGCACCGGGTAGATGACTTCCTCGTCGCCGTTGTCGGGCGTGAGGATGATGCGGCGCTGACGGTCGGTGTCCTCGATCGTGATGCGGCCTGCGGCCTCGGCGATCGGCGACGCGCTCTTCGGGGTACGGGCCTCGAACAGCTCCTGCACGCGGGGAAGACCCTGCGTGATGTCGTCGGCGGACGCGACACCACCGGTGTGGAAGGTACGCATCGTGAGCTGGGTTCCGGGCTCACCGATCGACTGGGCCGCGATGATGCCGACGGCCTCACCGATGTCGACGAGCTTGCCGGTGGCCAGCGAACGGCCGTAGCAGGCGGCGCAGACACCGACGGCCGACTCGCAGGTCAGCACCGAGCGCACCTTGATGTGCTCGATCCCGCCGGCGACCAGCTTGTCGATGAGGACGTCGCCCACGTCGTCTCCGGCCTCGGCGAGGATCTCGCCGGCCTCGGTGACGACATCGGCGGCGAGGGAACGCGCGTAGACCGAGTTCTCGACGTTGGCGTCGCGCACTCCGTCCTCGGCGATCCGCAGCTCGAGGCCCTTGGTCGTACCGCAGTCGTCCTCGCGGATGATGACATCCTGCGAGACGTCCACGAGACGACGGGTGAGGTATCCCGAGTCGGCGGTGCGCAGAGCGGTGTCGGCCAGACCCTTACGGGCACCGTGCGTCGAGATGAAGTACTCGGCGACGGTCAGACCCTCCTTGTAGGAGTGCACGATCGGACGCGGGATGATCTCACCACGGGGGTTCGACACGAGACCGCGCATACCGGCGATCTGACGGACCTGCATCCAGTTACCACGAGCACCCGACGACACCATCCGGAAGATGTTGTTGTCCTGCGCGAAGTTGTCCTGCATCGCGGTCGCGACCTCGGCGGTGGCCTTGTTCCAGATCTCGATGAGCTCCTGGCGACGCTCCGCCTCGGTGGTCAGCCCCTTGTCGTACTGGCCCTGGACCTTCGCGGCCTGCTTCTCGAAGCCCTCGATGATCGAGGCCTTCGACGGCGGCGCGACGATGTCGGACAGCGCGACGGTCACACCGGAACGCGTGGCCCAATGGAAGCCGGCGTCCTTGATGCGGTCGAGCGTCGCCGCGACCTCGGTCTTCGGGTACCGCTCGGCGAGGTCGTTGACCAGGACCGACAGGCGGCCCTTGTCGGCGACGGCCTCGACGTACGGGTAGTCGACGGGCAGCGCCTCGTTGAAGAGGGCGCGACCGAGGGAGGTCTCGAGCAGGAACTTCTCGCCCTGCACGAAGCCCTCGGGCTCCTGACCCTCGGCGAAGTGCAGCCCCTCGAGGCGGATCTTCACCTTCGCGTTGAGGTGCAGCGTGCCCTGGTCCTTGGCGAGGATCGCCTCGGCGATCGACGCGAACGCACGCCCCTCGCCCACAGCGCCCTCGCGGACGGTGGTGAGGTGGTGCAGACCGATGATCATGTCCTGCGAGGGCAGGGCGACCGGGCGGCCGTCGGAGGGCTTCAAGATGTTGTTCGACGCGAGCATCAGGATGCGCGCCTCGGCCTGGGCCTCGACGGACAGCGGCAGGTGGACGGCCATCTGGTCACCGTCGAAGTCCGCGTTGAACGCGGCGCAGACGAGCGGGTGCAGCTGGATCGCCTTGCCCTCGACGAGCATGGGCTCGAAGGCCTGGATGCCGAGACGGTGCAGCGTGGGCGCACGGTTCAGCAGGACGGGGCGCTCGCGGATGATCTCCTCGAGCACGTCCCACACCTGCGGACGGCTGCGCTCGACCATGCGCTTCGCGGCCTTGATGTTCTGAGCGTGGCTCAGGTCGATCAGGCGCTTGATCACGAACGGCTTGAACAGCTCGAGCGCCATCTGCTTGGGCAGACCGCACTGGTGCAGCTTCAGCTGCGGGCCGACGACGATGACCGAACGGCCCGAGTAGTCGACGCGCTTTCCGAGCAGGTTCTGGCGGAAACGACCCTGCTTTCCCTTCAGCATGTCGCTGAGGGACTTGAGGGCACGGTTGCCGGTACCGGTGACGGGGCGACCGCGGCGGCCGTTGTCGAACAGGGCGTCGACGGCCTCCTGCAGCATCCGCTTCTCGTTGTTCACGATGATCTCGGGGGCGCCGAGGTCGAGCAGACGACGAAGACGGTTGTTGCGGTTGATCACACGACGGTAGAGGTCGTTGAGGTCGGAGGTCGCGAAGCGGCCACCGTCGAGCTGCACCATGGGGCGCAGCTCCGGCGGGATGACCGGGACGACGTCGAGCACCATCGCCGCCGGCGAGTTGCCGGTGGCGAGGAAGGAGCTGACGACCCGCAGACGCTTGATGGCGCGGATCTTCTTCTGACCCTTGCCCTCGGCGATCTGCAGGCGGAGGTCCTCGGCCTCGGCCGCGAGGTCGAACGCCTCGAGGCGCTTCTTGATCGCCTCGGCGCCCATGTACGCGTCGAAGTAGATGCCGAAGCGGTCCTGGAGCTCGTGGAACACGGCGTCCTCGGGCTTGAGGTCGCCGACCTTCAGGCTCTTGAACTCGTCCCAGACACGCTCGAGGTGGTTGATCTGCTCGTCGTACGACTTGCGGATCTGGCCCATCTCCTTCTCGGCGCCGTCCTTGGTGCGACGCTTCTGGTCGCTCTTGGCGCCCTCCTCCTCCAGAGCCGCGAGGTCGACCTCGAGCTTCTGGAGACGGTCGTTGATGCGCGCGTCGCGCTGGTCGCTGAGCGTCTTGATCTCGAGTCGGAGCTCGTTCTCGAGGTCGGGCATGTCGGCGTGACGACCCTCGTCGTCGACGTCGATGATCATGTACGCCGCGAAGTAGATGACCTTCTCGAGGTCCTTCGGCGCCATGTCGAGGAGGTAGCCGAGGCGGCTCGGGACACCCTTGAAGTACCAGATGTGGGTGACCGGTGCGGCGAGTTCGATGTGGCCCATGCGCTCACGGCGCACCGACGACTTCGTGACCTCGACACCGCAGCGCTCACAGACGATGCCCTTGAAGCGGACACGCTTGTACTTGCCGCAGGCACACTCCCAGTCACGGCTCGGCCCGAAGATCTGCTCTCCGAAGAGGCCGTCCTTCTCGGGCTTCAACGTGCGGTAGTTGATGGTCTCGGGCTTCTTGACCTCACCGTACGACCAGCGGCGGATGTCGTCGGCCGTGGCAAGGCCGATGCGCAGCTCGTCAAAAGTGGTTACGTCGAGCAATTTCTCTTCTTTCCTACGTTTCGTATGAAAAAGGTTCTAGTGACGGCTGCGGATCAGATGTCGTCGATCGAGGACGACTCGAAGCGCGAGGAGATGTTGATGCCGAGCTCTTCGGCGGCACGGAAGACCTCGTCGTCCGTGTCGCGCAGGCTGACCGCGGTGCCGTCGGCCGAGAGGACCTCGACGTTCAGGCAGAGCGACTGCATCTCCTTGATGAGGACCTTGAAGCTCTCGGGGATTCCGGGCTCCTGGATGTTCTCGCCCTTGACGATCGCCTCGTAGACCTTCACGCGGCCGAGGATGTCGTCGGACTTGATCGTCAGGAGCTCCTGGAGCGCGTACGCGGCGCCGTAGGCCTCGAGGGCCCACACCTCCATCTCACCGAAACGCTGTCCACCGAACTGCGCCTTACCACCGAGCGGCTGCTGGGTGATCATCGAGTACGGACCGGTCGAGCGGGCGTGGATCTTGTCGTCGACCAGGTGGTGCAGCTTCAGGATGTACATGTAGCCGACCGAGACCGGGTCCGGGAACGGCTCACCCGAGCGGCCGTCGAACAGCTGCGCCTTACCGGAGGATCCGATGAGTCGCTCGCCGTCGCGGTTGACCGTCGTCGAGTCGAGCAGACCCGCGATCTCCTCCTCGAGGGCACCGTCGAACACCGGAGTGGCGACCTTCGTGCCGGGGGCGGCCTCGTGCGCCTGCTCCGGAAGACGCTTCGCCCACTCGGGGCTTCCGTCGACCTTCCAGCCCTGCTTCGCGGCCCAACCGAGGTGGGTCTCGAGCACCTGACCGAAGTTCATGCGGCCCGGGATGCCGAGCGGGTTCAGGACCACGTCGACGGGGGTTCCGTCGGCGAGGAACGGCATGTCCTCGACGGGCAGGATCTTCGAGATGACGCCCTTGTTGCCGTGACGGCCGGCGAGCTTGTCACCCTCGGTGATCTTGCGCTTCTGGGCGATGTAGACGACCACGCGCTGGTTGACGCCCGAGCCGAGCTCGTCGTCGTTCTCGGCGGAGAACTCCTTGACGGCGATGATCGTGCCCTCTTCACCGTGAGGAACCTTCAGCGAGGTGTCGCGCACCTCGCGGCTCTTCTCGTTGAAGATCGCGCGCAGCAGACGCTCCTCGGCCGACAGCTCGGTCTCGCCCTTGGGCGTGACCTTGCCGACGAGGATGTCGCCCGGACGGACCTCGGCGCCGATGCGGATGATGCCGCGCTCGTCGAGGTCGGCGAGCAGCTCGGGGCTGACGTTCGGCAGATCGCGGGTGATCTCCTCCTTGCCCAGCTTGGTGTCGCGGGCGTCGACCTCGTACTCCTCGATGTGGATCGAGGAGAGGACGTCGTCCTTCACCAGGTTCTGGCTGAGGATGATCGCGTCCTCGAAGTTGTGACCCTCCCACGGCATGAACGCGACGAGCAGGTTCTTGCCGAGCGCGAGCTCGCCGTTCTCGGTCGCGGGACCGTCGGCGATGACCTGGCCGGCCTCGACGCGCTCTCCGGCGTCGACGACGACACGGTTGTTGTACGACGTGCCCTGGTTGGAGCGGTCGAACTTGCGCAGGTAGTAGCTCTGCGTGCCACCCTCGTCGAGCTGGACGGTGACCACGTCGGCCGAGACCTCGGCGACGACACCGGCCTTCTCGGCGATGACGACGTCACCCGCGTCGATGGCGGTGTAGCCCTCCATACCGGTGCCGACGAGCGGCGACTCGGAGCGGAGCAGCGGAACGGCCTGACGCTGCATGTTCGCACCCATGAGGGCGCGGTTCGCGTCGTCGTGCTCGAGGAACGGGATCAGCGAGGTCGCCACCGACACCATCTGGCGCGGCGAGACGTCCATGTAGTCGACCCGGTCCTTGTCGACGAGCTCGACCTCTCCGCCCTTGGGGCGGACGAGGACCTGAGCCTCGGCGAACGACTGGTCGGCGTTCAGCGGGGCGTTGGCCTGGGCGACCAGGTAGTCGTCCTCCTCGCTCGCGGTGAGGTAGTGGATGTCGTCGGTGACGACGCCGTTCACGACCTTGCGGTACGGGGTCTCGATGAAACCGAACGAGTTGATCCGCGCGAACGAGGCGAGCGAACCGATGAGGCCGATGTTCGGGCCTTCAGGGGTCTCGATCGGGCACATGCGGCCGTAGTGCGACGGGTGGACGTCGCGGACCTCGACGCCGGCGCGCTCACGCGAGAGACCACCGGGGCCGAGCGCGGAGAGACGACGCTTGTGGGTCAGACCCGCGAGCGGGTTGTTCTGGTCCATGAACTGCGACAGCTGCGAGGTTCCGAAGAACTCCTTGATCGCGGCGACGACGGGGCGCACGTTGATCAGGGTCTGCGGCGTGATCGCCTCGATGTCCTGCGTGGTCATGCGCTCGCGGACGACGCGCTCCATGCGGGACAGACCGGTGCGGACCTGGTTCTGGATCAGCTCGCCGACCGCGCGGATGCGACGGTTGCCGAAGTGGTCGATGTCGTCGACGTCGAGGCGGAGCTCGACCGGCTGACCGTCGCGCACACCGGGCAGGGTGGTGCGGTTGTCGTGCAGCGCGACGAGGTACTTGATGGTCGCGATGATGTCGTCGACCGTCAGGACCGAGTCGCTGAGCGGCTTGTCGAGACCGAGCTTGCGGTTGATCTTGTAACGACCCACCTTGGCGAGGTCGTAGCGCTTGCCGTTGAAGTAGAAGTTGTCGAGGAGCGCACGCGCGGCCTCGGCGGCGACCTGCTCGCCCGGGCGGAGCTTGCGGTAGATGTCCTTGAGGGCCTCTTCCTTCGTGAGGATGTTGTCCTTCTCGAGGGTGGCCTCGATGGACGCGTAGCCCTGGAAGTTCTCGAGGATCTCGTCGCTGGTCAGACCGAGGGCCTTGAGGAAGACGGTGACGCTCTGCTTGCGCTTGCGGTCGATGCGGACGCCGACCTGGTCGCGCTTGTCGATCTCGAACTCGAGCCACGCACCGCGGCTCGGGATGACGCGGGCGGAGTAGATGTCCTTGTCGGAGGTCTTCTCCTGCTGACGCTCGAAGTAGACGCCGGGCGAACGGACGAGCTGCGACACGACGACGCGCTCGGTGCCGTTGATGATGAAGGTTCCCTTGTCGGTCATGAGCGGGAAGTCGCCCATGAAGACCGTCTGCGTCTTGATCTCACCGGTGAGGTGGTTCATGAATTCGGCCTCGACGTACAGCGGGGCGGCGTAGGTCTTGCCGCGCTCCTTGCACTCGTCGAGGGTGTACTTCTTCTCTTCGAGGAAGGGGTTCGTGAACGACAGCTGCATCGTCTCGGCGAGGTCCTCGATGGGCGAGATCTCTTCGAAGATCTCATCGAGCCCGCTGCGGGTGGGCAGGTCGGTGCGGCCCTGGGCCTGCCCTTCGACGACGCGCTCCTTCCACGCGTCGGAACCGACGAGCCAGTCGAAGCTCTCGGTCTGCAGCGCGAGCAGATCGGGAACCGTCAGGGTGTCGGTGATCTTGGCGAACGAGAGCCGCGATGCGGTGCGGCCGTTCTTGGGAGTGGTGGACGTTGCGTTGTTCGCAGCAGCCAAGGAAATAACCTCCGAGGCCCGAGGAAGGGCCGTTCGTTGAAGTCGGTCTCAGTAGCGAGGTGTGTCGGTAGCGAGGTGAGGAGATGCTCCCCAGACGGTGGCTAGAGTGAATCCAGCTCCGGTCGTCCTCGGTCTCGGGCGACGCTCATGGGTGAGCCTGCCGTTGACGGTGAGTACGTTGGGCGCACGACTGCCGACCGCAATATGAAGGCGTGAAGTGTCTGTGTGCGATCGCCGGGTCCGCCACCTCCGAGGAGGCGCGCGACATCGACGACGACATGGGAGCGCAAGGGACTAGTGTATGCCGCCCGACGCTCCGTGTCCAGCGACATCCTTGACCCGTGCGAGGTCCTCATGTATAACCGCGCGCCGGTGCGCGCCATTCCCCGATTCTGCGGGGGATCCCGAGCCGTCTCGGGTCCTGCGCCGAGTCGATTCCTGCCGGTCTGAGCACCCCGGGTTCCTCTGCGAGGATTCATGACATGGCTGATCGGCGGGATGACAGCGTGATCGCTTCGACCCGGTTGCCGGGCGGGCAGGACGCCGTGCTCGAGCGCGACCGGTTCCGGCCCGGCATGGTGACCCTCGTCGTCGACGGGACGCCGCAGTCCCAGGTCGACCCCGACGATCCGACCCTGCTCGGATTCGAGTACGTGCAGCGGATCGGCAACGTGATCGACCTGATCGGCGACCCCGGCCAGCCGCTCACGGCCCTGCACCTCGGGGCCGGGGCGCTGACCCTCCCCCGTTACGTCGCGGCGACGAGGCCGGGGTCGCGGCAGCAGGTGATCGAGATCGAGCAGCCGCTCGTCGAGTTCGTCCGCGAGCACCTGCCGCTGCCGAAGGACTCCGGCATCAGGGTGCGCTACGGGGATGCCCGCGAGAAGCTCGGCTCGCTGCCCCCGTCGATGTCGGGCAGCGTCGACCTCGTCGTCGTCGACGTCTTCAGTGGTGCGCGCATCCCCGCCCACGTCACGACCGTCGAGTTCTACCGGCAGGTCGCCGCGCTGCTCGCGCCGGGAGGGATCGTGGCGGTCAACATCGCCGACGGCCCCGGCCTCGCCTTCGCCCGCGGCCAGGCCGCGACCCTCGACGACGTGTTCCCCCAGGTGGCGGCGCTCGCCGAGACGCAGATCCTCAAGGGCCGACGCTTCGGCAACATCGTCCTCGTCGCCTCGCCGTCGGAGCTGCCGTTCGAGTGGCTCCCGCGCATCCTCGCCGCGGGACCGCATCCCGCGAAGGTCGTCATGGAGCGCGAGCTGCGCGACTTCATCGCCGGCGCCTCCGCGGTGACCGATGCCGTCGCCACCCCCTCGCCGCTGCCGGGGCGCTCGATCTTCCAGGTCCCCCGCGGCTGAGCTGTTCCGCCGCGTCGACCTCGAGCGCGGCTGGTCATCAGGGGCGTTTCTCCAGGCGGCCCTGCGACGCTGGCGCGATGGCACGCCTCCGCTTCGTGGTCGCCGCGCCCACCGTCGCGCTCCTGGCGGCCGCGTTGGGGTTGACGGCGGCGCTGGCGGCCTGCTCGCCGGCGCCGCGCGGAAGCACGCCACCGCCGGCGCCCTCGGCCCCGCCCACTCCGCTCGCGCCCGAGGCGACGATCGGCGCTCTCGTGCCCGGCTCGGTCACCGAGATCGCGTCGGGTCTCGAGGCGCCCTGGTCGCTGCTGCCGCTGCAGAACGGCAGCACCCTCGTCTCGGAGCGGGACACCGCGGCCGTCATCGAACTCACCGCCGACGGCGCCACGCGGCAGGTGACCACGGTCGCCGGCGTCGTGCCCGGCGGCGAAGGCGGCCTGCTCGGACTCGCCGCCCTCGAGCCCGCCACCGATGCCGGCGACACCGAATCTGCAGATCCGGGCGACGGCACGTGGATCTACGCCTACTTCACCGCGGAAGCGGACAACCGCATCGTGCGGATGCCGCTCACCGGTGAGCCCGGCGCCCTCGCGCTCGGCGCGCCGGAGACGATCCTCGACGGCATCGCGAAGGCCGGCAATCACAACGGCGGACGGCTCGCGTTCGGTCCCGACGGCATGCTCTACGCGACGACCGGCGACGCGTCGATCCGGCCGAGCGCGCAGGACCCGGCATCGCTGAACGGCAAGATCCTCCGGATGACGCCGGAAGGCGGCGTGCCCGAGGGCAACCCGTTCGGCGACTCGCTGGTCTGGAGTCTCGGCCATCGCAACCCGCAGGGGATCGCGTGGACGGAGTCCGGGGCGATGTACGCGGCGGAGTTCGGTCAGAACACGTGGGACGAGGTGAACCGCATCGAGCCCGGCGCCAACTACGGCTGGCCGGAGGTCGAGGGTATCGGCGGCCGCGAAGGCTTTGTCGATCCGCTCGTGCAGTGGTCGACCTCCGAGGCCAGCCCGAGCGGCATGACGGCCGCCGGCTCGACGCTGTTCGTCGCGGGACTCGGCGGCGAACGCCTCTGGGTGGTGCAGGGCGCCGACACCGGCTCGGCGACGACGACGTCGTGGTTCGACGACCGCGGGAGGATCCGCGACGTGATCGCCGCGCCCGACGGGTCGCTGTGGTTCGTGACGAACAACACCGACGGCCGCGGCGATCCGCGCGACGGCGCCGACCGCATCCTGTCGGCGGAGCTCGCACCCGCGCAGTGACCGGCAGCGCCTGCGAGGGCGTGTCCGAGGGTGGGCGTAGCCTCGTCCCGACGACGCCGAACCACCGGCGCCCGACCATTCGACGGTGCCGGAGAACTGGAGACGCGTTTCCCCGTGTCAGAACTCGACAGAGTGCGGAAGTGGGCTGACGCCCTCATCGCGCTGCACCTCGATCCCCGCTGGAGCTTCGGCTTCGACAACGCCAAGCGGCGGGCGGGTCAGTGCGACTACAACGCCCGGCGCATCACGGTGTCGCGGTACCTGGCCGCGAAGTACACCGACGACGAGATCCATCAGGTGCTGCTGCACGAGGTGGCGCACGCGATGGCCGGTCATCGCGCCGGCCACGGCCCGCGATGGATTTCGACCGCACGCAGCATCGGGTATGAGGGCGAACGGCTGCACGACGGGGAGGGAGCCAGCGAGCTGGCACCCTGGGTCGGCCAGTGCCCGGCGGGTCATGTGCACCACCGCTACCGGCGCCCCACCGCTCCGCTGTCGTGCCGGCTCTGCGGGCGCGGGTTCAGCGAGGCGCGGCTGATCACCTGGACGCGGCGCGAGGTGACCTCGGCCGACCGGCGCGCGGCGATGACCGCACGCTTGCCGGCCGATCGGCCGATGCGACTCCCCGTGCTCAGTCGGTGACCCGGACCTCTTTCCAGAAGGCCACGTAGTCGCTGAAGTCCTTACCGACGCGGGCGATGCCCGACTCGTAGGGCGTCGGGTAGCTCCATGCGCGATCCTGCAGGAGCTGCTCGCCGTCCTTCACGCTGAAGTACTGGCACTCGCCCTTCCAGGGGCAGGTGTACGGGGTGGGGCTCTTCTCGAGGAGTTCGGCGTTGACGCTCGCGGGCGGGAAGTACCAGTTGCCCTCGATCTGGATGAGGTCCTCCTTCGGGGCCTCCGCGATCACCGTGTCTCCGAGTACTGCCTTCATCGCTTCTCCTCACATCGCGTCGACGTCGACGTGACGCCGCACCGATCCCGAACGCTATGCCACCGGGTGGGATTCCCGCTGAGCGTGGCGCCCCGCCACCTCACAGCTCTGAGCGCCCGACTCTCAGCGCACGCGGACGACGTGCGTGACGTCGAGACGGTCGCGCGCCTTCTCGATCTCCTGGGAGTCGCCCGCCCCGATGAGGTCCTGACCGGTGACCGACGCCGAGAGGATGTGCGACACGGCACGGTTCAAGCCCTGATACGCCGCCGCGGCGGAGGCCGCCTCGGGTGAGGCGTAGTCGATGCCGGCGTCGGCGAGCGCGTCGATGACGCCGCCCGCGAGCAGCAGGTCCTCGACGCAGAAGCGGAGCCCGTCCTCCTCGTCGGCTCCGGCCGCGATGACCGCGACCGCGAACCGGTCGCCTTTGCCCTCCTGCTGCGCCAGCACCCACGCGGCGGTGGCTTCGCGGTTGCCGCCGGTGGCCGCGAGGACCGGCCCGGGGAATCCGGCCGGGATCACCTCCGCCGACCCCATCGCGTCGGCGATCACCAGCACGTCGGCCCCGGCGGACACCGCGTCGGCTCCCGCGCTGCCCCACTCGAATCGGACCTGGTACTTGGCCTGGCCGCGTGCGAGCGATCGAGCGGGCGATGTGGTGTGGGGCATCAGGAAAGGCTATGCCTGTCGGGCGGCGTCGGTTTGACTGGCCGCATGGACACCTCTGACCGTGCGCGAGAGCTCACTTACTACGTCGCCGCCAGCCTGGACGGCTGCATCGCGGCGCCCGACGGCGACTTCGGAGCCTTCCCGCAGGCAGGCGACCATTTCGATGCGATCCTCGCCGAGTTCGCCGACACGCTTCCGATCCATGCCCAGACCGCTCTCGGCGTCGCGGCAGACGGATCGCGGTTCGACACGGTGCTGATGGGCTGGAACACCTACCTCCCCGCCCTCGACGCGGGGATCGCGTCGCCGTACCCGCACCTGCGCCAGATCGTGGCCACGCGCACGGAGCGGCAGGTGGATGCCGCCATCGAAACGACCGCCGACCCCGTGGCGACGGTCCGAGCCCTGAAGGACTCGCCGGGCGGCGGCATCTGGCTGGCCGGCGGCGGAGCCCTGGCAGCGACCCTGATCGACGAGATCGACCGGCTCATCCTCAAGGTCAACCCGCTCGTCTTCGGCAGCGGCATCCCGCTCTTCGCCGGCGCCGCCTACGCGCCGCGGACGTTCGAGCTCGTGACCTCGCGATCGTTCGAGTCGGGAGTCACCATCGCGCAGTACGTGCGGACGACGTCGGCGGCCTGACCGCGCGCTTGCGCCGGCCGAGGCGGGCTCGCGGCGAAAGCCCGGACGCGGGTGCGACACTGCCTTCATGCGCGTGCAGCTGAAGATGGTCCTCGATTGCGAGCCCGAGGCCGCCTGGCGTGCGATCCAGTCGCCGACGGTGTTCCGCGAGGCCTCGCTCCCCCTGCTCGACTTCACCTCGCTCGAACCGTCGGGGTTCCCGCCACGGTGGGAGGCGGGACAGCACCCGGTACGGATCGAGGCGCTCGGTGTGCCGATCGGCAGTCAGTCGATCGGCATCGAGTTCCCGGACCGCCAGCACGCGGGGGTGCAGATCATGCGCGACAACGGGAGCGGGCTCAGCGGCCTCAACACGGTCTTCGACACGTGGGATCACCGCATGGCGATCGCAGCCGCGCCCGGTGAGCCGGGCAGGACGCTCTACCGCGATCGTCTCGTCTATTCGGCGGGAGCGCTGACTCTTCCGATCTGGCCGTCGCTGTGGGCGCTCTGGCAATGGCGCGGCGCCCGGATCAAGGCCCTCGCTCCCAGCTGGACGAGCGAGCGATGACCGCTGTCACCGCGCTGCAGACAGCCGATTGGCGTCGGCGCATCTTCGCCCTCTACGACACCGTCCGCGTCCTGCCGCCGGCGGAGGGCCACAACCTGTGGGTCTCGACCCGCAACGAGCTCTTCGCCGCCCATCCGGCTTCCCCGTTGCTCCCCGAAGACCGCGAGGGTTTCTCCGGGCTCCCGGTGGCCCCGTACGACCCCGCCTGGCGGTTCGAGCTCCCGATCGAGGGTGCGGCGCCCGAGCGCATGGAGGTCGAGACCGGCACCGACGGCGTCGTCCCGTTCGAACGCATCGGGCTCGTCCGCGTGCCGGAGGTCGGCTCGCTCGACGTGTGGAGGCTCGCCTCCTACGGCGGCGGAGTGTTCGTTCCGGTGAAGGACGCGACGGCGAACACTTCGGGTGGCACCTACGGCGGCGGCCGCTATCTCATCGACAGCATCAAAGGCTCCCTGCTCGACGGCGAGCACACCTCCGGCGGTCGAGCGACCCTCACCCTCGACTTCAACTTCGCCTACAACCCGTCCTGCGCCTACGACCCGGCGTGGGCGTGCCCGCTCGCCCCGCTCGGCAACACGGTGGCGGCGCCGATCCCCGTCGGCGAGCGCTACGGATCCTGACTCGGGTCGATCAGCGTCCCGGCGGCCGGTCGGCTCAGGCGGGTGCGAACTGAAGCAGCGCGTCGCGGAGCGCGGCGGCGGACACCTGATGGGTCTGCCTCGCGAGGACCTCGAAGCGGGCGCCCGGCACGGCGGCGGCCACCTGCTCCTGAGCAGCTCGCATGGCGGGCGCCGCCTTCTCGCCCACGAGAACCAGGGTCGGCACCCCGATGGCCGAGAGCTCTGCCGAGGGCACGCGGTACTCGGCTCCCATGACGGCGATGTCGTTCGGCAGCGTCTCCGCTGACTTCGTCATCTCGCGGTACTGCGGTCGCATGAGCTTCATCATGTACGGCAGGAAGGCGGGGGCGTCGATCATCCTGCCGAAGAAGTAGTCGACGGCCTTCGACGGCTTCCCGTCGTCGAGCAGCCGGCGAACGTCGCCTGCGTAGTCGCGGGCACGGCCGTCCTTCTCGGTCATGAGGCCGACCCACGGTGCCTCGTAGCCCACGAGTGCGACCATCGGCACGCCGGCGGCGGCGGCCCGGTACGCGAGCGCGGCCCCCGACGACTGTCCGAGCACCGTCGCCTCACCGCCGACCGCGTCGATCACCGCACGCAGATCATCGAATTCGCGCCCGGGATCCGCGACACCGCCCTCGCTCGCGCCACGACCGCGTCGGTCGTAGACGGCGGCGGCGTACCGATCGGCGAGCGCTTTCGCGACGGAGCGTCCGGGACCCATCGCCCGGCTGCAGAGCGCTCCGTCGACGAGGACGAGCGGCGGTCCATCGCCGTGCACCTCGTAGGCGATGCGGGTGCCGTCGGCCGACCGTGCGTAGCGGGGCGTCTCGTCGCTCATCGCGCGTCCTCTCCTGCGGCGAGCGCCGCGTCGATCTTCTCGAACGACTCGGTCCATCCCGAGCCGGTCTGGGTGAGCTGCTCCGCGGTGAACGGGCCCTGGTGCAGCGTGAGGCGGGTGCGCTCGCCGTGATCGTGGAACCAGAGCCGCAACGTCACGGCGATCGCGCCGTCGGCCCCTGTCATGGCGCCCTCGAGGTACTCCTCGGGTCGGAAGGCGGTGATGCGGCAGCGCAGCGGATAGCGGTCGCCGCTCGCGTCGTCGATCATGTCGAGGTCCCAGCGTCCGCCCTCGCGCAGGTCGACCACGACCGACGCGGGGTCGACGTGCACTCCGCGGGGTCCGAACCACAGCGCCAGCGCGGCGGGATCGACGAAGTAACGCCAGACCGCTTCGCGGGGCGCGTCGAAGGTGCGCGAGAGGAAGAGGTCGGAGTCGGTCACGTCCGGAACGGCGGGGCGGTGTTCGATGGTCATCGGCGTTCGTCCTTCGAAGAGTCGGTCGGAAGCGGGGCGGCCCCGGTGGATGAGGCTGCCCCGTTGGGAGCAGCGGCCCCGGTGGGGGAAGCGGCGCGGTCGGCGGCGAGCAGCGCGTCGAGCCGGTCGAACCCGTCGTTCCACAGGCCGCGGTACCGCTCCACCCAGGCGGCGGCCTCGCGCAGGGGCTCTGGCCGCAGGCTGCTGTACCGGGTGGTCGCGACTCGGGTGCGGGTGATGAGGCCCGCGTTCTCGAGCACCCGGAGGTGCTTCGAGACGGCGGGCTGGGAGATGGCGAACGGCTCCGCCAGCTCGGTGACGCTCGCGTCGCCGTGGGCGAGGCGCTCGACGATGGCGCGACGGGTGGGATCGGCGAGGGCGGCGAAGACCGCTCCGATGGAGTCGCTCATCCCGCCTCCTTCCAAAACCGAACGGTTATATAGCGCTGGGTAGATACTGCTCCTCGACCGGTGGCCGCGTCAATCCGCTAGGCTGTATTTCCTGCGCCGCGTTCGTCGGCGCTGCGTCTGACGACTTCGTCCCCTCATCTCCGCCGCATCTTCGGCGCTCGGCTGGGACTTCTTCCGAAGGCGAACGACTGCGCCGCCGGCGCGCTCGCCTCATCGCCGCCACCGAACGCACATGCACGGTCGCGGCCAAGCCAGAAACCACATCCATGTCTGCAACTTTCAGCACGCTCGGCGTGCCCGCCCCTCTCGTGTCGGAGCTCACCGCTCAGGGCATCGAGTCCCCGTTCCCCATCCAGGTCGACACCCTGCCCGACACCCTCGCCGGGCGCGACGTGCTCGGCCGCGGCCGCACCGGCAGCGGCAAGACGCTCGCGTTCTCGCTGCCCCTCGTCGCCCGCCTCGGTGGCGAGCTCGCCGGCGGCAAGCGCCGCGCCGGCCGCCCGCTCGGACTCGTGCTGGCCCCCACTCGGGAGCTCGCGACCCAGATCGCCGCGACCGTGACCCCGCTCGCCGCGAAGTACGGCCTCACCACGACGACGATCTTCGGCGGCGTGAACCAGAACCGTCAGGTGAGCGCGTTGAAGGCCGGCGTCGACATCGTCGTCGCCTGCCCCGGTCGCCTCGAGGACCTCATGAAGCAGGGCTTCATCACCCTCGACGGGGTCGAGATCACCGTCATCGACGAGGCCGACCACATGGCCGACCTCGGCTTCCTGCCCGGCGTCACCCGGATCCTCGCGGCGACGCCGGAACGCGGTCAGCGCCTGCTGTTCTCCGCGACGCTCGACAACGGCGTGGACAAGCTGGTGAACCGCTTCCTGCACGACGAGCGGATGCACTCGGTGGACGAGGCCAACTCCCCCGTCGCCGCCATGACGCACCACGTGTTCGAGGTCGAGGGTCCCGAGGCGAAGAAGGCGCTCGTGCAGCGCCTCGCGTCGGGCCGGTCGCGCCGCATCCTGTTCACCCGTACGAAGCACCACGCGAAGAAGCTGGCCGCCAGCCTGACCGCGGCGGGCATCCCCGCCGTCGATCTGCAGGGCAACCTGTCGCAGCCTCAGCGCGACCGCAACCTCGCCGCGTTCGGCGACGGCAGCGTCCGCGTGCTGGTCGCCACCGATGTCGCCGCCCGCGGCGTTCACGTCGACGGCGTCGAGCTCGTCGTCCACGTCGACCCGCCGACCGAGCACAAGGCCTACCTGCACCGCTCGGGTCGCACCGCCCGTGCCGGGTCGGAGGGCGATGTCGTCACCGTGTCGCTCGCGAGCGAGCGCAAGGACGTTGCCACCCTGCTGCGCAAGGCGTCCATCTCGGTGCAGCCCCAGCAGGTCGACGCCGGGTCGGCCGCGGTCGACGCACTCGTCGGCCCCGCCGCCGACTACGTGAAGCCGGCGCCCAAGGTGGTGCAGACCCGCACCCCCGGCACGAGCCAGGGCGCGAACGCGCAGCGCAAGCGCGCGGCCCGCGCCGAGCGCGGCGGCCAGCGCAGCGAGAACGGCCAGCGCACCGAGAACGGACGGCGCGGCGACGCAGGTCAGCGTCGGGACCGCGGAGTGCGCGACGAGGTCCGTTCCGGCCAGCGTGACCAGACCCGCACGGGCCAGCGCACCGCGCGTTCGGACGCGCCGTCGACCGGTCGCGCGGCGAGCGCGTCGGCGGGCGGTTCGCGCTCGGGCGGCTCGCGTCGTGCGAGCAGCGCGGGCGGTGCCCCGAAGCTCATGGTGGGGTCGACCGTGCGTCAGAACGGCGGCGGCAACCGCCGCGGTCGCTGACCCGGGCCGAAGAACCCAGCGAGACAGACGAACTCAGCGAGTCAGACGAACCCAGCGAGTCAGACGAGGCGGCCGACGGAGGCCATCGCCATGCGCAGCAGCGCTCCGCGGCCGCCTTCCATCTCGGCGGCGACGCTGTCGCTGACCGCTTCGGCCGGTGACATCCAGGTCAGCTCGAGGGCGTCCTGGCGCGGGTCGCAGGTGCCGGTGACGGGAACGACGTAGGCGAGCGCGACGGCGTGCTGGCGCTCGTCGGTGTACTGGCTGATGCTCGGCGTCGGGAAGTACTCGGCGACGGTGAACGGCGCCGGGCTCGCCGGGAGCTGCGGGAAGGCCATCGGCCCGAGGTCCTTCTCGAGGTGGCGGAACAGCGCGTCGCGCAGGGTCTCGCCGTACATGACGCGTCCGGACACGATGGTGCGGGTGATGGTGCCCGCCGACCCGACCCGGAGCAGCACGCCGACCTCGGTGACCTGTCCGAGCCCGTCGACTCGCACGGGCACCGCTTCGACGTAGAGCAGCGGGAGGCGCTGCCGGATGCCCGCGAGTTCCTCGTCGCTCAACCAGCCGGGGTTCGGGTCGGGGGTCCCGGTGCCTACGAAGCTCATGGGCCTATTCTTCCCACATCTCGTCCGAGAAGTCCGGTGCGGGAGGAAGGATGCCACCATGCCGGGGACAGGGAAGCCCTCCGTCGACGCCCGCGCGGTGATCTGGTCGGCGAAGCCGACGGAGCTCGCCGACCGGCCGCTGCTCGTCCTCCTGCACGGCGTCGGCTCCCACGAGGGGGACCTCTTCGGTCTCGCCCCGCACCTGCCGCTGCAGCCGGTGATCGCGTCGCTGCGCGCGCTCGCCCCGTACGGCGCCGGGTGGTCCTGGTACGAGCTCGGCACACCCGGCGACCCGAAGAGCGACGGCGTCGACGCCGCCGCCGCCGCGGTACTCGATTGGCTCGACTCCCTCGGCCCCGCCCCCACCTCGGTCGGCCTGATGGGCTTCTCGCAGGGCGCCGCTGTCTCGCTGCAGGCCCTGCGCCACGCTCCCGAGCGCTTCGACTTCGTCGTGCAACTCTCCGGCTACGTCACCTCCGGCGAGCTCGAGGGCGACGCCCGTCTCGCCGAACTGCGCCCACCGGTGTTCTGGGGCCGCGGCACCGACGACGAGATCATCCCGGCCGAGGCCGTCGCGCGCACCGAGGAATGGCTGCCCGGCCACAGCGATCTCGATCGGCGCATCTACGAGGACCTCCCCCACGCCGTCTCGCAGGCCGAGCTCGCCGACGTGATCGGCTTCCTCCGACGCCACTACGGTTAGCGTCCGTCTGCGCGCCCGGTTCAAGCCGCTGCGGAAGCCGCGACGACGATCGCCACAGTGAACGTCGCCCAGTCGTTCAGGATGTGCGCTCCCGTCGAAACCGCGATGTTCTTGGTACGGATGAATGCGAGGGTGAGCACGAGTCGGGCCGCGCCGATGATGAGGAACGCCTGCGCGAAGTTCCAGTCGTAGGTCGGCAGGTGCGCCGCTCCGAACCAGACCGCGGTGACCAGCCAGGCGAGGACGATCGACGTCTTCCGGCCGAGGTGCGCCTTGGTGACGAGGAGGTACATGAGGGCCAGGAACGGAAGAAGGGTGAAGACCTCCTCCCCGAATAGCTGGATCCCCGTCCCCACGTAGAAGGCGACGAGGTTCGCGGCGCCCGAAGCGGCCAGCCCATCGGTCGCCGGGTTCGGGTTAGCGCCGAAGACCGCAGCCACGACGAGGCCGACGATCGCCGACACCGCGAGGTTGAGCAGCCAGAAGACGACCATGTCCAACAGGTCCCAGCCGGACAGTCGGCGGAAGATCGACGTCCAGTAGCGACCGGTGAACAGGATGAACACCGAGAGCGGGATCGCCGGGAAGAGGAGGCGCGGCACGAGAGCGACGATCTGGTCGGGTTGGGGAATCAGCACCAACGCGGCGAACCCGGCGGCGCAGGCGAGCACGATGATGAGCCACTTCCAGGCCGCGACCTCGATCGGCCGCCCGTCGTAGAAGGGCAAGTCCCGACCGTCTCGGCGCTCGATGGGTCTGCCGAAGCGCTCTCGCCTCTGTCCGGTCACCGCGCTCATGCACCACCCCCACCTCGGCGTGCGCCCAGCATGGCAGTCGCGCGGCCCGACCGATAGCCTCGCTCGGCCCCGACCCCGCCTCGGCGACCCCGAACAGGCTGTTCGGAGCCCTCGGTGTTCCGAGAACTCGGTGTTCCGAGAACTCGGTGTTCCGAGAACGTTGTCGGTGGCATGGTCCATGATGTGCGGATGGCCACGCCGCACGAGAGCTTGGGTCGTTTCTCCGGAGCGACCGCCGAGTGGTTCACTGGCGCCTTCGGTCAGCCGACCGAGGCGCAATCCGGCGCGTGGTCCGCCATCTCCAGCGGGTCGCACGCCCTCGTGGTCGCGCCGACGGGCTCCGGCAAGACGCTCGCGGCGTTCCTGTGGGCCATCGACCGGCTGGCCTCCTCGCCTCCCCCCGCTCCGTCCGACGAACTGCCCCGCACCCGGGTGCTCTACCTCTCACCGCTGAAGGCCCTCGGTGTCGACGTCGAGCGCAACCTGCGGAGCCCTCTGGTGGGCATCACCCAGACCGCGAAGCGCCTGGGCGGCGCCTCGCGCGACATCACCGTCGGCGTGCGGTCGGGCGACACCCCGTCGTCCGAGCGGCGTGCGCTCGTCAGCTCGCCGCCCGACATCCTCATCACCACTCCCGAGTCGCTGTATCTGATGCTCACCTCGGCGGCGCGCGAGACCCTGCGCGGGGTCGACACGGTGATCATCGACGAGGTCCACGCCGTCGCCTCGACGAAGCGCGGCTCGCATCTGGCGCTGTCCCTCGAGCGGCTCGACGCCCTGCTCGAGAAGCCGGCGCAGCGGATCGGGCTGTCGGCGACGGTGCGTCCGCTCGACGAGGTGGCCCGCTTCCTCGGCGGCCGCGCGCCGGTCACCATCGTCGCGCCGGGCTCGGCGAAGCGGTTCGATCTCACGGTGGTCGTGCCGGTCGACGACATGGCCGAGCTCGGCGCCGCCCCCTCCGACGAGGGCGGCGAAGCCCGCAGCGGTTCGATCTGGCCGCACGTCGAGGAGGCGATCGTCGACCTCGTCACCCGCCACCGGTCGTCGATCGTGTTCGCCAACTCCCGGCGTCTCGCCGAGCGGCTGACCGCGCGCTTGAACGAGGTGTGGTCCGAGCGGCTCGAACTCGAACTCGCGCCCGTCGGCGCCGCAGTCGCCGAGGTGCCGGGTCAGGGCGGAGCGACCCGCGGCGCCGACCCGTTGCTCGCCCGAGCGCATCACGGGTCGGTGAGCAAGGAGCAGCGCGCACTCATCGAAGACGATCTGAAGAGCGGTCGGCTGCGGGTCGTCGTCGCGACATCGAGCCTCGAACTCGGCATCGACATGGGCGCGGTCGATCTGGTCGTGCAGGTCGGAGCACCGCCGTCGGTCGCGAGCGGCCTGCAACGGCTCGGTCGCGCCGGTCACCAGGTGGGCGAGATCTCGCGTGGAGTGATGTTCCCCACCCACCGTGCCGACCTGGTGAGCTCCGCCGTCGTCGCCGGCCGCATGGTACGCAGCGAGATCGAGGCGATCGCGGTGCCCGCGAACCCGCTCGACATCCTCGCCCAGCAGACGGTCGCCGCCTGCGCGCTCGACGTCCTCGACGTCGAGGAGTGGTTCGACACGGTTCGCCGCAGCGCTCCGTTCGGCTCGCTGCCGCGATCGGCGTACGACGCGACCCTCGACCTGCTCGCCGGGCGGTATCCGTCGGACGAGTTCGCCGAGCTGCGCCCGCGACTCGTCTGGGACCGCGACGCTGGCACCCTCACCGGCAGGCCCGGCGCTCAACGTCTGGCGGTCACCTCGGGCGGCACCATCCCCGACCGCGGACTGTTCGGCGTCTTCATGGTCGGCGACGCCGGCGGCTCGAACCGCGTCGGCGAGCTCGACGAGGAGATGGTCTACGAGTCGCGGGTGGGCGACGTCTTCGCCCTCGGCACCACCAGTTGGCAGATCCAGGAGATCACCCACGACCGCGTGCTCGTCACACCCGCGTTCGGTCAGCCCGGGCGGGTGCCGTTCTGGCGCGGCGACGGTCTCGGCCGTCCGGCCGAACTCGGACGCGCCATCGGCGGATTCATCCGCGAGGTCACCGGTCAGAAGCCCGATGCGGCGGCCGCGACGGTATCGGCACTCGGGCTCGACGAGCGGGCGACCGCGAACCTGCTCGGCTACCTCGCCGAGCAGCGCGCCGCGACCGACAGTGTGCCGACCGACCGCACCCTCGTCGTCGAACGGTTCCACGACGAGCTCGGCGACTGGCGCGTCGTACTGCACTCGCCGTTCGGTATGCCCGTGCACTCACCGTGGGGGCTCGCGATCGCCGCCCGCGTCGAGGAGCAGTACGGCGTCGACGGCAACGTGATCACCTCCGACGACGGCATCGTGGTGCGCCTGCCCGACACCGACGGCGAGCCGCCGGGGGCCGAGCTGTTCGTGTTCGACCCCGACGAGATCGACGACATCGTCACCCGCGAGGTGGCGGGCTCCGCGCTCTTCGCCTCCCGGTTCCGCGAGTGCGCCGCACGCGCCCTGCTGCTGCCGCGCTACAACCCGTCGCGACGGTCTCCGCTCTGGCAGCAGCGCCAGCGCGCCTCCCAACTGCTCGACGTCGCCAAGAAGTACCCGAGCTTCCCGATCATCCTCGAGACCATCCGCGAAGTGATGCGCGACGTCTACGACCTGCCCGCCCTCGGCGAGATCGTCCGCGAGATCGAGCAGCGGCGCATCCGCATCGTCGAGACCACGACGCAGGCCGCGTCGCCGTTCGCGAGCTCGATCCTGTTCGGATACGTGGGCGCGTTCATGTACGAAGGCGACAGCCCGCTCGCCGAACGCAAGGCCGCAGCGCTCGCCCTCGACAGCTCGCTCCTGTCCGAACTGCTCGGACGCACCGAACTGCGCGAGCTGCTCGACCCCGAGGTCATCGAGCGCACCGAGCTCGAGCTGCAGCGCCTCGCCGATGACCGTCAGGCGAAAGACCTCGAGGGCGTCGCGGATCTGCTCCGCATGCTGGGGCCGCTGCGCACCGACGAGGTGCAGCAGCGCGTGCTGCCCGAGGTCCGCGACGAAGTGCCCACCTGGCTCGGCGCCCTGGTCGAATCCCGCCGCGCCCTCGCGGTCTCGTTCGCCGGCGAGGAGCGGTGGGCCGCGATCGAAGACGCGAGCCGTCTGCGGGACGCCCTCGGAGTGCCGCTGCCGATCGGGGTGCCGATGGCCTTCGTCGAGCCGGTCGACGACCCGCTCGGCGATCTGGTCAGCAGATACGCGAGAACCCACGGCCCCTTCACCGCGACCGACGCCGCCAAGCGGCTCGGCCTGGGTGTCGCGGTCGTCACCGATGCCCTGCGGCGGCTCGGCGGAGACCGACGCGTGGTCGACGGCGAGTTCCGGCCCGGCGGCGCCGGCACCGAATGGTGCGACGTCGAGGTGCTGCGACGACTCCGCAGCCGCTCGCTCGCCGCCCTGCGGCGCGAGGTCGAACCGGTCGACCACGCAGCGTTCGCCCGCTTCCTCCCCGCCTGGCAGCAGGTCGGAGGTCGCCTGCGCGGAGTCGACGGCGTCGCCGCCGTCATCGACCAGCTGGGCGGCTCCCCCATCCCCGCGTCGGCGTGGGAGAGCCTGGTGCTGCCGTCGCGGGTGCGCGACTACTCACCGTCGATGCTCGACGAACTGACCTCGACGGGTGAGGTCCTCTGGACCGGAGCCGGCACCCTGCCCGGCAAGGACGGCTGGGTCAGCCTCCACCTCGCCGACACGGTCGGCATCACCCTGCCGCAACCCGACGAGATCGAACTCTCGCCTCTCGAGCAGGAGATCCTCACCTCGCTCGGGGGCGGCGGCGCCTACTTCTTCCGCCAGCTCTCCGACGCCGTCGGCAGTACCGACGACGATGCGATGCAGACCGCCATCTGGAATCTCGTCTGGGCAGGACTCGTCAGCAACGACACCTTCTCGCCGTTGCGAGGACTCGTCGGTTCGGGCGGATCCGCGCACCGTCAGCCGCGCAAACCCGCCCGCACCCGTTCGTACCGCGCCCGGTCGTCGCTGCCCCGCGCCGCGATGCCGAGCCGCACCGGCAGCCCCCTCGTCAGCGGTCGCTGGTCGATCGTCCCGCTCGCTGAGTCCGACGCCACCGTGCGCGCCGCGGCGACGGCCGAGCTGCTGCTCGACCGCTACGGGGTCGTCACCCGCGGGTCGGTCATGACCGAGCGGGTGCCGGGCGGGTTCGCTCTCGTCTACAAGACGCTGAGCGCATTCGAGGAGCGCGGCAGGGCCCGCCGGGGGTACTTCATCGAAACGCTCGGAGCGGCGCAGTTCGCGACCTCCGGAGCGGTCGACCGTCTCCGCTCGTTCTCGCGCTCCCCCGGCGACCCGCGTCCCGCCGCCGATGCGGTCGTGCTGGCGGCGACCGACCCCGCGAACCCGTACGGAGCCGCGCTGCCGTGGCCGACCGTCGAAGGTCACAAGCCCGGACGCAAGGCAGGGGGACTCGTCGTACTCGACGACGGCGACCTCATCCTCTACCTCGAGCGCGGGGGCAAGAGCATGCTGACCTTCACCACCGACGAGGAGTGCCTCGCCTCGGGCACCCGCGCTCTCGCTGCCCTCGTCCGCTCGGGCGCCGTCGACCGGCTGAGCATCGAGAAGGCCGACGGCGAGTTCGTGCTCGGCACCCCCATCGGACGCGCGCTCGAGATGGCGGGCTTCACCGCCGGACCGAGCGGATTGCGGCTCCGCGCATGAGGCACGCGAACGAGTTCCACTGCGGGGCCGGGCGAGTCGACCAACAGATCGCGTCTCGTCGCATGAGGCGAGGAGCGCGTTCCACCACACGGCCGGGCGGGTCGCCGAATGGATCGCGGCTCCATGCCTGAGGGAGACACCGTCTTCCGAGCGGCCAGCCGACTGCGGGCGGCCCTCGTGGGGAAGACGCTCACGAAGTCGGACATCCGGGTTCCGCAGTTCGCCGAGGTCGATCTCAGCGGCCGCGTGGTCGACGAGGTGGTGAGCCTCGGCAAGCACCTGCTGATGCGGGTCGGCGACGTGACCATCCATTCGCACCTCAAGATGGAGGGCGTCTGGCAGGTGTACTCCCGCGGCGAGCGGTGGCGGCGTCCGGCGCATGAGGCGCGCATCGTGCTCGAGACCGAGGATCTCCAGGCCGTAGGCTTCGCGCTCGGCGTTCTCGAGCTGGTGCCGCGCGACGCCGAGGACGAGGTGATCGGCCACCTCGGGCCCGACCTCCTCGGCCCCACCTGGGACGCTGCCGAGGCGCTACGCCGTGTGGAGGCGCAGGGGGAACGCGCGATCGGTCTTACCCTCCTCGATCAGCGGGTGATGGCGGGGCTCGGAAACGTCTACCGCAGCGAACTGTGCTTCCTCCGCGGCGTTCTGCCCACCCGTCCCACATCCGCCGCCGGCGATCTGCGTGCGTGGATCGATCTCAGCCGCCGCACGATCTTCGCGAACCGTGACCGCCCCGAGCGGGTCTTCACCGGGGACACCCGCCCGGGACGGCAGAAGTGGGTGTACGGCCGCGGCGGCAAGCCGTGTCGGCGATGCGGCACCCCGATCCACGAGGGCCGGCTCGATGATCCGCGGGCTCCCGGTGAGCCGACCCAGGAACGGGTCGTCTACTGGTGCCCCCGCTGCCAGAGCTGACCGTACGCGACCCTCGAGAGCGAGCCTCGGCCACCTAGGGGTAGGGCGAACGCTTGGGGGTTATCCCCCTTATCGACCGTTCGATCGTCGAGCTACTTTCTTCTCACGGAATCAGCGACACCCCAGTCACCGACCGCGACGAACGCAGCCAGCGGAGCTCGGACGGTGACCGCGACCCGTAACGATGAAGGCTCGACGCCTTCAGAAAGCGGTGGCCCGAACACATGACTACGCTCTCCCCCTCGCACCCGAACGAGCCCATGAGCCAGGGGTTTACTTCGGTCTCCGCGATGCCCGCAGTCCGCAGAGGACTCGGCCGGGGAACCGATGATGAACTGTCCGCGCACACCCGAGATCGACAGCGCGTCCTCTTTGTCATCGCGACCGGTCTGCTCGCGATAGCGACCCCCCTCGCCGTGGTGGGGATGTTGTTCGTCTAGTCGGTGACGCTCCGTTCGCGCGAAGGCCCTTCACTCCCGGTGGGAGCGGAGGGCCTTCGCCGTTCCCGCGCCCGCCGCCGGGATCTCCATAGCGAGGTTCGGACTTCTCTCAGGCGGGTTACTGAGAGGATGGGTCGTGACCACGTCGCTCCCCACCGACTCGATTCCCGCGACTCTCGCCTACGTGCGCCTGCTCATCATCAACCTCGAGAAGGTGAACCCGCGGCGGTCGGCCCGGTTGCTGCTCGAGTTCCTCGACGCCCGCACCGAGCACCAGGCGCTGCGCCTGTCCGATGTGGAGCTGCGCGCCGAGCTCGCGCGGATCGCCGCCGCCGCTCAGACCCTCGACCCGACCGTCGACGCCGGCTGATCCGCCTTCCGCGACGGACGGCATCGGAGGCGTCCGCGTCGTGGCGATATGTTCGTAAGGCGGCGCCCGTCATTCCTCGACCCGAGACCGCCTCATCCGATTGGCCCAGGAGGACCCATGACCGATTCCGCACCCACTGGCCCCGCCAGCCCGATCGACCCGACCGGAACCGACTCCTGGCAGCAGCTGTCGGACATCGCAACCGACTTCTCACCCGACCTGCGCGGCTGGTTCGCGTCGGAATCGGACCGCGCTGAGCGTTACACGTTCCAGGCCGCGGACCTCACCATCGACCTGTCGAAGAACCTGCTGACCGACGACATCCTGCGCCCGCTGCTGCAGCTCGCCGAGGACGTCGACGTGGCGGGACGCTACCGGGCCATGATCAGCGGCGAGCACATCAACGTCACCGAGGACCGGGCCGTGCTGCACACCGCCCTTCGCCGACCCAAGGGTGGCGCCGACCTCGAGCCCGCGGAGGGATTCACGGTCGATGACGACGATGTCGACGCCGAGGTGCACGCGACGCTCGCCAAGGTCTACGCCTTCGCCGAGAAGGTCCGCTCGGGCGAGTGGACCGGTGTCACCGGCAAGCGCATCGCAACGGTCGTGAACATCGGCATCGGCGGGTCGGATCTCGGACCCGTCATGGTCTACGACGCCCTGAAGCCGTATGTGCAGGACGGGCTCGAGTGCCGGTTCGTCTCGAACATCGACCCTGCGGACATCTACGAGAAGACCGCGGATCTCGACCCCGAGACGACGCTCTTCATCGTCGCGTCGAAGACCTTCGGCACCCTCGAAACCCTCACCAACGCCCGTCTCGCCCGGCAGTGGCTGTGGGAGCGGCTCGGTCGGGCCGGCGTCCTCGAGGACACCGATGAGGCACGCACCGGTGCGGTCGCGAAGCACTTCGTGGCCGTCTCCACCGCCCTCGACAAGGTCGCGGCGTTCGGCATCGATCCCGAGAACGCGTTCGGTTTCTGGGATTGGGTGGGCGGTCGCTACTCGGTCGATTCGGCGATCGGGACTTCGGTCGCGATCGCGATCGGCCCGCAGGGCTTCTCCGAGTTCCTCGCCGGCTTCCACGCGATCGACGAGCACATGCGCACCACCCCGCTCGAGCGGAACGTCCCGGTGCTGATGGGGCTGCTGAACGTCTGGTACACCAACTTCCTCGGCGCGCAGAGCCACGCGGTGCTGCCCTACGCCCAGGACCTCAGCCGCTTCCCCGCCTACCTGCAGCAGCTCACGATGGAGTCGAACGGCAAGAGCGTCCGCTGGGACGGCTCACCCGTCACCACGAACACCGGCGAGATCTTCTGGGGAGAGCCGGGAACCAACGGCCAGCACGCGTTCTACCAGCTGATCCACCAGGGCACGCGGCTGATCCCCGCCGACTTCATCGCCGTCGCGAACCCCTCGCGCCCGCTGAGGGACGAAACGGGCGACGGCAAGACGGTCCAGCCGGGCCAGGACGTGCACTCCCTCTTCCTCGCCAACTTCTTCGCGCAGACGAAGGCGCTCGCGTTCGGGAAGACCGCCGACGAGGTTCGCGCCGAGGGCACCGCGGAAGCGGTCGTGCCAGCGCGCGTGTTCAGCGGCAACCGCCCGACGACTTCGATCCTCGCTCCGGCGCTCACCCCGAGCGTCGTGGGTCAGCTGATCGCCCTCTACGAGCACATCGTGTTCACCGAGGGCACCATTTGGGGCATCGACTCGTTCGACCAGTGGGGCGTCGAGCTCGGCAAGCAGCTGGCGCTGCAGATCGCGCCCGCCGTCGACGGCGACGCGGAGGCGCTCGAGGCGCAGGACTCGTCGACCAAGTCGCTCATCGCGAAGTACCTCGAACTACGCGACTGACGAAGGCACGACCAGCGGCCCGCTTCCTCATGGGAGCGGGCCGCTTCGTCGTTCCGGGCCGGCGGGACGTACGCCCAGAGGAGTAGGGCGGCTGACACCCGCGGGCGGATGCCCCTGCCGTGACGGGGCGAGAAGGGTGAGCGGAGCAGCTGGACGCACCCGTGTCCGACCGATCTCGCGAGCAGAGGAGCACTCCATGTCCGATTCCACTTCGAGCAACGTCCAGCCGATACCGCGGAGCGCTCACGATCGTGCGGCGGATTCGCGTGCGTCCGGTCTGCGAGCGATCGCGCTGAGTGCCCTGATCGTCGCCGTCGTCGCCGGAGCGGTGAACGCCGGCGTCGCCGCTGCCGCCGTCGCTCTCGGCGCCGAGCCCACCGGCCCTCTCATGCCGCTCGCCTACCTGACCCTCACCGTGGTCGGCGCGATCGGCGCAGCGGTGGGCTGGTTCCTGATCGTGCGACGGTCGCAGCGTCCGGCGCTGACCCTCCGTCGGCTCGTCCCGTCTGTGCTCGTGCTGTCGTGGATCCCGGACATCGTCCTCGGCTTCATCGTGAACACCGCCGACGGATGGCTGACGGTCGCCGCATTGATGGTGATGCACGTCGCGACCGTCGCGGTCGCGGTCGGCGCGTACTCCTGGATGATGCCGCCCGCACCGTCAACCGGAACCGGCTCTCTCGACGCGAGGGAGCGCTGATCGAGGCAAGAAGACCGAAGGCCCCGCCTCCCTGCACGATGCGCAAGGGCCGGGGCCTTCGAGTGGCGGTAGCGGTGGGATTTGAACCCACGGTGGAGTTGCCCCCACACATGTTTTCGAGACATGCTCCTTAGGCCGCTCGGACACGCTACCGCCGATGAGTGTACGCGACCGATCGGGGGTCGCGCGAATCGACGGCCGCGCCGATCGATCGCGCCGACAGCACCGAGCGGTGGCGACGGCGGCGAGGCTCCAAACGTGAGGTCCATTCCGGCCGAGCTCGACATCAGGCACACTCCTCCCCGGTGTCGTCGCCGGTGAACCAGGCGTCGGAATGCCGATCGCTGGTCTGAGCGTCAGTCGTGCGTTCCGCTTCGCCATCGACGCCGAACTTGCGCGCGAGCACGACGTGGATCGGTGATGAGCCTTCGTCGACCGGATCATCCACATCTCGGAACCGCACTCCTGACCCGGTCGGCAGCACCTTCGCCGGCGGAGTCTCGTACACCTTGCCGGTGGGCGAGATGCATCGGATGACGCCGTCTCCGACGTTCTCGACCTTCCACCTGCCTCTGCCCTTCACCAGATGGTGGCCTCTGCAGAAGTTGGCGAGGTTCTCGGCGATTGTCTCGCCGTCTTCGACCCATGGAGTTGTGTGGTCGATGTCGCAATACTGAGCGGCTCGAGTGCAGCCGACGAACCGACAGACCTCATCGCGCACCTGCAGGTAGCGGCGCAGTTCGGCGGGAACTCGGTAGCTCTCGCGGCCGAAGTCGAGGATCGCGCCGTTCGCCGGGTCGGTGAGGAGTCGTGTCCAGCTGCTCGCCGTGCCCGACAACTCGCGCGAGGTCTGCGCGTCGATCGGACCGTAACCGACCAGTTCGCCCGGGTCATCGGTCTTGCCGCGCGCGGTGTCCGACGGCACGTGCAGGAATACGCCCGCTCTGACGCCGCGCTGCGCCGCGGGGGTTGCGACCGGGTCGCCTCCGGACGGGGTCGCAGCGACGCCCGTCGAATCCACGAAAAGATCGCGGGCCACGTCGGCCTCGATCTGAGCGAGCGTCCGCGTCTCACCGGGCAGCTTGTGCAGCGTTCGAGCATGTCCAGTGACGGCGGCGAGCGCACCGAGGGCATCGGGAGCGTCCAAGAGCATGTGCACCCATGCCATCCCGCGGGGAGCGGCTTCACCGAAGATACGGCGCTCGGTCAGGGCTTCGCGGTGCTGCTCGACCATCGTGGAGGGCTCGATGGACGCGGCGATAGACGCCGCCCGCTTCTCGAACCGCGTGGGCGGCAGATCCTCGGCGACCTCGAGTACCTGAGCTTCGTACTCGGAGAGCAGGTGCGACGGGACTCCGAGCGAGCAGTCGACGACGATGCGGGCATGCCGATCGGAGATACGCGCTTGAAGCAGGCGCTCGAGGGTTGCCGAGAAGTCGCCCGACAGGCGCCGCGCGTACGTGAGCTGCGATTCGGCGGTGCGTTCGTGCATCGCCAGAGCGGCCGCCACTTCAGCCCGCAGCTCTCGCCACTCGAGAGCGTCGGGCAGACTCCACCGCGCCCCGTGCGCGGCTTCGTACCAGCGGCGAACGGCGTCGATCTGCTCGTAGCGCTCCGCCGCGCGAGAGCGCTCGATGAGGACACCGGCCGCCAGCGCGTCGACGAGATCGGCGCCTGGAGATGCCGCCTGCGATGCGTCACGCGCCTGGCTCATGCCTGCCTCGTCGACTCGGATGGAGTGACCGGCCAGGCCGGCGCTCCACGGGAAGTGGTCTCATCGCCGGCACGCGATGTGCTGCCAGTATAGCAGACATTCGAAGATATGTACGGGAAATGGGCACTCAGGCGAGGCGCGTATCGGATGTCGGATGCCGCGCCTACTGTTCTTCCCATGCCCCGCGCCGCCGCCACCGCCTCGCCCTACCGCTGCACGGAATGCGGCTGGACGACCGCGAAGTGGGTCGGTCGCTGCGCCGAGTGCCAGCAGTGGGGCACCGTCGTCGAGGCCGCCGAGAAGACGGGCTTCACGCGCTCGGTGAAGCCGACCGTGGTGCTCGGCGATCGCATCGCGAAGCCCATCGGCGAGGTCGAGATCGAGTCGGCCAGCCACAAGCAGAGCGGCATCGCCGAATTCGACCGCGTGCTGGGCGGCGGCGTCGTGCCGGGAGCCGCCATCCTGCTGAGCGGCGAGCCCGGCGTGGGCAAGTCCACTCTGCTGCTCGAAGTCGCGGCGCGCGCCGCCGGCACCGGTGCACGCGTGCTCTATGTGACCGCCGAGGAGTCCGTCGGACAGGTGCGGATGCGCGCCGAACGCACGGGCGCCCTGCACCCCAATCTCTATCTCGCGGCCGAGACCGACCTCGCGACGGTGCTCGGCCAGGTCGACGCCGTCGAGCCCGACCTGCTCATCGTCGACTCGGTGCAGACGGTCTCGAGCGGCGAGATCGACGGCTTCGCGGGAGGGCCGTCGCAGGTCCGCGAAGTCGCGTCATCCCTAATCCGCCTCGCGAAGCAGCGCAACCTCCCCGTGCTTCTGGTCGGTCACGTCACGAAGGACGGATCCATCGCGGGCCCACGCCTCCTCGAGCATCTCGTCGATGTGGTCTGCACGTTCGAGGGCGACCGGCAGACCTCGCTGCGCTTCATCCGCGCGCTCAAGAACCGTTTCGGACCGGTCGATGAGGTCGGCTGCTTCGAGATGGCGAGCGACGGCATCGTCGAGGTCCCCGACCCCAGCGGACTGTTCCTCAGCCGCGGCGACAAAGCGGTCAGCGGCACCTGCGTGACCGTCGCGATGGAGGGCCGACGCGCACTGCCCGTCGAGGTGCAGGCGCTCGTCGTCGGCACATCGGCCCCGCAGCCGCGACGCGTGGTCAGCGGCGTCGACTCGAGCCGCGTCGCGATGGTCCTCGCCGTGCTCGAGCGCCGCGCGGGCATCAAGCTGAGCACGCTCGACGTCTACGTCTCCACCGTCGGCGGGGTCCGCCTCACCGAGCCGGGCGCCGACCTCGCCATTGCGCTCGCGATCGCCTCGGCCGCGAAAGACCAGCCCGTCGGGCACGACGTCGTCGCGGTCGGCGAGCTGAGCCTCGCCGGCGAGATCCGACCCGTGTCGATGGCGAAGCAGCGGGCGACCGAGGCGAAGCGGCTCGGCTTCCGTCGTGTGCTCGACCACTCCACCGAGTCGGCACGATCCGCGCTCAAGGCCGCCCTCGGCTGAGCGCGGCCGATGTCGCCCGACGCCCTTGCGCCGAGCGGACTCCTTCGATTGAGTGAACCTCACTCAGCCCGTCGATCGGAGCGCCGTGTACATCGCGTTGGTCCTGCTGCAGACCGTGATCCTGCCGGTCGTGTCCGCCGCCGTCCACCTCCTGGTCGCCGGCGGCGACCCGCTTCTCGTCATCGGGATCTGGTTCGCGTTCCGGGGGGGTCGGCACCCGCCTCGTCGTCGCCGGTATCAGCCAGCTGACGAACCCGGGCCGCACCTCGAAAGGGATCCTCGGCATCGAGGACAAGGGCGCCGAGCAGGTCGTGCACGAGCTCGGCTTCGCGAACCTCAGCTTCGGAGCCGTCGCCCTCGTGGCTGCGTTCCTCCCCGGCTGGGGACTCATCGGCGCCGCACCGGGTGCGCTCTACCTCGGACTCGCAGGGATCCGTCACATCGCGAAGCGGGGAAAGCGTGCCGAGGAGACCGTGGCGACCTGGACGGATCTCACCGTCTTCGTCGGCGTCGCCCTCGGCATCGCGGCGCTCATCACGCGCTAGGCGGTGCCGGTCACTGGAGCAGGAACTGCTTGGTGTCCGCCGAGGTCACGCCGCCCACGCTGACGGACAGATGGTAGGACGCCCCACCCGCGGTGACCGGCTGCCGCTCGCCTCCGCAGGTGTCGGGCGACGACCAGGTGCGATCCCACGCGATGCTGCTCGAGGCGACCGGCTCCGCTCCCGGTTCGACCGTGTAGGCGAAGTCGTCGGCGCCGTCCTGGCAGTCGGACGAGGTCCAGATCGTCTCGTCGCCACTCGACACCGTGAACACCTGCTGCGAGGTGCCGAGGTTCATGGTGCAGGCGACCGACCCGTTGTTGACGAGCGTCCACGACAGCTGCGGTTGCACGTCGGCGGCGTACGAGTCGGCGTCGGTGACCGCCGTGACGGCGATCTGCTCCGCCGCGCACGGCTGCGGCTCGGAGCTGGGTGCCGACGCGGACGGGTCGGTGGGAGCGGCTTCGGCCGGAGGAGCCGACGTCTCGACGGACGCCGGGGTGCTGGGCGTTGCGGGACGCACGACGATGAGCACGATGACGGCGATGACGGCCAGCGCGCCGAGCAGCACCAGGATGCGGCGGCGCCAATAGACCCGCTTCGGCTGTGAACCGACGGGGTCGCGGAAGGCCGACATGGGCACAGGGTATGCCCGCGTCCCCCATTGGCACGGCAACACCCCGGCATGATGCCGAGTTCTTATCCGCCCGACAGAACGGGGTCAGGCCAGGTGCTTCAGCATGCGGGTGTTGCCGAGCGTGTTCGGCTTGACCCGCGCGAGGTCGAGGAACTCGGCGACACCTTCGTCGGGCGAGCGGACCAGCTCGGCGTAGACATCGGGAGAGACGACCCCCTCGCCGATCGGAGCGAAGCCGTGCCGGGTGAAGAAGTCGATCTCGAAGGTCAGGCAGAACAGACGGTCGAGCCCCAGCTCGCGCGCGTCCGCCTCGAGGCGCTCGAGCAGCAGATGGCCGACCCCCTTGCGCAAGTGGCCGTCGGATACCGCGAGCGTGCGGACCTCGCCGAGGTCCTCCCACATGACGTGCAGAGCCCCGCATCCCACCAGCGCACCGTCGGCGTCGACCGCGACGACGAACTCCTGCAGGTTCTCGTAGAAGACGACGAGATCCTTGCCCAGCAGAATGCGTCGCTGCACCAGGGGCTCGACGAGCGCATGGATGTCGCGCACGTCGCCGGTGCGCGCGCGCCGGATCGTGTACTCGGAGGCCGCCACACCTCAATCCTGCCGTACCCCGCTGCAGAGTCGGCGCGATAGGGACGGAGCCGTCGGTAGCCCGCCCAAGACATGGCCGGTGGATCGCAGTGCAGCCCGGGCGCTGCCGACTGCTCTTCTTCGCTACCGGCCGGGTGACGACGAATCGCCCGGCCCCGTCCTCGAGACTCGAGAACAGCGGGACCGGGCGATCCGGGTGAAGCGGGTCAGCCGGCGGCGGCGATGTCCGGACCGGCCGCGATCGCTCCCTGAGCGGTCCCAGCGCCGACCATGTCGTGACGCTTGCCCGTGGTGAAGGTGAACTCACCGTCGACGAAGTCGACCTGGATGTGGTCGCCCGCCTCGAGCTCGCCGTGCAGGATCTTCTCCGACAGACGGTCCTCGACCTCGTGCTGCACCGCGCGGCGCAGCGGACGGGCGCCGAGCGCCGGGTCGAAACCGAGGTCGATCAGACGCTCCTTGGCGGGCACCGCGATCTCGATCGTCATGTCGCGGTCCATCAGGCGGAAGCTCAGCCGCTTGATGAACAGGTCGACGATCTGCAGCAGCTCGGGCTTGGTGAGCTGCGGGAAGACGATCGTCTCGTCGACGCGGTTCAGGAACTCGGGCTTGAAGTGCTTCTTCAGCTCCTCGGTGACCTTCGCGCGCATCCGGTCGTACCCGGTCGACGTGTCGCCCTCCATCACGAAGCCCACGGGTCCACCCGCGATGTCCTTCGTTCCGAGGTTGGTCGTCATGATGATGACCGTGTTCTTGAAGTCGACGACGCGACCCTGACCGTCGGTCAGACGTCCCTCCTCCAGGATCTGGAGCAGCGAGTTGAAGATGTCGGGGTGCGCCTTCTCGATCTCGTCGAACAGGACCACGCTGAACGGCTTGCGGCGGACCTTCTCTGTCAGCTGGCCGCCCTCTTCGAATCCGACGAATCCGGGAGGGGCGCCGAACAGACGCGAGACGGTGTGCTTCTCGCCGTACTCGGACATGTCGAGCGAGATCAGAGCGTTCTCGTCGTCGAAGAGGAACTCGGCGAGCGCCTTGGCCAGCTCGGTCTTACCGACACCGGTGGGGCCGGCGAAGATGAACGAACCGGAGGGACGCTTCGGGTCCTTCAGACCGGCGCGGGTGCGACGGATCGTCTTGGCGAGCACCGAGATGGCCTCGTCCTGACCGATGACGCGCTCGTGCAGGGCCTTCTCCATGAAGATGAGCCGGCTGGACTCCTCCTCGGTGAGCTTGAACACCGGGATGCCGGTCGCCTGGGCGAGCACCTCGGCGATCAGACCCTCGTCGACCTCGGCGGTCGTCGCGACGTCGCCCGACTTCCACTTCTTCTCGAGGCGCAGACGCTCGGCGAGGAGCTGCTTCTCCTCGTCGCGCAGGCCGGCGGCCTTCTCGAAGTCCTGGTCTTCGATCGCGGTCTCCTTGGCGGCACGCACCACGGCGATCTTCTCGTCGAACTCGCGCAGCTCCGGCGGCGCCGACAGGATCGACAGGCGCAGGCGGGCGCCGGCCTCGTCGATCAGGTCGATGGCCTTGTCGGGCAGGAAGCGGTCCTGGATGTAGCGGTCGGCGAGGTTCGCCGCGGCCACGATCGCGCCATCGGTGATGGACACCTTGTGGTGCGCCTCGTAGCGGTCGCGCAGGCCCTTGAGGATGTTGATCGCGTGGGGCAGCGAGGGCTCGTTGACCTGGATCGGCTGGAAGCGGCGCTCGAGCGCGGCGTCCTTCTCGAAGTGCTTGCGGTACTCGTCGAGCGTGGTCGCGCCGATGGTCTGCAGCTCACCGCGGGCGAGCAGCGGCTTCAGGATGCTGGCCGCGTCGATCGCGCCCTCGGCGGCACCCGCACCCACCAGGGTGTGGATCTCGTCGATGAAGGTGATGATGTCGCCGCGGGTGCGGATCTCCTTCGTCACCTTCTTGAGGCGCTCCTCGAAGTCACCGCGGTAGCGGCTGCCGGCGATGAGCGAGCCGAGGTCGAGGGTGTAGAGCTGCTTGTCCTTCAGCGTCTCGGGCACGTCGCCGCGCACGATGGCCTGGGCCAGGCCCTCGACGACGGCGGTCTTGCCGACGCCGGGCTCGCCGATGAGGACCGGGTTGTTCTTAGAGCGGCGCGACAGGATCTGCATGACGCGCTCGATCTCCTTCTCGCGCCCGATGACCGGGTCGAGCTTGCCGTCGCGCGCGGCCTGAGTCAGGTTGCGCCCGAACTGGTCGAGCACCTGCGAGCCCTGCTGGGCGCTCTGCTGGTTCTCACCACCCACGGCGATCGCCTCCTTGCCCTGGTATCCCGAGAGCAGCTGGATGACCTGCTGGCGCACGCGGTTGAGGTCGGCGCCGAGCTTGACGAGCACCTGGGCGGCGACACCCTCGCCCTCACGGATGAGGCCGAGGAGGATGTGCTCGGTGCCGATGTAGTTGTGACCGAGCTGCAGCGCCTCGCGGAGGCTGAGCTCGAGCACCTTCTTGGCGCGCGGCGTGAACGGGATGTGCCCCGTCGGCTGCTGCTGGCCCTGGCCGATGATGTCCTGGACCTGCTCGCGCACCGCGTCGAGCGAGATGCCCAGCGACTCGAGCGCCTTCGCGGCCACACCCTCACCCTCGTGGATGAGCCCGAGCAGGATGTGCTCGGTGCCGATGTAGTTGTGGTTCAGCATCTTCGCCTCTTCCTGGGCGAGGACGACGACGCGACGGGCTCGATCGGTGAATCTCTCGAACATGTAAGTCTTCTCCCCCGACACCGCAAGGGAAGGGCGGCGTCGAATACATAGAGAGTAACGAGCGGGACCCCCTGACACTGCCCCTGTTCGCTCACGGCAACACCGCTTCTTGCGCTTATCGAACATCGATGTACTATCGAGTATCGATAACAACGAAGAACGATAAGGAGCATCCCGTGTCGAATCCCCGTACCTCCGGACGGCCCTTCTCCCGCTCGGACGTCGTCGCGACGGCGACGCTCGGCGCCATCGTCGCCGTCTGGACGATCGTCGACCTGGTGGTCTCGCTGACCTCGATCCTCTCCAACCGCGATGTGCCCATCAGGGTGTGGGTCGACGACGCGAGCGCCGCGCTCCCCCTGCCCACCGGCAGTGCGGAGATCACGCTGACCAGCGGCGTCGCGGAGGTGAGCGACATGCCGCCGTTCATCCTCGGCGTCGTCGCCTCATCGGCCGTGGTCCGCGCAGCGGCGATCCTCGCCGTCACCGCTCTCGTGCTGATCCTCTGCCGGAACCTCGCCCGCGGGAAGGTGTTCAGCTCGGGCAACACCGCCCTCGTCACCGGCATCGCCGTGGCGATCGCGGTCGGCTGGTTCCTCACCAGCCTCTTCGCGCAGATGGCGAGCAACAGCGCGGTCAACGTGTTGACCGACAAGGCGTACTCCTCCGCGCAGGCGCCGGTCGAGTGGACCCCGTACCTCGCGGCGTTCGCCGTCACCGTCGTCGCGGTCGCATTCCGCGCCGGCGAGCGCCTGCAGCGCGACACCGAGGGCCTGGTCTGATGGCGCCCGCCGCCGAGACCGACCTCTCCCGCGTGCACTGCCGTCTCGACGAGCTCCTCGCCGCGCGCGGCATGACGCTGACCCGCCTCAGCGAGCTCGTGGGGGTGAGTCTCGTGAACCTCTCCGTGCTGAAGAACGACCGCGCGAAGGCCATCCGATTCTCGACGCTGACGGCGATCTGCGAGGCGCTCGGGTGCGAGATCGGAGAGCTGCTCGTGCTGGCGCCGGGTCCGGTCTCCGAAGCCCCCTGAACTCACGCCCTCGTTCGGGGGCGTGTGCGGTAGCCCGATGTCGGTCTTACCGGCTACATTCGGTGACACGTGCTCAGGACTCCGCCTTGAGACGAAAGAGGAAGAGGACCGCGTTGACCGACCGCCAGCCCGGCGCGGCCATCGGCCGATACCGAGTGCTCTCCGTCATCGGCCAAGGCGGGCTCGCCACCGTGTACTCCGCCCACGACACCCTGCTCGACCGCGACGTCGCGGTCAAGGTGTTCTCCTCGCGAGCGACCAGCCGCGAGCTGGTCAAGGTCCAGGAGGCCGAGGCGCGGCTCGCCGCCAAGCTCAACCACCACGCCCTCACCACCCTGTACGACGCGGGCGTCGATTCCAGCGACCCCGAGGCTCCGCAGATCTACCTCGTGATGGAGCACATCGCAGGGGCCGACCTCAAGCAGCGTCTGGAGCGAGGAAGCCTCAACGACCTCCAGCTGGCCTATCTCGCAACCGATCTCAACTCCGCCCTCGCCTACGTGCACGAGAACGGCTTCATCCACTGCGACATCAAGCCGGCGAACGTGCTCGTCGCCGACCGCGATGCCGCCACGCGACTGCGGGGCAAGCTCACCGACTTCGGCATCGCCGGCATCATCGGCGCCAACGGGGGCCGCGGCACCACGACCGGCACCGCCGCGTACCTGGCGCCCGAGCAGGTCGAAGGCGGCGACCCGACGACGGCGACGGACGTGTACGCCCTCGGCCTGGTGCTGATCGAGGCGTACAAGGGCACGATCGAGTTCCCCGGCTCGGTTCAGGAGACCGCACTCGAGCGCCTGCGCCGCGACCCCGTGATGCCCGCCGGCATGGAGACCGACCTCGCATCCGCCCTGCGCGCGATGGTCGAGCGCGACCCGGCGAAGCGCATCTCCGCCCGCGAAGCGGCCGAGCGGTTCGAACGCGTCGCGGCACGCCTCATCGCCAAGGTCAAGGGCGCATCGATGCCCGTCACCCACACCTCGGAGGAGGACCGCGTCGACGCCGTGCACCGCTACGGCATCCTCGACACCCCGCCGGATGAGGCGTTCGACCGCATCACCCGCATCGCGGGGCGCATGCTGGCCAGCCCGATCTCGTTCGTCTCGATCGTCGACGAGGACCGCGTGTTCCACAAGGCGCGGCTCGGCGTCGACATCGAACAGGTCCCCCGCGAGTTCTCGCTCTGCCCGATCACCGTCGACGTGGGCGCCCCCTGGTACGTCTCCGACATCGCGGTCGACGAGCGCACGAAGGACAACGCCCTCCTCGCCCAGCACGGGGTCCGCGCCTACGCGGCGGCGCCGATGATCACCGAAGACGGGCACACCATCGGCTCGCTCTGCGTCTACGACGTGCGGCCGCGCACCTTCTCGCCCGAAGACCTGGCCGACCTCAACGAGCTCGCCGCGGTCGCGATGCACGAGCTCGAACTCCGCCTGGCCGCCCGTCGCGCGGCGTTCGGCGCCGCCTGAGCCGTCTTCGCGGTCATCGGGGCACTGCCGCCTGGACCAAGATGGACCTATGGCCGACCCACAGACTGCTCATCCCGCGGTGATCGCCGGCCGGTATCGCGTCGTGTCGGAGATCGGACGTGGCCCGTCGGCGACCGTCTACCTCGCCGACGACGCGGTCCTCGGCCGTCGGGTGGCGGTCAAGGTGTTCGTCGCGGCACGCGCGGGTGAGGAACTGCGTCTGCAGGAGGCCGAGGCGAGGCGGGTCGCCGCGCTCGAACATCCGAGCCTCACCGCCCTGTTCGACGCGGGTGTCGCAACGGAGTTCGACGGCGCCCCGCGCATCTTCCTCGTCTCGGAGTGGACCGATGGACCGCATCTGCGCTCGCAGGTCGATCTCGCGCCGCTCTCTCCGACTGCCGTCGCGCACCTCGGCCTCCACCTCGCCGAAGGGCTCGCGCACATCCACTCTCGGGGTCTGGTGCACGGCAGCATCAAGCCCGACAACGTGCTGCTGTCGGCTCACGACTCGCTGACGCGCCCCTGGGGCAAGCTCGCCGACCTCGATCAGAAGACCGTGGTGTCGGGCTCGCAGGGCCCGGCCGACGAGGCACCGAGCGCCCGCCACCGGGCGACCCTCGAGCTGACCCCGGCCGAAGACGTGCTCGGCCTCGGAGCGACCCTCGCCTTCGCGCTGAGCGGCTCGCTGGAGTTCGACGACACCGGATCGGTGCGACTCCCCGAGGGGACTCCTCGTGCGCTGGCCGACACTCTGACGGCGATGACAGCACCGTCGCCCGGAGACCGTCCCGATGCGGCCCGAGTGGCGGACGAACTGCGTCTCTTCTTCGTGTCCGCCGTGAGCGGCACCCGGGTCCGTGCCGACGACCGCACCACAGAGCGGGAGCGGGTCGCGGCGGTCCGGCGCTACGGCATCCTCGACACGCCCCCCGACGAGATGTTCGACCGACTGACCCGCCTGGCCGCCCGGATGACCGACACCCCGATGGCGTTCGTGTCGATCGTCGACGAGGACCGGGTCTTCCTCAAGTCGATCCACGGCAGCGACCTGTCCGGCGACGTCCCGGTCGACGAGTCCCTCTGCACGTTCACCGCGCGCGGCGGCGAACCGTGGACGGCGTACGACATCTGGACCGATCCACGCACCCGGAACGTGCCACTCCCTCTGGAGCGCGGGTCGGTGAACTCGTACGCGGCCGCCCCGCTCGTCACCCACGACGGGTACGCGATCGGCTCGCTCTGCGTCTACTCGGTCGCCCACCGCGAGTTCTCGGACTCCGACCTCGACGACCTGTCGGAGCTGGCGGCGATCGGCATGCGCGAGCTCGAACTGGTCCGCACGGCCCGCAGCGTGCGGCAGGTCGCCGCATGAGCGCGGGCCCCGCTCCGCGGCTCGGACGCTACGAACTGCGCGAGGTCATCGGCCGCGGCGGTCTCGCCACCGTCTACTCCGCCCACGACTCGCTCCTCGACCGCGAGGTCGCGATCAAGCTGTTCAATGCCGACGCGTCGAGCGCCGAACTCGTCCGGGTCCAGGAGGCCGAAGCGCGCATCGCGGCGCAGCTCAGCCACTTCGCCCTCACCTCGCTCTACGACGTCGGGGTCGAATCGTCCGACGCGGGACACCCCCGCATCTTCCTCGTGATGGAGCACGTCCGCGGCGGCGATCTCAGCGGCCGTCTCGATCAGGGCCCGCTCCGTCCGAACCAGCTGCTCTCCCTGGCGTGGGATCTGGCGAGCGCGCTCGAGTACATCCACGGCAACGGCTTCGTGCACCGCGACCTCAAGCCGGCGAACGTGCTCATCACCGAGGACCCCGCCAACGGACGAGTCCGCGGCAAGCTCACCGATTTCGGCATCACCAGCATCCTCGGCGCCCACGCCGGTCAGGGCACCCGCAAGGGCACCGCCGCCTACATCAGTCCCGAACAGGTCGAGGGCGCCGACCCCGACCTCGCGACCGATGTGTACGCGCTCGGCCTCGTCTTCCTCGAGGCCCTCACCGGCCGGATCGAGTTCCCCGGGGCGATGGAGCAAACGGCGTTCGCGCGGCTCGAACGCGATCCGGTCATCCCCGATTCGGTGCCCCCCGTCGTCGCGGACCTCCTCCGCGGCATGACGCATCGACAGCCCGCCCTCCGGCCGACGATGGGCGTGGTGCTCGAGCGCATCGAGGCGGCCGCAGCCACCCTCGCGGCGCCCATCGCGAGCGCACCGACCTCCGACGACCCCGAGAAGGGACGTCTTGCGGCGCTGCGCCGCTACGGTGTGCTCGACAGCCCGCCCGACGACGCACTCGACCACTTCACGCTTCTCGCGTCGCGCCTGTTCGACGCCCCCATCAGCCTGCTGTCCTTCGTCGATGACGAGCGGGTGTGGCTGAAGTCGCACCGCGGAGTCGCGGTGCAGCAGGTCAGCCGCGACGCGGCGCTCTGCACACTGACGGTCGAAGGAGCGACGGCGATCGCCGTCCCTGACATCTCCACCGATCCGCGGAGCGCCGACAACACCGCACTGCGGATGACCGATGCGATGGCCTACGCGGCGGCGCCGCTCATCACGCACGACGGGTATGCGATCGGGAGTCTCTGCGTCTACGACACCCGCCCCAGGAGCTTCGCCGACGACGACCTCGCCGATCTCGCCGACCTCGCCGCGCTCGCCATGCGAGAACTCGAGCTGCGGCTCGCCGCCCGAGAGGCTCTCTTCGCAGCCTGAGGGCGGTCCACCGACGTCGGTGGGCTGGGCGAGTGGGTCAGCTGCGCGCGGGCGGAAGACCCGCCTTCGCACGCTCCTCGGCCTCGATGCGCGACCGCACCTTCCGCTCGGTCCGGTCGGCGCGGAGGATCGCGGCGACGATGAACCAGAAGATCACGCCGACGAGGACGGTGGGGGTGACCGACCACAGCGCGTTGAGGAAGAAGTCCATGACAGGACGAGGATACCCGCAGACGCACGAGAGGGGCCGCCCGACCGGGCGACCGCTCTGCTGCTGTGGTGGTGCTGTGCTGCTGTGGTGCGGCGGACTACTGCACGAAGGTGTAGGCCTTGCCCGCGAAGGTGATCGAGTTTAGGACTCCGTCGCCGAGCACACCCGAGCCGAGCGAGAAGCCGTACGCTGCGACCTTCGCGTTCGGGAACGCCGCGCTCCACTCGGCGAGCGTGCCGTACCACTGCGATCCGAAGCCCCCGCCGGTGTGCGGTGCGGCCGCCTTGACCGGGGCGGTGGCGGAGTTGCTGAGCCACCAATTCTGGCCGTAGACGTCCTCGCCGACGAGGATGCCGTCGGACTGCCCATCACCGTCGAAGTCGACGACCAGCTGGTAGCCCGGCTTACCGCCGGTGGTCGGGGTGTAGTCGAGGGCGGGGGTACCGACCGCCGAGAGGGCGGTGTTGGTGAACACGTACTCGGCGACCTTGTCGGTGCTGGTCGCCCCCTCGGTCCAGATGCGCAGCCCGGTGCCCTTCAACTCCTTGTGGCCGGTCGCACGGGTGTCGCTGAGCCCCTTCGCGAAGCCGCTCGACACCGAGATGGTGGTGGGGACGACCGAGGTCCTGCCCGGGAACGTGACGGGGAACAGCGACGAGAGGCCCTTGCCGTCGATGTACTTGTAGGCGCGGATGCTGCCGGCGAGATCGGTCGTGGTCGCATCGGTCGTCTGCACGACGAGGTAGGCCGACTTGCCGGGCTCGACGGTCTGCGCCGCGGACTCGCCCTTCGGGGTGAGCAGGCGGACGCTGACAGCGTCCTTGCCCTTGTTGGTGAAGTACCCTGTGAGCGCGATCTTGCCCGTCGACGAGTTGATATAGCTGCCGCCGTTCGCGGTGCCGATCGGGTTCTGCGTGCAGGTCTTCTCGGGGAAGGCCTTCTCCGTGTACGAGTAGGCGGCCGCCTCGGTGGCGGTGGCGCCGCGGTACACGCTGACCGCGACCTTGCCGCTGGCGACATTGCCCTTCGACGTCTCGAGGGTCTGGTAGTAGCGGGCGCCCGCGGCGACGGTCGCCGACTTCGTGCCGTAGTCGGTGACGAACTTCACCGAGACGGGCACGGACTCCGTGTTCTCGGCGTAGACGGCGACCAGCACCTTGTCAGTGGTGACATTGCAGGTGGTGTTGACGCTCGTCGAGGTCTTCGGCGTCGTCGCGGCAGTGGCGGGCGATGCGGCGGTCAGCGTCAGTGCGACCGTTGCGGCGGCGACGCCGGCGATGGACAGGAACTTCTTCATTGCTCTCTTTCCAGGGGTGGGAGGGAGGTGCAGGAGTGGTCGTCAGCTGTACTGTCGGCGGCGGCGACGGGCGATCAGGAAGATCACCAACAGGAGCAGGAGCGCCGCGAGCAGTCCGATGCCGGCGAACAGCAGCGTCGACTGCCAGTCCGTCGTGTCACCGGCCGCCGAAGCGTCCTCGTCGTCGGCGGGAACCGCGAAGGTGTCGAGTTGCTCGTCGAGCTCGTCGTCAGCGGCGCGAGAGGTCGGCGCCGTCGAGGGAGCGGGGAGCGTCGGCACCTCGGGCGCCGCGATCGCTGCGGGCGCGGGAGCCGTACCGGTCGTCTGCTGCTGCGCCGCGAACTGCTGCTGCGGGGCCTGCTGAATCGGCGTCTGCCCGCTCTGCTGAGGGGTACCGCTCGGCTGCTGGGGCTGCCCGGGCTGCTGGGGCTGGTCGACGGGCGTCTCCTCGACGGGGCCCTCCTCGCCGGGCTCTTCCTGCCCGGGTTCTTCCTCGCCGGGCTCTTCTTCGCCGGGGACTTCCTCGCCGGGCCCCTCTGCGGCGACGAGGACGACGGTGACCGCGGCCTCGACGCTCGTGTTGCCGGCGGCGTCGACCGCGACGATCGTGATGCGGTGCTCGCCCACGGCCCACAGGGCAGTGTCGAGGGTGTAGGCGTAGGCGGGCGAGGAGTCGCGGTCGCGGACGTTCACCGGCGTCCCGTCGACGGCGAGCGACAGCGACGACGCGTGGGCGTCGGTGATCGTCGCCGCGATCTGGAGCTCGTCGCCGACGGTGACCTCGGCCCCCGCGGCAGGGGCGCTGAGCTCGACCACCGGTGCGGTGTGGTCGACGACGACTGTGAGGTCGGCGGTCGATCCCGCGTCCTTGTTGCCCAACGTGTCTTCGGCGTGCGCGGTGACGACCACCGGGCCCTCGGGCCAACCGCTCGTGTCGAGCACGAACTGCGTGCTCGGCTCGGTCGAGGCCTCGACGTAGCTGACGCCCGACTTCGACCCGAGGAAGCGGTGCGTCGGGCTCGAGTCGGTCACCGAGAAGCTGAATGCGGCCGAGTTCCCGATGACGGCACCGGCGGCGGGCGACAGGAAGGCGACGTCGGGCGCCTCAGCGTCGGCCGCGGAGGCGGAGAGGGCTCCGAGGGGAGCGATTCCGGCAGCGATCGCCGCGGTGACAGCGACAGCGAACCAGGATTTGAGCGTCTTCGACAACGTCGGAACTTTCGTGTGCGGGCTCGCCGAACACACACGCGGGTACAGCTCGGGCGCTGTCGGGGGTGGTAAGCGTGCCCCTCATTGGGGGGGACGTGGGCACTCTATTGGAGCCGCCCATGCGTTCGCAACGATCGATGTGGTAACGGTCCCGCAACGGCTCGACGGGCTCGCCGAGTCAGCGCGAGAGCATCCCCATGACGCCCGAGATCACGAAGTACGCGCCGACCGCCGCGACCGAGACCCAGATCGCGACGCGGTTGAACGACGGCGGCTTCGGCGTGTTCTTGTCGCGCAATTCGTCGTCGGGAAGGTAGTCGTTCATGGTCGGCTCACCGTCTCACTTCACCAGGGGGAAGAGGATCGTCTCACGGATGCCGAGCCCGGTTAGCGCCATCAGCAGACGGTCGATGCCCATGCCCATGCCGCCCGTCGGGGGCATGCCGTGCTCGAGGGCCCGGAGGAACTCCTCGTCGACGCGCATCGCCTCGGGGTCGCCCTTCGAGGCGAGCAGGGCCTGCTCGACGAAGCGCTCGCGCTGAATGACCGGGTCGACCAGCTCCGAGTACCCGGTGGCCAGTTCGAAGCCGCGGACGTAGAGGTCCCACTTCTCGACGACCCCGGCCTTCGAGCGGTGGTCGCGCACGAGCGGCGAGGTGTCGACCGGAAAGTCCAGAACGAACGTCGGTGCGACGAGTCCCGGCTTGACGAAGTGCTCCCAGAGCTCCTCGACGTACTTGCCGCGCAGCGGGTGCTCGATCTCGATGCCGACGCTCTCGGCGAGCGCCGTGAGCTCGTCCTGAGGCGTCTCCGGCGTGACCTGCACTCCGGCGGCCTCGCTCAGCGACTCGTACATGCCGATGCGCGCCCATTCGCCGCCGAGGTCGTACTCGGTGCCGTCGGCCCAGGTGACGACGTGCGAGCCGTAGGCGTCGAGGGCGGCGTTCTGGATGAGCTCCTGGGTGAGGTCGGCGATGCCGTTGTAGTCGCTGTACGCCTGGTAGGCCTCGAGCATCGCGAACTCGGGCGAGTGCGTCGAGTCGGCGCCCTCGTTGCGGAAGTTGCGGTTGATCTCGAAGATGCGCTCGAGCCCGCCGACGGCGGCGCGCTTGAGGAACAGCTCCGGGGCGATGCGCAGGTACAGGTCGATGTCGAACGCATTGCTGTGAGTGATGAAGGGGCGGGCCGCCGCACCGCCGTGCTGCACCTGCAGCATCGGCGTCTCGAGTTCGAGGAAGTCATGCGAATCGAAGGTGCGACGCAGCGACGCGACCGCCTTCGCGCGTGCCCGCACCGTCTCTCGGGCCTGCTCTCTGACGATGAGGTCGAGGTAGCGGCTGCGCACCCGCGATTCCTCGCTCAGCTCGGCGTGCAGGTTGGGCAGGGGCAGCACCGCCTTCGAGGCGATGCGCCACTCGGCGACGAGCACCGACAGCTCACCGCGGCGGGAGGTGATGACCTCGCCGCGGACGAAGAGGTGGTCGCCGAGGTCGACGAGCTCCTTCCACCGGTCGAGCGAGTCCTGCCCGACCTCGGCGAGGCTCAGCATCGCCTGGATGCGCTCGCCGTCGCCGGCTTGGAGGGCGGCGAAGCAGAGCTTGCCGGTGTTGCGGAGGTGCACGATGCGCCCGGCGAGGGCGACGGTCTCGCCCGTCGCGACATCGGCCTCGAGATCGGTGTGACGGGCTCGGACCTTCGCGATGGTGTCGGTGATGGGCACCTCGACCGGGTACGCCTCGGTGCCCTCGTCGATCAGCCGCTCGCGCTTGGCGAGGCGGACCGCCTTCTGCTCGCTGACGTCGTCGTCGGCGTCGAAGGGCTCGGGAGCGTCGGGATTCTCGGACAAGAGGTCTCCAGGATCGGGTGGGAACGGCCCCTCAACGGTACCCCGCAGGCGGACCCGCGGTCGGCGCGGGGTCCTGGGCAGGGGCGGCGCTGACACCGGCGCGGACGTCAGCGGAGGTAGATGCTCTCGTTGTCGATCAGACGGGTGCCCCCCACATCGGCGGCGATGAGGACCAGGGCTCGACCTCGGTGTCCGTCATCGACCGGCGTGAAGGTGGTGGGGTCGACGATCGCGAGGTAGTCCAGCGTCACGAGCCGTTCGCCCATCAACGCCGACTGCGCCGCAGCGATCGCGGCGTCGATGCCCGCATCGGCCGACGATGCCGCGGCTTCGAGCGCACGGGACAGCGCCAGGGCGGCGATCCGCTCCCCCGACCCGAGGCGCCGGTTGCGGCTCGAGCGGGCGAGACCGTCGTCCTCGCGCACGATCTCGACGGTCTCGATGGTGATCGGGAAGTCGAGGTCGCGCACCATCCGTTCCACGAGGAACGCCTGCTGGGCGTCCTTGCGTCCGAAGACGGCGACGTCGGGACCCACGATGTGGAAGAGCTTCGACACGACGGTGAGCACGCCGTCGAAATGGCCGCGGCGGCTCCTGCCCTCGAAGCGGTCGGCGATGGCGCCGCCGGAGACGCGGGTCGCCGGGAAGCCGTTCGGATACATCTCCTCGCCCGACGGTGCGAAGACGAAGAGCCCGTCCGCGACGGAACCGAGGAGCTCGACATCGGAGTCGAGGGTGCGCGGGTAGGCCTCGAGGTCGGCCTTCTCGCCGAACTGGAGCGGGTTCACGAAGACGGAGACGACGACGATGTCGGCCACCTCGCGCGCCCGCTCGACGAGGGCGAGGTGTCCGGCGTGCAGGGCGCCCATCGTCGGCACCAGCGCTACCCGTGCTCGCGGCGCCCCGCCGGTCTCGATCTCGGCGCGCGCGCTGCGGACGCGTTCGCGGATGCCCGCGATCGTGTGCTCGACGATCGGCTGCGTCACCGGTCCTCCCGCCCTTCGTCGAAACCGGTCTCGCGCAGAACGGCGAGATCGATGCTATCCGGCTGGGCACGGGCCAACGCGTAGTCGAGACTCGAGCGGGCGATGCCCCCGAGAACCCGCCCGGGCGCCTCGACGTCGATCGATCTCAGCAGACCGACGGCCTGGTCGACGATCGCGCTCGAGAACGTCGACACCGTCGCGATCGCCTCGGCATACGTCGGCCGGTCCTCCTCGGCGATGAGGACGGGCTCCCCGCCCATCTCGACGACGAGCGCCTGACCGATGGGCTGCACCGCGGCGGGCGCGGTGACCGCGAACCAGGCTTCGGGGAGCCGCGCGAGGTCGACGCTCGTACCGGTGAAGGCCATGGCCGGATGGATGGCGATGGGGATCGCCCCTGCCCGAGCGGCCGGGGCGAGCACGGCGGTGCCGAACTCCGCTGCCGTGTGGACGACGATCTGGCCGGGCTGCCATGCGCCCACGGCGGCGAGCCCCTCGACCAGGCCGGTCAGCTCGGCGGTCGGCACCGCGAGGATGACGAGTTCGCTGCGCTCGAGGACCTCGGGCACCTCGAGGATCGGCACGGCCGGGAGGATCGACGAGGCGCGCTCCCTGCTCTGCTCCGACACCGCCGAGATCCCGGTGAGGGCATGCCCTGCGCCGGCGAGCGCGGCCGCGAGGACCGGGCCGACACGTCCGGCGCCGATGACTCCGACGCCGAGACGTCCCGATCGCTGCATCGTTCATCCCTCCGTCGGGGCGGGCGCTTCGTCCGCGTGCGCGTCGGCGGAGTGTGCCTGATCGGCGGAGTTCCAGCGGTGGCTGCGGTCGTCGCGGCCCGACTCCTCGGCGCCCGCGACGACGTCGGCGAACATCCCGCGGGCGACGTCGACGTCGATGCCACCGAGACGCGTGTAGATCGGTCCGGCGACGACGTGCGCGTGCAGCTCCGCCAGGCCCGCCGCCCGGTACAGCGGACCCTGCGACATCGAGACGCTCTGCAGCCGGGCGAGGGGCAGCACGATGAGCGAGCGCCAGATGCGGCCCTTGCGCAGTTCGAGCAGGGTCTCGCCGAGTCGGTAGCCGTTGCGCCGCCAGGAGAACGGCCGGAACAGCCGCGCGCGACGCGGGGAGGTGATGAACCCCTCGCCCTGCGACCCGACCCCCGAGAGTCCGTCGTCGACGAGGGCGCCGAGCTGCGCCTCGGTGGCCGCGGGCAGCAGCAGCCCGAGGACCCGCTGCACATCGCCCCGGTCGCCGACCGGCAGGATCGTGGTGTTGGAGTTCGACGCGCCGCCCTGGGTCAGCGAGACGCTCGCGCGGGTGATCTTGATCTGCCACCACCCGGGGATGCGCCACAGCAGCGGCTGCGAGATCTCGATGGCGTGGACCCGGCCGGGAGGCAGCGTCTCGTTGCTCGTCGAGAGAAGGCCGAAGCCGATCCGGATGCCGTTCGGCGTGCCGGCGATGCTGTAGCGCAGCGACCGGAGGAAGCGGTTCACCGTGTAGCTCACCAGACCGATGAGGCTGGGCACGATCGCGACCAGCGAGACCCAGGCGTCGGTGATCACGACCCACGGGATGCCGACGGCGAGCACCAGCACGAGGATGACGGTCGAGTCGCGGAGGAACATCGAGCCGACGAGCCGCCCGAGCGAGAGGTGCACGACCGACTCGGGTTCGGCCTCGGTCGGGTCGAGCTCGGGCGCGAGGAACTCGCCGACCCGACGTTCGAGAAGCCCTCCCGAGGTTTGGGCGGGGCCCGCCTGCTGGCGGGAGGCGCCGGACGCGAGCGCGAGGACGTCGCGACGGAGCTCGTCCGCGGCGGCCGAGGGCAGGTACTCGAGCTTCACGCCGCCGTCGTTGCCCGCCACGGAGATCTGCAGCCGCGCGGCGCCGAACAGCCGCGGCACGAGGGGGCGCACGATGTTGACGCCCTGGATGCGGTCGAGACGTGCCTTGCGCTGGGCGCGGAAGAGGATGCCCGATCGCACCTCGACCACCTCGTCGGTGACCCGGAACTCGTGCATCCGCCAGGCGAGCCAGAAACCGCCGACACCGAGCAGGAGCACGCCGCCGACGATCAGCAGCGCCGGGAGCAGCCAGCCCCGATCGATCAGCAGGTCGAACGGGTCGTTCTCCTCGTAGTGCAGGACGAGTTCGAGGACCCGGTCGCGCAGGTTCGCGATGATGATGCCGATGATCGCGATCAGCGCGATGCCACCGCGCAGCAGCGGCGTCGCCGGATGCAGCCGATGCCATTCGCCGTCGGCGAGCGGGCCGGTCGGCGGTGTGGTCACAGCCCCACCCGGCGGGTCTCGGCGAGCTCGACGAGGCGGTCGCGCAGCTCCGCCGCGTCGGGCTCGGTCAGTCCGGGGATGGAGACGCCACTCGTCGCCGCCGCGGTGACGAGCTTCAGATCGGCGAGTCCCATCATCCGGGCCAGCGGGCCGCGGGTGATGTCGACGAGCTGCATGCGGCCGTAGGGCACGGCGACGAAGCGCTGGAAGAGCAGCCCGCGCCGGAACAGCAGATCGTCGTCACGGAGCAGATAGCCGTAGGCGCGCACCCGGCGCGGCACGAGTGTCGCCGAGATCAGCGACGCCACCGCAGCGGCGCCGAAGATCACCGTGAGGAAGCCGAAGCCGAGGAAGTAGGCGAATGCAGCCGCCGCGCCCGCGAGGACGACGACGATGACGAGGCCGAAGATCTCGACGCCGATCTGCTTGGGCGAGACCCGACGCCACTGCGCGTCGGCCAGCTCGAGACGTGTGGCCATGCCCCTATTGTCCCTGTACGCCGACCCTCGAGTCGTCCTCATCGTCGGGCGGCAGCGTGCACCAGTGCTCGACGACGAGTCCGGCGACCACGGCGACGGCCGACGCGACGACCGACAGCACCGCGCGGACGAGGTCGTCCGACTGCGCGAGGACCGGTCGTCCGATGAGGTGGGCGGCCACCCCGACGGCGGCGCCGCCGAGCAGCGCGCCGACCAGCACCGACGCTTTCGCGAACAGCACCACGCGCATCGCTCGGAACGGGTCGAGGCGTGTGCGGCTCTTGCCACGCAGCACCTGGCGGATCGGCCAGCCGAACAGCAGCACCAGCCCGGCGATCACGACGAGCGAGATCGGGAACGTGAACGGCGGCACGAACGAGGGGCGCCCGGCGGCGACGAGGCCCACTTCGAGGAGGTAGGCGAGCACTCCCCCGGCGCCGGCGAGAGCGACGGGAAGGCCCGGGGTGGTCGGCTTCACCGGGCGTCCACCTCGGTCACCTGATCGGCCATCGAGGCGGCGAGCGCGTCGACGCGGCCGACGCCCGGCAGCTCCGCCTCGGGGTCGGCGAGCAGCCACGGCACGAGGACGAACGCCCGCTCGTGGGCTCGCGGGTGCGGCAGCCGCAGGTCGGGGTCGTCGGAGATGACGCTGTCGAAGCTCACGATGTCGAGGTCGAGCGTGCGGTCGCCCCAGCGTTCGGCGCGCGCGCGTCCGTGCTCGAGCTCGATCTGCTGCAGGCGGGCGAGCAGGTCGGCGGCGCCGAGCTCGGTGCGGACGATCACGACCTGGTTCAGGTAGGCCGGCTTGTCCTCGTCGACCCCGTCGAGTGTGTGCGCCGCGCTTTCGACGACAGGGGACTCGGCGAGCACCGAGAGCGCGGGCGTCGCCGCGATGGCACGGAGCGCGGACTCGAGCGTCGCCGCGCGATCGCCGAGGTTGCTGCCGGACGCGATCACGGCGGTGTGCAGCCCTGCGCGCGAGATCCGCACGCTCACATCGCCGAACGGCACCGTGATGGGCGCCGACGGCTTGTGCACCGTGACGTCGACGCTGTTCACTCGGACGTCGGAGAGCACGTCGTCGGCGATGCGCTGCGCGAGGGTCTCGATGAGCGCGACCGGTTCGGCGCCGACCAGGGCGACGATGCGCTCCGCCAGCTCGCCGTAGTGCACGGTGTCGGCGACGTCGTCGGTCGCGGCTGCCGAGGCGAGGGAGAGGTGGAGGACCACGTCGACGACGAACTCCTGCCCCTGCTCGCGCTCATGCGCGTAGACGCCGTGCCGTCCGAACGCGCGCACGCCGACGAGTTCGATGCGGTCGCCCATCACGCATCCGCTCCGGCTCGCCACGCGTCGACGACGTCGAGCGCGGCCGCGGTCGACGCGACGTCGTGCACGCGCACGCCCCACGCTCCGGCGTGCGCGGCGAGAGCGCTGATCACCGCGGTCGGCAGGTCGCGCGGATCGACGCCGGCGCCGACCCTGTTCCGCTGCGGCAGTGCGCCGACGAACCGCTTGCGCGAGGCGCCGACGAGCACCGGGTAGCCGAGCGACTCGATCTCGCCGAGACGGGACAGCAGCTGCCAGTTGTGCCGGGCGTCCTTCGCGAAGCCGAGACCCGGGTCGAGGATGAGCTGCTGCTCGTCGATGCCCTGGACGAGCAGCTCGGCGACGCGCGACTTCAGCTCGCGCCGCACGTCGCTCGGCACGTCGCGGTAGTCGGCGAGGGTGACCATCTCGTTGCTGGGACCCCGCCAGTGCATGGCGATGTACTTCACCCGGGTCTCGGCGATCACGCCCGCCATGCCGAGGTCGGCGAGACCACCGGAGACGTCGTTGATGATCGAGGCGCCGCTGCGCACGGCGGCGAGCGCGGTCGACGCGTTCATCGTGTCGACGCTCACCTCGATCCCGCGTTCGGCGAGGGCGACGACCACCGGGAGGACCCGGGCCCGTTCGATTTCGGGGTCGACGCGCTCGGCGCCGGGCCTTGTCGATTCGCCGCCGATGTCGATGATGTCGGCTCCGGCCGCGACCATGGCCTCGGCGTGCGCGACGGCGGCGTCGAAGTCGAGATGCTCGCCCCCGTCGCTGAACGAGTCGGGCGTCACGTTGAGGATGCCGAGCACCTTCGCGCGGCCGGTCACGAGTCGGCTCCGTCGGCGCCCATCAGGAGGACGACCTCGGCACGACCTGCGGGATCGGCGTACTCGCCGCGGCCGGCGATGGTGACGGTGCGGGCCCCTTGCGTGCGGGTCCCGCGCGCCCAGAGGCAGGCGTGGTTCGCCGACAGGATGACGACCACGCCGCGGGCGTCGAGTCCGCGCTCGATCGCGTCGGCGATGTCCTCGGTAAGGCGTTCCTGCAGCTGCGGTCGCGACGACACCACGTCGAGAACGCGGGCGATGCGGCCGAGACCGGTGAGACGTGTGCGGGGCAGGTAGGCGATCGACGCCGTGCCCTGGAACGGGAGCAGATGGTGCTCGCACATCGACCGGAACGGAACGTCGGCGAGCACGACCGGTTCGGCGTCCTCACCCGTCGCGACGTCGGAGGCCTCGGAGAGCACCAGCGACGCGTCGACGCCGACGCCGCTGAACAGCTCGGCGTAGGCGTCGGCGACCCGCGCCGGGGTCTCACGGAGCCCGTCGCGGGTCTGGTCCTCGCCGATCGCCGAGAGCAGCTCACTCACGGCGCGACGGATGCGGTCAGCGTCGATAGGAGCCCCCAACTCAGGCGGTGGCGGGGCGCGGCTTCACGCGGGGGGCGCGGGCCCGGCCGGACGTGGTCGGCTCGGAGTCGACACCGCCATCCACCGCACCGGCGTCGATCGGCGCCTTCGCCTTCGGCACCGCGACGGCGGGAAGGTCGGGCAACGGGCGCTTGTCGCTCGAGAGCCACTGCGGGCGCTCGGGCAGCTTGCGGATGCCCTCGAAGATCGCGGCGAGCTGGTGCTGGTCGAGGGTCTCCTCTTCGAGCAGCGCGGTCGCGAGGCGGTCGAGGATGTCGCGGTTGTCGTTGATGACCTTGTAGGCCTCGTCGTGCGCGTTCTCGATGATCTCGCGGACCTCGCGGTCGACCTGCAGCGCGAGCTCGTCGGAGTAGTCGCGCTGGTGACCCATGTCACGGCCGAGGAACATCTCGCCGGACGACTGCCCCAGCTTGACCGAGCCGATCTTCGAGCTCATGCCGAACTCGGTGATCATCTTGCGCGCGGTGCCCGTCGCCTTCTCGATGTCGTTCGAGGCGCCCGAGGTGGGGTCGTGGAAGACGATCTCCTCGGCGACGCGGCCGCCCATGGCGTAGGCCAGCTGGTCGAGCAGCTCGTTGCGGGTGACGGAGTACTTGTCTTCGAGCGGTAGCACCATCGTGTAGCCGAGGGCGCGTCCGCGGGGAAGGATCGTGACCTTCGTGACCGGGTCGGTGTGGTTCATCGCCGCCGCGACGAGGGCGTGGCCGCCCTCGTGATAGGCGGTGATCAGCTTCTCCTGGTCCTTCATGACACGGGAGCGGCGCTGCGGACCCGCCATGACGCGGTCGACGGCCTCGTCGAGGGCGCGGTTGTCGATCAGCTGCGCGTTCGAACGGGCGGTGAGCAACGCGGCCTCGTTCAGCACGTTCGCCAGGTCGGCGCCGGTGAAGCCGGGGGTCTTGCGGGCGAGGACCTCGAGGTCGACGCCTTCGGCCATCGGCTTGCCCTTCGAGTGCACCTCGAGGATCTTCTGGCGGCCCTTCAGGTCGGGGCCGTCGACGCCGATCTGGCGGTCGAAGCGGCCGGGACGCAGCAGGGCGGGGTCGAGGATGTCGGGGCGGTTGGTCGCCGCGATGAGGATGACGTTCGTCTTGACGTCGAAGCCGTCCATCTCGACCAGCAGCTGGTTGAGGGTCTGCTCGCGCTCGTCGTGGCCGCCGCCCATGCCGGCGCCGCGGTGGCGACCGACGGCGTCGATCTCGTCGATGAAGATGATGGCGGGCGAGTTCTGCTTCGCCTGCTCGAACAGGTCGCGCACACGGCTCGCACCGACGCCGACGAACATCTCGACGAAGTCCGATCCCGAGATCGAGTAGAACGGGACGCCCGCCTCACCCGCGACGGCGCGGGCGAGCAGGGTCTTGCCGGTTCCGGGAGGGCCGTAGAGCAGCACGCCCTTCGGGATGCGCGCGCCGACCGCCTGGAACTTGGCGGGCTCCTTCAGGAAGTCCTTGATCTCCTGCAGCTCCTCGATGGCCTCGTCGGAGCCGGCGACGTCGTCGAAGGTGACCTTCGGCGACTCCTTCGACACGAGCTTGGCCTTGGACTTGCCGAACTGCATGACCCGGTTGCCGCCGCCCTGCATGCCCGAAAGCATCAGCCAGATGAAGACGCCGATGAGGATGACGGGCAGCAGCAGGCTGAGCGCGGAGAGGATCCAGCTCGGCTGGGGGACCTCGTCGTCGTAGCCGTCGGACGGGTTGGAGGCGTCGACCGCCGCGACGATGTCCTCGCCGCGCGGGGTGACGTAATAGAACTGGACCTGCTTGCCGAACTCGTCGTCGGCCTGGTTGAGGGTGATGTCGACGCGGTTGTCGCCGTCGACGATCTTCACCGCCTGGACGTTGTCGCCCTTCAGGATGTCGAGACCCTGCTCGGTGGTCACCTGCCGGAAGCCCGAGCCGGTGAGCAGACTGGAGCCGACCCACACGACGATGACCGCGATCACGATGTAGAGGATCGGGCCTCGGAAGATGCGCTTGAGGTTCATGATGCGACTAAGGGTACAGCCGCGGAACTGTGGGCCTGACGGCTGTTTGCCAAGGGCGAACCATGACAGCGGAACGGGTCCGCTGCCATGGTCGAGGGTCAGCCGAGCGCGAAGCCGGGCAGGGTCGGAATCGACGCCGTGATCAGCGTGCCGTCCTCGCGGCGGTTCTCGGCCCCGCGGTTCGCGATGGGGCCTCCCGGCAGGAAGGGTCCCTGGTCGCCGAGCGGCACCGTGACGGGTGAGCCGGCGGCCACCGTGAAGGACTCCCCGCGCACCGTGAAGTCGACGGCGGCGCCGTCCACCACCTCGACGTGCAGCGCCTGACGGGTGAGGGTCACGAGCAGGCGGGTGCCGTGCCACGCGACGCGGAACCGGAGCTCGGGCCACGACGACGGCAGGCGCGGGTCGAAGGACAGCGCGCCGCCGAAGTCCCGCATGCCGCCGAAGCCGTAGACGAGCGCGCTCCAGACGCCGCCGACGGAGGCGACGTGCACACCGTCCGCCGTGTTGGCGTGCAAGTCGGCGAGGTCGACGTAGAGGGCGTGCTCGAAGTAGCGCAGCGCGAGGTCGCGGTAACCGATCTCGGCGGCGACGATCGACTGCACGACCGCCGACAGCGTCGAGTCTCCGGTGGTCAGCGGGTCGTAGTAGTCGAAGTCGGCGCGCTTCTCGGCCTCAGTGAATTCATCGCCGTGCAGGAACAGGGCGAGCACCACGTCGGCCTGCTTCAGCACCTGGAAGCGGTAGATGACGAGCGGGTGGTAGTGCAGCAGCAGGGGCTTCTTGTCCTCGGGCGTCGCCGCGAGGTCCCAGACCTCGCGCTCGAGGAAGTGCTGGTCCTGCGGGTGGATGCCGACGGCCTCGTCGTAGGGGATCGCCATCGCGTCCGCGGCGCGCTCCCACTCGACGAGCTCGTACATGTCGAGCCCCAGCCGATCGACCATGCGGGCGAACGCCTGCGGGTACTGCTTCTCGATGAGCCGCACCGACTCGACGGCGTAGCGCAGGTTGAAGCGCGCCATCGTGTTGGTGAAGAGGTTGTCGTTGACGACGGTCGTGTACTCGTCGGGCCCGGTGACACCGTGGATGTGGAAGGTGTCCTGCGCGTTGTGCCGCCAGAAGCCGAGGGTCGTCCACAGCCGCGCGGTCTCGACGGCGATGTCCACCGCGCCGCGGGCGAGGAAGTCGACGTCACCGGTCGCACGCACGTACTTCGCCAGGGCGAAGGTGATGTCGGCGTTGATGTGGTACTGCGCGGTGCCCGCCGCGTAGTAGGCCGACGCCTCCTCGCCGTTGATGGTGCGCCACGGGAACAGCGCCCCCGCCTCGCTCAACTGACGGGCGCGCTCGCGGGCGGCGGGCAGCATCCCCTCGCGCATCGAGATCGCGTTGCGGGCGAATTGCGGGTTCGTGTAGGTGAGGAACGGGATCACGTAGATCTCGGTGTCCCAGAAGTAGTGGCCGCTGTAGCCGCTGCCGGTGACGCCCTTCGCCGCGACGCCGAGGCCGTCGGCGCGCGAGGTGGCCTGCGCGAGCTGGAACAGGTTCCAGCGCACCGCCTGCTGCAGCTCGGGGTCGTGCGGGATCTCGACATCGGAGCGGCTCCAGAAGCCGTCGAACCACTCGCGCTGCTTCTCGTACTGGCGGGCGACGCCCTCGCCGGCGACCCGATCGATCGTGCGCTCGCACCGGTCGATCAGTTCGTGCGGAGGCACCCCGCGGGAGCTGTGATAGCTGACGATCTTGGTGAGGCGGATGGGCACGCCCGCCTTGGCCTGGAAGCGGAACACGTTCTTGGCACGGTCGGCCTGCACGCTGTGCCGGCGCACGACCTCGTTCTCGGTCTCGACGATGTGGTCGGCCATCACCGCGACTGTCATCCGCGACTGGGTGACCCGGTAGCTGAGGGCGCTGCGGTCGCCGTCCTGCCAGAACTGCTCGGGCTGCAGCACCCGCTCGCCGATCGTCTCGGCCTTGCGCGGGTCGAAGCCCTTCGCCTTCTGCCGACGCGAGCCGTACTCGTCCTCGCCGTCCTGGCGGTTGATGACCTGCGAGGAGATGACGACCGGGGCGTCGGCATCCTCGACGGTCACCTCGAAGCGCATTACGGCGAGGTGCCGCTCGTTGAAGGAGACCATGCGGTCGCTCTTCACGGTGACGTGCTTGCCGCTCGGGGTGAGCCAGCGCAGCTCGCGGCGCAGGAGCCCGTCGGCGAAGTCGAGCTCCCGCCGGTATTCGAGGAGCTCGGCGACGTCGAGCGCGAGGGGCTCGTCGTCGACGTAGAGCCGGATGACCTTGGCGTCGGGCACGTTGACGATGGTCTGGCCGGTCTCGGCGAAGCCGAACGCCTGCTCGGCGTGACGGATCTGCCACGTCTCGTGCACCCCGTTGATGAAGGTGCCGTGCATGTGGTTCGCGCGGCCCTCGGAGTGGTTGCCGCGCATGCCCAGGTAGCCGTTGCCCACCGCGAAGAGGGTCTCGGACAGCCCGAGATTGTCCTCGTTGTAGATGCGGTCGACGAGCTTCCACGGGTCGGCCGGGAAGCGGTCGCGGTCGAGCGGCATCAGGGGGACCGAATACTCACGGGCGGTCATCGGACTTCTTCCTGGTCTGTGCTGTCGGAGATGTCGCTGCCGGACATGTCGTTGTCGGAGACGTCGCTATCGGAGGTGTCGCGTGCGACGAGTTCTTCGAGGTCCTGGACGACGAGGTCGGCCCCCGCGGCGAGAAGCGGCTCGGGCCCGACTCCGCGGTCGACGCCGACGACGAGTCCGAACTCTCCCGCGTGCGCGGCGGCGACACCCGAGATGGCGTCTTCGAAGACGGCGACGGTGGCGGGACCGAAGCCGAGCCGCTTCGCTCCGGCGAGGAACATGTCGGGGGCCGGCTTGCCGGGAATCCCCTCCTCCACCGCGGTGACCCCGTCGACGACGGCGTCGAAACGGTCGCCGAGGCCCGCCGCGCGCAGGACCGGGCGGGCGTTCTTCGAACTGGACACCACCGCCATGGGGATGCCCCGCGCGGCCAACTGAACGATCAAATCGAGGGATCCGGCGTACGGGGCGACGCCCTCGTGCTCGAGGATCGCCGCGAACACCGCGTTCTTGCGGTTGCCGATCCCGCACACCGTCTCGGCGTCGCCCGGATCGTCCGCACTCCCCCATGGCAGGTCGATACCGCGCGAGCTGAGGAGGGACTGCACACCGTCGTAGCGGGGCTTGCCGTCGAGCGAGGCGAAGTAGTCGGCGTCGCTGTACGGCACCGTGACGCCGTGCTTCGCGAACTCCTCCTCGAACACCTGCGCCCACGCCTTCATGTGGACTTCGGCGGTCGGGGTGACGACCCCGTCGAGGTCGAAGAGGACGGCCTCGCATTCAGCGAGGGAGAGGGCGGCGAGGTCGCGGGTCACGAGGGCTCCGAGGTAATAGTGGCCGCACACGGCCGGGCGTGGGAGGGGCTGCCTCGTCGGCGAGACGTCTCAAGCGAGGATTACTGTACGGCCCTCGAAGCACTTCGACGCGTCATCCGCGCGTCGCTTCAGCGTTCGGGGGCGCCCCGATCAGTCTTCGTGCGAGTAGACGTGCGGGGCGAGGATGCCGAGTCCGCGCAGGTTGCGGTAGCGCTCGGCGTAGTCGAGCCCGTAGCCGACGACGAACGAGTTGGGGATGTCGAAGCCGACGTAGCGCACGTCGACCTCGACCTTCGCCGCATCGGGCTTGCGCAGCAGCGCGCAGATCTCGACCGACTCGGGTCCGCGGGAGCGCAGGTTCTCGACGAGCCACGACAGCGTGAGCCCCGAGTCGATGATGTCCTCGACGATCAGCACCTTGCGGCCGGCGAGCTCGGTGTCGAGGTCCTTCAGGATGCGCACGACACCGGACGAACGGGTGCTGGAGCCGTAGGAGCTCACCGCCATCCAGTCCATCTCGACGGGCAGCGTCAGCTCGCGAGCCAGGTCGGCCATGACCATGACGGCGCCCTTCAACACGCCGACGAGCAGCACATCCTCACCCGCGTAGTCGCGTTCGATCTCGCGGCACATCTCGGCGATGCGCCCCTGGATCTGCTCCTCGGTGAGCAGGAGCTCCACCAGGTCGTTCTCGACATCGGCCGGGTACATGGAACTCCTCGGTGTGGCTTGCGGCTCGAGCGGGTGGTGTCGCGCGGTCAGACGGATGCGGCGAAGCGCAGGAGACCGTCGCGTCGTTCCACCATAACGCCGGGCAGGTGCACCGCACCTTGACCGTGCCAGTCGCTGACCAGCCGCGCGACCGCGAGGGTCTGCGATCGCGTGAGTGTCAGCCCGAACTCGTGCAGGGCGGCCACCCGGATGACGCGCTGGCGCAGCGCGGACGGCTGCCCGTGCAGCGCGGCGACGGGGAGGGCGATGCCCGCTTCGGAGTGCTCGGCGATCTCCTCCGCCCATTCGAGCGCGAGGTGGTCGAGCGCTTCGGAGTCCTCCCGCAGCTGGTCGGCCGTTCGAGAGAGCGCCTCGGCGACCCCCGGGCCGAGCGCGGTCTCGAGGCTCGGCAGCAGGTCGTGGCGCACGCGCACACGCGCGTAGCGCGGGTCGAGGTTGTGGGGGTCGTCCCAGAATTCGAGGCCGGAGTCGGCGCAGAATGCGCGGGTGCTGTCGCGACGGATGCCGAGGAGAGGTCGCAGGTAGGGCGGAGCGTCGACCGCCATGCCCGTCAGCGAGTCGGGGCCGGAGCCGCGCGCCAGCCCGAGCAGCACCGTCTCGGCCTGGTCGTCGAGCGTGTGCGCGAGGAGGATGCGCATGGCACCCAGCCGCTCCGCCGAGCTCTGCAGTGCCGTGCGCCGCGCCTCGCGGGCGGCCGCTTCGGGGCCGCCGTCCGCTCCCACCTCGACGGTCAGAACCTCGACCGGGGCGAGCCCGAGCTTCGTCGCTTGCTGGGCCGCTCGGGCCGCCACATCGTCCGAGCCCGGTTGCAGGCCGTGGTCGACGATGAGCGCGCCCGCCCGGAAACCGGCGCGCGGCGCCTCGAACGCGGTCGCCGCCGCGAGGGCGAGCGAGTCGGCTCCCCCGCTCAGCGCCACCAGCACCAGCGCTCCGTCACCGCCCTCGCCGCGGTCGAGGGCGGTAAGAGATTCCCTGACCGCGCGCCGGATGTCGGCCATCGCCGGGGTCAGTCGCGGTCGGGAGGGCATCCACTAACGTTATCGAGTCGGCGCATCCCGCCGATCGTCCGGCTCTGGCCGCGACCACGGGCCCTCGCGGCCTGCACCGAAGCACAGGCCCGCACCTCCGCGCGGCCCGCACCAATTGAAGGAGTCGCCGATCATGGCTGCCTACGATGTCGTCGTCGAAATCCCGAAGGGGAGCCGCAACAAGTACGAGGTCGACCACGAGACCGGTCGCGTCTACCTCGACCGCGTGCTCTTCACCAGCTTCGTCTACCCCGTCGACTACGGGTTCTTCGAGGGCACCCTCGGCGGCGACGGCGACCCGCTCGACGCGCTCGTGCTGCTCGAGTACCCCGTCTACCCGGGCGTCGGCGTCAAGGTGCGCCCCGTCGGCGTGCTGCGCATGAGCGACGAGGCCGGCACCGACGAGAAGATCATCGTCGTGCCGTTCAAGGATCCCCGCTGGACCCACATCCAGGACCTCACCGACGTCCCCGAGCAGACGCGCAACGAGCTCGAGCACTTCTTCGCCCGCTACAAGGACCTCGAGCCGGGCAAGTTCGTGAAGATCGACGGCTGGGGCGACGCCGCCGAAGCCGAGCAGCTCGTCCAGGAGGCCATCGAGCGCCTCAAGACCGAAGGTCACTGACTTCCGACGACGAAGGCCCGCTTCACCGATCGGTGGAGCGGGCCTTCTGCCGTTCTGCGTCAGGCGGTGGGGCGGGCGACGTACGCGACGCGCTCGTAGCTGCGCACCGCGACCTCGCGCACGGGGACGCCCTCGTACGGCGCCTCGATCATCCGGCCGCCACCCGTGTACATCGTCACGTGGTACATGTCGCTGCCGTCGGAGGAGTAGAAGATCAGGTCGCCCGGCTGCACCTGCGAGTAGGGCACCAGCTGGCCGCGGTTGCGGGCGGTGTTGTACTGGTTCGTCGCGGAGTGGGTGCCGATGCCGACGCCGGCGGCCGCGTAGGACTTGAGGGTGAGGCCCGAGCAGTCCCAGCGGTCGGGTCCGGCGCCGCCGAGCAGGTAGTACTCGCCGATCTGGTCGCGCGCGAACGCGATCGCGGTGGCGACCTTGTCGACCACGGGCGGGGCGACCGGCGGCGGCTGCGTCGCTCCGGGCGGGGTGATGGGCGGCGCGGAGGGCGGCGCGGGCGGGCCCGACTGCTGCTCCTTCTCGGCCGTGAGCCCCTGCTGGTACGCCGCCTCGGTCGACGCGGTGGTGTTCTTCAGCGACGCGAGCTGCGCGTAGAGCTCGCTCTGCCGGGACTCCTGCTCGGCCAGCGCGGCGGAGGCGGCCGAGGAGGCGGCGTTCGCGGCGTCGAGGGCTTTCTGGGCGTCGTCGGCGAGGGCCGCGCGCTGCTTCGTCGCGATCTGCGCCTGGCTGCCGAGCGAGGTCGCTTCCTTCTGGTCGGCGATCGCGTCGTCGTAGATGCCCTGCGACTGGGCGGACAGCTTCGTCATCGTGCCGAGCTGGTAGAGCAGGTCGTCGGCGTCGGAGCCGTTCAGCGCCAGGTCGAGCCCGAAGTCGGATCCGGAGTTGCGGGCGAGATGCGCGGCGAGGAGGCCGGCGCGCATCTTCGACACCTTCGCCTTCTCATCGGCGTCGGCCGCCTTCGAGGCGAGGTCCTTCTCGCGCTTGGCTGCGCTGTCGAGCTGGTCCTTGGCGATCGCGTACTTCTCGGCGGCGATCTGCTGAGTCCGCGCCGCCGCGGCGGCGTTCGCCTGCAGCCCATCGAGCAGACCGGTCAGCTCCGCGATCTTGGCAGCAGTGGCGGTCTCGTCGTTCTTGGCGTTCTGGACGTCGTCCCACGTCGGGTAGTCGGGGGCGGCGACGGCGGTGGAGACACCGACCGCAGCGGTGACCGATCCGATGACGAGCGCGCTGATGGCGACCTCGGGCCGCAGGGCCGTCTTGCGCTTGCCGAGCAAGGGCCGCCTCCTAGCCAAGTGCCGCTCCCCTGTCGCGCATGAACGGCACGGCGTCGATCTGGGTGCCATTGATGCGCACCTCGAAGTGCAGGTGGCATCCGGTGGAGGCGCCGGTCGTGCCACTCGAGGCGATGTTCTGCCCGGCCTCGACGTAGTCGCCGATGCCGACGAAGCGTCCGCCGTCGCGGATGTGCGCGTACCCGGTGGTGACACCGTCGCCATGGTCGATCTCGATGAAGTTGCCATACGTGCCGTACCAACCCGAGTACTTCACGGTGCCGGAGGTCGCGGCGTAGATGTTCGCCGAGCAGCCCGTGCCGATGTCGGTTCCGCGGTGGAACGAGTTGGCGCCGGCCGGCTGGCTGGGGCGGGGGCCGTAGTTGTCGGTGATGCGGCCGTATGCCGGCTTCGACCAGCCCTGGTCACTCAGCTGACCCCAGTCGGATCCGCCACCTCCCGCCGCTGCGGCGGCCGCGGCGGCTCTGCGGCGCTCTTCGACGCCGGCCTGGTACTGCTCGGTGGTCGCGGCGGTCGCATCCTTGAGCGCGGCGAGCTGCTGCTCGAGCACGATGCTCATCTCCTGCTGCTCGGCGAGCAGGGCTTCTGCCGCCTGCGCGGCGGCGGCGGCTTCGGCGAGCTTCGCCTCGGCGGCGACGCGGAGCTTCTCGCGCTCATCGCGGGCGACCTGCGCCTGGTCGCTGAGCGACTGGGCGGAATTCTTGGCGGACAGCGCCGACGAGTAGACGCCGTCGTTGATCTCGGCGAGCTTCGTCGCGCGTCCGAGCTTGGAGAGGAACTGGTCGGCCGCGCCGTCGCCTTCGAGCATGAGACCGGCACCGCCGAGGTCGGCACCACCGGATCGGTAGAGCTGCGCGGCGAGGAGCCCGGCGCGCGCGGTCGCGGCGTCGGCCTGCGCCTTGCTCGCATCGGCTTCGGCCTGCAGCGAGTTCGCCTTCAGGTCGGCGGCATCGAACTCCTCCTGCGCGGCCTGATACTCGACGCCGCGTTGCTCGGCGATGGCCTGCGTCTCGGCGACCTGGGCCTGCGCGGCGGCGATGAGACCTTCGATCCGCGTGATCTCGGCCGCCTTGGTGGCCTCGTTGGCTTTGGCGGCTTGGACGTCGTCCCAGCTCGGGTAGTCCGCGGCCCACGCCGGCGCCGACGCGGTGGTGATGACCGCGATCGCAGCGATCGCCCCCGCGAGAACCCGTGTGGCCACGCGTGAACGCAGCGAACGAGACCGACTCGTACGCACGCCGACCACCCCCATCGAACCTTCGACTACCGCTCGAGGCTATCCCCCGGATCGAGGCTAACCCGCAAGCGGGGCGGTGTGGCTCGATTCGTGTCGCTCGGCCCCGATCTGGGGGCGACGCGCGCTCGGTTGGCGCATCGACGGAATTCCCCCTATGCTTGCTGACCGGTGAGTTCCTCCTGGGGGACTTCGGCCCCATCGTTTAGTGGCCTAGGACGTCGCCCTTTCACGGCGATAACACGGGTTCGAATCCCGTTGGGGTCACAAAGCTCTACACTGGAACTCACCAAGTAAGGCCCTGTAGCGCAGTTGGTTAGCGTGCCGCCCTGTCACGGCGGAGGTCGCGGGTTCAAGTCCCGTCAGGGTCGCGAGTAGAGGCCCTCCCTTCGGGGAGGGTTTCTCCACATCGCGATGCACTCCTCGGAGCTCATCGCACGAGGCTCTGTAGCTCAGTTGGTAGAGCGCACGACTGAAAATCGTGAGGTCACGGGATCGACGCCCGTCGGAGCCACCAACGCAAAGCCCCGCTTCGGCGGGGCTTTCGTCGTTCTCCAGAGTACGATTCCCGCGGCGCCGCGCTCTCGATGCGCTCGTTCCTCGCTTACTCGAGCCGTCTCGATACGGCGCTGGCGCGCCTACTCGACGACCGGTTTCCCCGAATCGCTTCGCTCAACGAGCGGGACGCACACCGGTCGTCGAGTAAGCGAAGCGCATCGAGTCCCCCGCGCAAGCGTGCGCGGTGGGCCCAGGGTCGAGTAAGCGAAGCGCATCGAGACCACAGCACATTCACTCTCAACACAATCTTGACGGCTCAGCTCGACGTGAGACTCGGTCGTTGATAGCGGCACTGTTAGTCGGGGAAATGGCGTGCCACCGTGGCCTCATGAAGATCGAACTGCTGCAGCCCGAGGGGCTCGTGAAGAGTCCCGCGTTCAGTCATGTCGCGATCGTGCCGCCCGGGGCGACGACGATCTACATCGGTGGTCAGAACGGGGTCGACGAGACCGGGGCCGTCGTCTCCGCTGATGTTGCAGAGCAGTCGAGCCGTGCGCTCGACAACGCAGAGCTCGCCCTCGAGGCCGCCGGAGCATCCCTCGCGGACGTCGTCCAGTGGACCGTGATGCTCGCGGACGAAGCCGACCTCGGCGCGGCCTACGGCGCCATCGCTCCGCGGCTTGCGACCGGCGGGGCGCCGCCGCTCGTCACCGCGGGGCATGTGTCACGGCTCGGTGTGCCCGGTGCGCTGATCGAGATCAGCGCGATCGCGGCCGTGCTGCGGGAGTAGAGGCAACGGAGGTCCCGTCATTTCGCGACGGGCTTCGCCCTCCTCAATGACCAGGGCTTCTCAGTGACCAGGGTCAGCTGATGCGGCGGAGGCGGGTGACCTCGTCGCGGCGGGCCGTTGCCGTTGCGCGCTGGCGGAGGCGGCGGCTGGCGAGCTGCGGGTACTCGGCGACGATGTCCGCCTTGCTCAGGAGCAGGTCGAGGCGCTGGTAATAGCGGGCCGCGGAGAGGCCGAGCTCGACCCGGATACCCTCTTCCTTCGCACCGGTGTGGCCGGGGTGAGTGTCCTCGAAGTCGAGGAGCGCACGCACGTCCGGTTCGAGATCCACGCCCTCCATCCTGCGCCGAGCGCCGCGCATCGCCCGGACGGCAGGCCGAGAAGCCGCCATCCGGGCGAAGGGACTTACGGGACGATGTGCCCCGCGGTCGTGAAGAGGCGGTACCACTCGGCGCGGGTGAGCGGGATGTCGGAGCCGGCCGCCGACTCGCGGACGCGCTCGGGCTTCGTGGTGCCGAGCACGACCTGGATGTTCGCGGGGTGGCGGGTGATCCATGCCACGGCGATGCCGGTCGGAGTCACGTCGTACTTCTCAGCGAGCTCATCGAGCGCATCGTTCAAGTCGGCGTACTTGTCGCGGTCGCCGATGAAGACGCCGTCGAAGAAGCCCTTCTGGAACGGCGACCACGCCTGCAGCGTGATGTCGTTGAGACGCGAGTAGTCGAGGATGCCGTTGTCGCGGTCGACCGACTGGTCGGAGGCGCCCATGTTGGTCGCGACACCGGCGGCGATCAGCGGCGAGTGGGTAATGCTCAGCTGCACCTGGTTCACGACGAGGGGCTGGGTCACCGACTTCTTCAGCAGCTCGACCTGCCCCGGCGTGTGGTTCGAGACGCCGAAGTTGCGCACCTTGCCGGCCGACTGCAGCTCATCGAACGCTGCGGCGACCTCGTCGGGCTCGACGAGGGCGTCGGGGCGGTGCAGCAGCAGGATGTCGAGATAGTCGACCTTCAACGCGGCGAGCGACCCGTCGACGCCCTCGAGGATGTGCTCCTTCGAAAAGTCGAAGTAACCGTCGCGGATGCCGACCTTGCTCTGGATGATGACCTGCTCGCGCTCCGAGGCGGAGAAGGTGATGGCGTCGCCGAAGCGCTTCTCGGCACCGTGAGTGCTGCCGCCGTAGATGTCGGCATGATCGAAGAAGTTCACCCCCTCGTCGCGGGCGGTGCCCACGAGCGTGCGGATCTCCTCATCGCTGAGGGGGTCGATCCGCATGAGGCCGAGGATGATGTTCGATGCCTCGAGCGAGGTCTGGGGAAGCGTCAGCGTCTTCATGGTTCGAATCTACGCGCCGGTCCCTGCCCACCAGCCAAGAAGGTGCGGTGAGCAGCGGTCGCAGGATCGGCACCCTCTCGATCACCCAGCCGATCCACCATCCGATCGCCACCATGAGAACCGCGACCACGGGGACGACGATGTTCGCCGTCGCCTCGCCCACCCCGGTCCAGAGCACGCCGGTGTCGGGGGCGCTCACCAGCAGCAGCACCCTCAGCAGGATGAGCTGCATCACGTAGATCGGCAGTGTCCGTCGCCCGACGACGACCAGCAGCCCTCCGAGCGGATTGCGAAGCGGAACCTTCGCGAACAGCGCCAACGCCGTCGGCAGTGCGAGCGCCGACAGCGGGAGCGCCGCCGGCGCCTGCACGCCGTGCACGAGGGCGAACCAGGTCGCCGCACCGAACAGGGACGCACCGCCCAGGACGAGCGGCCACGACGCCTGCGCTCTCACCCACTCGAGCGCTCGTCGACCGTGCACGCCGGCCAGGAACCAGACGAGGTAGGCGGCGAGGGAGCCGAGGAAGACGTGGCCGAACGGCTGAGGGAGATCGCCGAACCCGGCGGCATCGATCGCCGGGGCGGCGACCGCGAGTGCCGACGCCGGCACGAGGAGCCATCCCGCTCGCGAGCCGAGGAGTCGCCCTGCAACCGCCGCCACGAGGAAGTACAACGCCAGCGCGAAGAGGAACCAGATCCCCGTCGGAAGGATCAGGGCCCGGCCCACCAGGTCGAGTTCGAGCGGCGACCGCTCACTCCACCACCCCGTGAGCACCAGTGTGAGCAGGGTCCACACCACGTAGAGGTAGTACATGCCGAGCGTGCGGCGCCGCGTGCTCCGCAGCGGGCGACGCACCGCCCTGCTCGCGAGCACACCGGAGATGAAGAAGAACAGCGGCATCCGGACCGGAGCGAGCACATCGCTCACCTCGGGCCACACCCCGTTCTCGCTGCCGTACACCCGCGAGAGCACCAGACCGGCGTGCAGCAGCGAGACCAGCACGATGCACACCCCCCGGGCCGCGTCGATCCACTCGACGCGAGGTGTTCCCGTCGCGCGCACACTCGAAGTTCACACCGTGGGCGAGCCGTCGAGTCGGGCGCCGCGAAGAGTTCGGCGCTCATTCATGCGTTGGATGCTCGGGGGTCGCTTCCCTTCGTATCGCTGCGCGGGGCGGGCGGGCTACTTGAACGCGGCGATACCGGTGAGGGCGCGGCCGAGGACGAGGGAGTGGATCTCGTCGGTGCCCTCGTAAGTGCGCACCGCCTCGAGGTTCGCCATGTGCCGCATCACCGGGAACTCGTCGGTCACCCCATCGCCGCCGAGGATCGACCGAGCCATCCCGGCGATCTTGATGGCCTCGCGGACGTTGTTGAGCTTGCCGACGCTGATCTGCGTCGGGTCGAGCTCGTGAGCGTCCTTCTTGCGACCGAGGTGCAGCGCGAGCAGCACGCCCTTCTCGTACTCGAGGAGCATCTCGGCGAGCTTGTTCTGCGTCGTCTGGAAGCCTCCGATCGGCGATCCGAACACCTCCCGCGACACTGCCCGCCCGAGGGCGACCTCGAGGCTGTTGCGCGCGGCGCCCATGGCACCCCACACGATCCCGTAGCGGGCCTCGTTGAGGCACGAGAACGGGGCGCGCAGGCCCTTCGCCTCGGGCAGGCGGTTCGCGTCGGGCACGCGCACGCCGTCGAGCGCGATGTCGCACTGGATGGAGGCGCGCATCGCGAGCTTGCCCGTGATGGGTGTCGCGGTGAAGCCGTGCGAGTCCGTCGGCACGATGAAACCGCGGACTCCGTCCTCGGTCTGCGCCCACACGACCGCGACACCGGCGACGCTCGCAAGGCCGATCCAGCGCTTCGACCCCGTGATCACCCAGTCGTCGCCGTCCCTCACCGCGACGGTGCGCATCGCCGCCGGGTCGCTGCCGCCGTCCGGCTCGGTGAGCGCGAAGCAGCCGATGACCTCACCGGCCGCCATGCGCGGCAGCCACTCGTTCTTCTGCTCCTCGGAGCCCCACTTCGCGATCGCGCTCATCGCGAGCGAGCCCTGCACGGAGACGAAGGTGCGCCAGCCGCTGTCCGCCGCCTCGAGTTCGAGGCAGACCGCACCGTAGGCCGTGGCGCTGGCTCCCGCGCAGCCGTAACCAGAGATGTGCATGCCGAGGAGCCCCTCCGCTGCGATGACCGGGACCAGCTCCTCCCGGAAGTGGCGGTTCTCGAAGTCCTCCTCGATGACGGGCGCGATGCGCTCTTCGGCGATGCTTCGAGCTCGCTGCTGCCATTCGCGCTCGTCGGGCGTGAGCAGCGCGTCGAGGTTGAAGACGCCGGAAAGGGCCTCTCGGCCGCGGGCGAGGAGCGTGAGGTCGGTCATGTCGTGCTTCCTAGTTCGAAGGGGTCGGCGGGTCGAGTCGAGGGGGCGCGAGCCGGTACGAGACCGGGGTCGCGCTCAGGGTGATCGGGTTCGCGACCTGGCGGGAGCCCTCCACCTCGACGATCGGCTCGAGGCCGAGTCGGGTGGCGAGCTCGAACGCCTCCGCGATCGTGTTGATGGGACCGGCGGGCACCGAGTGCTCGTTCAGCACGTCGAACCACTCGTCGGCGGACCGCTGCATCAGCCGTTCCGTGACGATCCGTTTCAGCTCCGTCCGGTGCGCGACCCGGGCGGCGTTGGTGGCGAAGCGCTCGTCGGTCGCGAGCCCTGCCACTCCGAGCGCGGTCGCGAACGCGGCGAACTGCCGGTCGTTGCCGACCGCGACCGCGAGCGGCCGATCCGCCGTCTCGAACACCTCGTACGGCGCGATGCTCGGATGCGCGTTGCCGAGGATGCCGGGCACGACGCCCGCGCCGACGTAGGCGCCGGCCTGATTCACGAGGCCCGAGAGCAGGCTCGAGAGCAGATTCACCTCGACGCGCTGACCCTCCCCCGTCGCCTCCCGCGCCACGACGGCGGCGAGTATGCCGGTGATGGCATGGAGTCCGGTGATGACGTCGACGACGGCGACGCCCGTCTTCGTCGGCTGGTCGGGGGTCTGCCCGGTGATGCTCATCAGACCGCCGACGGCCTGCACGAGCAGGTCGAAGCCGGGAAGCGCCGCCCCCTCCGCCGTGCCGAAACCGGTGATCGAGCAGTAGACGATACGCGGGTTGAGCGCGCGGACCTCGTCGTAGCCGAAGCCGAGACGCTCCATCGTTCCGGCGCGGAAGTTCTCGATCACGACATCCGCGGTGCGCAGGAGTTCACGCACCCGCTCGCGGTCGCCCTCGTCGGCGAGGTCGGCGGGGAACGCCTCCTTGTTGCGGTTGACGGAGGCGAAGTAGGTGGACGTGCCGGTCGCGTCGACGGGCGGAGTCCACGCTCGGGTTTCGTCACCCACTCGCGGGCGTTCGATCTTGATGACGCGCGCCCCCAGGTCGCCGAGGAGCATCGTCGCGTACGGACCGGCGAGGACCCGGGAGAAGTCGACGACCGTCAGAGCCTCGAGGGCGGAACGGGTCACGCGCCGCCCCGCAGGTACACCGTGGTCGAGGACGTGTAGAACTCCCGAGCCGCGCCGCCCTGCTCCTTGGGGCCGAGGCCGCTGCCCTTCGCGCCGCCGAACGGCACGTGCGGGTCGGCGCCCGCCGTCTCGGAATTGACGTGCAGGATGCCGATCTGCAGGCGGTCGATCGAGTCGAGGGCGAGCCCGAGGTCGTTGGTGAACACCGCGGCCGAGAGCCCGAAGCCGCCCTCGTTCGCGAGGCCGAACGCCTCGTCGACGGTCTTCGCCGTCAGCATCGCGAGCACCGGGCCGAAGAGCTCCTGCTCCCACAGGAACGAGCCGTCTGTCGGAAGCTCGTAGACGGCGGGCCGCACGAAGTAGCCGTCCGCGAGGTCGCTCGTCAGCTCGAGCTCGCGCGAAGTGAGCGCGGACGCGCCCTCCTGTTCCGCCTGCGCCATGCCGGCGAGGATCGAGTCGCGGGCGCGACCCGAGACGACGGGGCCCAGCTGCACGCCCTCGACGACCGGGTCACCGACGACGAGCGCATCGGCCCGCTCGGCGAGGAGCCGACCGAAGTCCGCAGCGATCTCGTCGGCGACGACAAGGCGAGAGGTGGCCGTGCACTTCTGACCCGACGAGTTGAACGCGCCGGCGAGGACCTGCCCTGCGGCCAGCTCCAGATCGGCGTCCGCGAGCACCACGGCCGCGTTCTTGCCACCGAGCTCGGCCTGCACCGGGATTCCCCGCGCGGCTCCGGCGGCCGCGACGGACCTGCCTACCGCCGTCGACCCGGTGAAGCTGACGCCGTCCACCAGCGGGTGTCCGACGAGCGCCGCACCCACCTCGCCCTCGCCGAAGACGAGGTTCAGCACCCCCGCGGGCAGTCCCGCCTCGTCGAGTGCCTGCGCGAGCCGGAGAGCGAGCAGCGGCACCGGACCCGCCGGTTTCCAGACGACCGTGTTGCCGTAGGCGAGCGCCGGCGCGATCTTCCAGGCCGGGATCGCGATGGGGAAGTTGAAGGGCGTGATGAGCGCCACGGTGCCGAGCGGGCGACGGGTCACGAGGATCCGCTCGCCGCGGCGCGGGGACGAGAAGAGCGACCCGGCCTCGCGGTCGGCGTCGTTTCCGAAGTACTCGAGGATCTGCGCCGCGCGCCGGGTCTCCCCCACGCCCTCGGCGAGGGTCTTGCCCTCCTCACGGGCGAGGTCGCGGCCCCACTCCGGCGCCGCGTCGGCGACGATCGCGCTCGCGCGCTTCAGGATGGCTCCGCGCTCGTGCGGCGGAGTGGCGGCCCACGCCGCTGTCGCCTCGCTCGCGGCGCGAACCGCCAGCTCGACGTCCTCGACCGTGCCGGCCGGCCCGGAAGCCACGATCTCGGTCGGGCGGGCGGGGTTCTCGCTGGTCAGCAGGTCACCCCGGCCGTCGCGCCAGACTCCGCCGATGAACTGCTGGAGGAGCACCCCGCTCATCAGAACCGCCGCCGCATCCGGATGTGCCGCTGCTGCATGAAGCCGTGCAGCCCCTCGGCGCCGAGCTCGCGGCCGAAGCCGGACATCTTCCAGCCGCCGAACGGCGCCTGCAGTTCGGTGATGTCGTTGATGTTGACGCCGACGCCGCCGGCCTCGATGCGTTCGGCGACCGCCCATGCACGGTCGAGGTCGCCGCCGAAGACGTAGGCGGCGAGTCCCGCCTGGGTGTCGTTGGCGAGTGCGGCGATGGTTTCGACGTCGGACGCGGCGTCGTAGCGGTGCACGGCGACGACGGGGCCGAAGGTCTCCTCCGTCATCACCCGCGTGTTGCGGGGGACCTCGTCGAGCACGGTCGGTTCAAAGAAGTAGCCGGCATCGAACGCCCCGCCGGTCACTCGCGATCCGCCCGAGACGAGCCGCGCTCCCTGATCGAGGGCGTCGGCGATGTGCGCCTCGGCGACGCCGATGACGGCGGGCGTCGTGGTCGGGCCGCCCGTGACGCCGTCCTCGACACCGTGACCGAGCGTGATGGCGCGGGCCTGCTCGGAGACCGCGGCGACGAACTCGTCGGCGATGGAGTCGGCGACGAGGATGCGGTTGACCGCGATGCAGATCTGGCCCGCGTTCGAGAACGACCGGCGGGCGGCCGCCGCGGCGGCGTCGCGGATGTCGGCGTCGTCGAGCACCACGAAGGGGCTTTGGCCGCCGAGTTCGAGCGAGACCCGCTTCATGGTGGCCGCGGCGGAGCGCATGATCGCCTGTCCTGTGCGGGTCGACGCGGTCGCGGTGACCATCCCGATTCCGGGGTGCGACGACAGCGCCTCGCCCGCCTCGAGGCCGCCGGGCAGGTCGGCGAGCACGCCCGCCGGGATGCCGGCGTCGTGCAGGCATTGCACGACGAGACCGACCGCGAGCGGCGACTCGAGGGGCGGCTTCACGATGATCGCGTTGCCCGCGGCGAGCGCCGGGCCGATCTTCCACGCGTACAGGTCGACCGGATAGTTCCATGGCACGACCGCACCGACGACGCCGATCGGCGCCCATTCGACGATCGAGCGGATGTCGGGGCGCTGCACCGGGCGGAGGCTGCCGCCGACGCGCTGCCCCTCCTCGGCGTAGTAGTCGAGGACCTCCGCCGCGAAGGCGATCTCCTTGACGCTGTCGGGGATCGGCTTGCCCTGCTCTCTCGTCAGCAGCTCGGCGATGTCGCCGATCCGCTCGCGGATGAGGGCGGCACCGCGGTGCATGATCGTGGCGCGGTCACCGGAGGAGAGTGCCGCCCAGGCACGCTGCGCGGGGATCGCGGCCTCGACCGCCCGGTCGACGTCCTTCGCCGACGCGACAGCCGTGCGGCCGACGAGGTCGCCGGTCGCCGGGTCGGTCACATCGAGCGTCTGGGCGCTCTCGGAGGCGACCCACGCCCCGCCGAGATAGAGCCCGCGGTCGTAGCCGGTGGTGCTCACTTGACGACCGGGGCCGAGAACTCGCGGCTGCGGAGGCGGCGCCACAATTCCGCGTAGTTGCGGTCGTTCTGCTGGTGCGCCTGCTTCGTGCGGTTCGAGTTCGTGTTGATCATGATCATCGGCTCGACGCCGCGCGAGACGAGCTCCGCCGCGGTCGACGCGTTGATCGCGTGCGAGACGGCGACGGCGATCGAGGTGGACGTGGGGCCGACGGGCTCGTCGAGGCCCTCGATGCGCTGCGACGCGTCCTCGAGCGGGATACCGGTGTCGATGGTGACGTCGGCGATCTCGAAGAGGCGCTTGCCGCTCGAGTGCCGGCTCGCGACCTGCGACGAGTGAGGCACGCTCGTGACGCCGATGACCTTGAGGCCGCGTTCCTGGAACTCGGTCGCCATGTCGAGGATCACCGGGTTGATGCCCGAGTGGCTGAACAGGATGATCGAGTCGCCGTCCTTCAGCTGGTGCGAGCGGAGGATGGCCCTGCCGTAGCCCTCCTGCGTGTGCAGGAAGCGGTACTGCGCGGTGCCCTGGTCGCCGAGCACGTGGTGCATGAGCGCGATCGAGGACTCGACGATGGGCCGGAATCCGGTGACACCACCGGTGCGCGGGAAGCTCTCGAGGGCCGCGAAGCCGCCGTGGCCGGTGCCGAAGGTGAAGACGAGGCCGTCTCCCGCGATCGAGTCGGCGCAGATGGCGGCGGCGGCCGTGATGTTCTCGGCCTGGGTGTCGCGCACCCAGGAGACCTTGGCGATGACGTCGTCGAGGTAGGTCTGTGCGATGGTCATGGTTCTTCCTTCTTCTTCGTCTTCTCGGTCGGGAGGGCGCCGCGCGATCGCTCAGACGCCCGCGGGCATGGCGGAGGCGGCGAGGGCGGTGAAGCCGGCCTTCAGCAGTTCCGCCTCGGATCGCACGCGGTCGGCGTGCGCCATCTTCTCGTTGGTGGTTCCCGCGACGCTCGCGAGGCACAGGGATCCGGCTGCGACACCGAGCGCGCGGGCGGCGACGAACAGGGCGCTCGTCTCCATGTCCGCGGCGACGACTCCGACCTTCGCGAGGCGGGCGTAGCGGTCGGCGACCCGTTCCACTCCGACGCCGGTGTCGAACATCTCGGTGTAGAAGCCGTCGTAGGTGGCATAGATGCCCGACCGGGTGGGCTGACCGGCGGCGCGGACGGCGGCCTCCAGCTGGGCGGTGAGGGCGAAGTCGGGCACGGCCGGGTACTCGACCGGCAGGTAGCTCGCCGAGGTCGACTCGCCGCGGATGGCACCGTGCGCGACCACGAGCTCGCCGAGCTGCGTCTCCCCCACCGTCATGACGGTGCCGAGTCGCACAAAACGCTTCACGCCGAGGTCGGCGAGCTCATGCATGACGACGGCGGCGATCGGAGCCCCCATGCCGAAGGCGCTCACGGTGATGCGCTCGCCCTCGTAGTAGCCGGTCGCGGTGGTGAGCCCCCGGTCCTCGTTGAGCAGGACGGAACCCTCCATCAGCTCCGCGGCGAGGTGGACACGGCCGCGATCGCCGACGAGGACGGCCGATGCTCCGACCTCGTCCGCGCTGCAGCGCAGGTACCAGGCGTTCTTGCTCGACATCAGAGGGTCTCCTTCAGTGGTGCACCGACCGTCGGGCCGGAGGTTGACCGGCTGCGGAGAAGATCCCCCGCGGCTCGGGACGATGAGGTGATGAGCGCGGCGACGTCCTCGTCGCTCTGCGAAACGAGGGGCCCGGACTGGGCGGCGAGACCGGCGAGCGTGCCGATGAAGGTGTCGCCCGCGCCGGTGGTGTCGTCGGCGGCGACCGGTTCGACCGGGATCGACCCGGCGCGCACGGCGCCGTCCGCCGATGCGAAGGCCCACGCGACACCGCGGGAGCCCCGTGTCTCGACGACCAGGGTGCCGGGCGTCGCGCGACGCTCGGGCGCGACGCCGTCCTGGCTCACGTAGGAGCGCTCGCCCTCGCTGAAGCTGATGACGTCGGCGCGATCGAGGAGGCGCGCGATGAGTTCCGCCGTGTAGGCGTCGTCGTCGTGCTTGACGGCCCAGATGAGCGTCGCCGTCTCGGGCACCGCGTCGAGGACCTGCTCGGTGAGGCGGCGGGGCGAGACGGTGAGGATGACGCAGGTGCTGGCCGCGAGGGCGTCGAGCTGCCCCGGCGTCAGGGAGTCGGGGTGGCAGTCGGCGGGATCGAACAGGCAGATCGTGCCGCCCGTCCCGATCTCGATGAGGGTCGCGCTCGGCGACCGGCTGCCGGTGACCGACACTCCCGCGGTGCCGCCGCCGGAGGCGATGAGGCCCTCTCGCCACCGCGAGCCGAGCGAGTCGGGGCCGACCCAACTGATCGCCTCGGTGTCCGCTCCGGTGGCCGTCGCGGCGCGCACGATGTGGGCGATACCGCCGACTCCCGGTTCGACCGAGGCGATGCCGCGATGCAGGATGCTCGTCGCATCGACGCCGCGGAAGTCGGCGGTCGACGTCGAATAGTCGAGGCTGGCGTAGCCGACGACGGCGAGGGTCACAGGCTCGCCTTCGCTTCGGCGAACGTCGGAACGCGGCCGATGTAACGCTCGATGTCCTCGAGGCTCGCCTCGGCGAGATGCGGTCGGTTCGAGTTGGTCGTCTCGCGCGGCACCCAGACCTCGAACCCGCCGGCGAAGGCGTCCTGCGCGCTGGCGCGGATGCAGACGTTGGTCTTCACGCCGACGAGGATCACGCGGCGGATGCCCTGCTCGCGCAGCAGCAGGTCGAGGTCCGTCGCGTAGAAGGCGGAGAAGCGGCGCTTGCCGACCTCGACCTCGCGTCCCGATGCGATCGGCTCGAAGCCGGGCACGTAGGCGGCGTCGCTCGCGCCGATCTGGTGGTGGCGGGGCAGCTTGCCGAACTCGAAGTCCTCGAGCCCCGGGTAGTGGCGCTCCACCGCGTGGATGACGAGGGTGCCCTTCTCGCGGGCGGTCTCGAGCAGCTCTCGGATCGGATCGAGCACGTCGAGGGCGGCCGGGTAGAAGTTGGCCTCCTTCGGGTCGAAGAACGACGCGATGACGTCGACGAGGACGAGCGCGGTGGGGACCGCCGGGTCGGGTGTCGTCTCCGGCGTGTGCTCGTCGGTGAGGGAGTCGGTGTTCATGGTGGAGTCGGTGTCGATGGCGCGGTCGGTGATCATGCTCAGCTCAGGGTGCGGGCGCCGCGGTAGTGCTGGCGGATGCCCGTGAGGGCCAGCACCACCACGACGGCGATGTACGGGAGGGTCGAGATGATGTCGGCGTTGAATCCGCCGGTCGTCTGCAGACGGATCTGCAGCGCGTCGAAGAAGCCGAAGAGCACGCACGCGAGGGCTGTGGGGAGCGGCTTCGACCGACCGAAGTAGAACGCGGCGAGCGCCACGTACCCGCGGCCGGCGGTCATGTTCTCGTTGAACAGTCCGACGGTGCCGAGACTCAAGGCCACACCGCCGAGAGCGGCGAGGGCGCCCGCGACGATGCCGGCGCCGTCGCGGATCGCGAGCGTGCGCAGTCCGAGCGAGGCGCTCGCGCTCTCGGAGGCGCCGGTGGCGCGGAGTCGCACACCCCAGCGGGTGGAGCGGAGCATCCAGGCGAGGACGGGGATGAGCACGATGCAGAGCCAGAACAGCGGGTCCTTGCCCGAGATCAGCGCGCCGAGGATCGGCACGTCGGCGACGCCCGGGATGACGAGCTTCGGCATCCGCTCGAGGCCCGGCACCTGCAGCGTGCCCGAGACGCCGAGGGTGGCGCGGAGCACGTAACCGATGACGCCGAACATCACGATGTTGTAGCCGAGGCCGACGATGATCTCGTTGCCTTTGAGACGCGTGATGATGACGTTCATCAGCAGGCCCGAGATGCCGCCCGCGACGAGGCCGGCGAGCGCGCCAACCGCCCAGTTGCCGGTCAGGCCGCTGAACACGGCACCCATCAGGGCGCCGAGGATCATGTGCGCCTCGAGGCCGATGTTGACGATGCCCGCGCGGCGGTGGATCGCACCGCCCAGCGCCGCGAGGACGAGCGGGACCGACAGGGTGATCGCCGAGGCGAGTAGGAGATCGATCACGAGCGCTTCCTCTCGACGCGGGCGGCCCGGAGTCGGCGGAGCCGCGGGAAGGCGAAGACGGCGACCGCGAAGATCATGACCGTGCCCTGCAGCACGTCGATGATCTGCACGGGCAGGTCGATGAACAGCTGAACGGTGGCGCCGGCGGCGTTGAGGGCACCGAACAGGATCGCGCCGACGAGGATGCCGATGGGGTTGAACCGGGCGAGCAACGCGATCGCGATGCCGGTGAAGCCGAAGTCGGCCGAGAAGCCTTCGGAGTACCGGTGCACGAGGCCGAGGGTGTGGGCGGAGCCGCCGACGCCGCCGATGAGACCGGCCCCGATCAGGGCGGTCAGCAGGACGGTACGGACGCGGAGGCCCTGCGCGACGGAGAACCGGGGTGCACTGCCGACCGCGCGGAACTCGAAACCGAGGGTCGAGTACCGCATCCACAGGGCGTAGGCGACCAGCAGGACGAGCGCGATAACGAGGCCGACGCTGGTCTGCCCGGGTGGGGCGAGCGCCGGGAGTTCGGCGTTCTCCGCCACGTACTCGGTGCTGGAGTTGGCCTGGCCCTTCGCGAGGAAGAAGGACTGCACCGCCCAGCCCGCCAGGCCGGCGACGATGAAGTTGAACATCAGCGTGGTGACGACCTCGTCGACCCGCCAGAACGCGCGGAGCACCGCGGGAACCAGGGCGACGAGGCCGCCGGCGACGGTGCCGCCGAGCAGCGGCAGCAGCACCGACAGGACCGGCGGCATGTCCGCCATGCCCGAGCCGATGACCGCGGCGACCAGGCCGCCGAGCACGAAGCTGCCTTCGACGCCGACGGTGAAGACGCCCGCCCGATACGCGAACGCGGCCGCGATGCCGGTGAAAAGGATGGGGGTGGTGGCGGCGAGAGTCGCGTTGATGCGGCTCGGGGTGCCGAAGGCCTCTTCGACGAGGCGCCCATACACGTCGACGGGGTCGTTGCCGGTGACGAGCAGCACGATCGCGCCGACGACCAGTGCGATGAGGACCGGCAGCCCCGCGGTCTTGAGCACGCGGAGGGCCGCGTCGATCACGCGTCGGCCGAGCGGGGTGCCCGACTCGGTCTGCGCCGGCGCGACCGGCGCCTCGTGGGTGGGGGTGGTCGTCATGCGGAGGGTGCCTCCCCTGTCCGATCGGTGGAGCGGTCGGTGTGGCCGAGCATGAGCTCGCCGATCTCGGCGCGGCTGCTCTCGCCCGGCAGGACCCCCGCTACGCGTCCGCGGTGAAGGACGACGATGCGGTCGGACAGCTCGCGCAGCTCGTCGAGCTCCTCGCTGAACAGGACGATCGATGCGCCTTCGTCGCGGGCCTGGCGGAGCAGTTCGTGGATGTAGCCGATGCCGCGGATGTCGACGCCGCGGGTCGGCTGGCTTGCGATGAGCACCCGCGGCTTGCCGATCGTCTCGCGGCCGAGGACGACCCGCTGCTGGTTGCCGCCGGACAGCGACGACGCCGGGTCCGACGCCGATCCGAAGCGGACGGCGGCGCGGCCGAGGACGGAGGTGACGAAGGCTCCGACGGTGCGGGGGCGCAGCCACCCGGCTCGCGCGAGCACGGAGAGCTTCGGGGTCGCGATCGAGTTGTCGGCGAGTGAGAGGCCGAGGGCGAGGCCCTCGACCTTGCGGTCGGCGGAGACGTAGCCGACGCCCGCGCGACGCCGCGCCCGCACCGACTTCCGCGTGATGGACATGCCGTCGAGGGTGAGCTCGCCCGACGAGACGCCGCGGATGCCGATCAGCACCTCCGCGAGCTCCTCCTGCCCGTTGCCGGCGACTGCCGCGACGCCGAGGATCTCGCCGGATCGGGCTTCGAAGCCGACACCGTCGAGTCGGGTGATACCCCTGTCGTCCTTGGCGGAGAGCGCGTCGGCGACGAGGACCACGTCGCCCGGGATGCCGCGCGTGACGGTGGTCGCCGCCCGCTCGCCGTCGCCGACGATGAGGGCCGCGAGGCCGGGACGGTCGATCTGCCCGCGCTCGACCTCGGTGATGGTGCGGCCGGAGCGCAGCACCGAGATGCGGTCGGCGACGCCGAGCACCTCGTCGAGCTTGTGCGAGATGAAGAGGACGGTGCGCCCCGCGTCGCGGAGCGACTTCAGCAGGCGGAGGAGTTCGTCGGCCTGCGCCGGAGCGAGCACGGCGGTCGGTTCGTCGAGGATCAGCACGTCGGCGCCCCGGTAGACCAGCCGAAGGATTTCGACCTGCTGTTGGATCGCGATCGACGTGCGCGCGGCGCTCGCGTTCCAGTCGATGTCGACGCCGACGGAGGAGCTCAGCTCGCGGGCCCGTTCGAGGGCCTTCTTCCAGTCGATGCGGCCGAGGGTCGCGGGCTCGTCGCCGAGCACCAGGTTCTCGAGGAGGGTGAGCTCGGGGATGATCGCCAGCTCCTGCTGCACCAGACCGATGCGACGTTCGATCGCGGCGCGCGGGCTGCTGAGGACGATCTCCTCGTCATCGATGACGACGGATCCCGAGTCGGGCTGATCGAGCCCGTAGAGCATCCGCATCAGGGTGCTCTTGCCTGCGCCGTTCTCGCCGACGATGGCGTGCACCGTGCCGGGACGCACCGACAGGGTCACGTCGACGTTGGCACGCACCGGGCCGAAGGAGCGGCTGATGCCCCGTGCCCCGATGCGGCAGCTCACGGCCGCCGGGTCGGGCCCCGGAACCCGCTCGGCACTCGCTGTAGTCATGCGTGGATCTCTTCCTCGGTCCGCTTCGAGAGGGGTCCCGGCGCCTCGCCTCGAGGGCGAGGCGCCGGGTGGGATGGTGCTCAGCTACCGGAGTAGTAGTCCGGGTAGCCGTCGGCGACCACGTTCCAGACCGTGATGTCGCCGTCGATGATCTGCTGCTTCAGCTCCTCGATGCGGTCGAGGGTCTCCTGGCCGATCGCGTCCTTCGTGTTCGCGAAGTCCGAGAGGCCGACGCCGTCTTCGGCGAGACCGAGGTTCAGGGTCTCGCCGCCCGGGAAGTCGCCGTCCTTGTACGCCTTGAGGAGGGTGTCCATGGCGACGTCGGTGCGCTTCAGCATCGTGGTGAGCACGAAGCCGGGGGCCACGTCGTCCTGGTTGGCGTCGACGCCGATCGCGTAGTGGTTGTTGTCCTCCGCCGCCTGGATGACGCCGGCGCCGGTGCCGCCGGCGACCGCGTAGACGATGTCCGCACCCTGGTCGAACATCGACTGCGCGAGCTGCTGACCCTTGGTCGGGTCCGCGAAGTCGTTCGAGTAGGCGGTGAGCACCGTGACCTCGGGGTCGGTGTCGCGAGCGCCCTGGATGTAGCCGACCAGGAACTTGTCGATGCCGGCGCTCTGCGCACCGCCGATGACGCCGATCACCTTGTCGGAGTTGATCTTCGGGTCACTGGTGTTGCTCGTCTGGATCGCGGCGAGCGCACCGGCGAGGTACGAGCCCTCCTGCTCCTGGAAGAGCACCGAGGCGACGTTGTCGCCCGCGGCCTCCGCGTTGACGAGCGCCCAGAAGGTGTCGGGGTAGTCCGCGGCGACCTGCGGAAGGATCTCGGCGTGCGAGTACTCGAGGTCGATCACGAGACCGAGCCCCTCGTCACCGGCGCGGCGCAGCACCTGCTCGCCCTGACCGACGATGTCGTCCGACTCGATCGGGGTTCCCTCGAGACCGTTGTCGGCGAGGCCCTTCTCGAAGCCCGTGTAGGCGTAGTCGTTGTAGGACTCGTCGCCGAGGCCTCCCTGCGCGACGACGAGAGCCGTCGACGCGAGCGAGTCGCCGTCGCCGCCGCTGGCGGAGCCGTCGCTACTCGCGCCCGAGCAGGCGGTCAGCAGCAGCAGCGAGGCCGCCACCGGAGCGAAGACCAGCGCGTGTCGTTTCTTCATGGTTTCCTCCATGGGGTTGGGGGGCGAATGTGATGTGGTACAGGTACTGCGTCCCGAGGTACCGGGCTCGGACGACCTCGACGAGGCGTCCGGTTGCGTCCCGCGAAGAGCGGACGATTTCGATGAGCGCGGTGCCCTCCTCGACTCCGAGGAGTTCGGCTTCGCGCTCGTCGGCGTTGATGGCGCGCAGCGTCTCCTCGCCGGAGGTGAGGTAGACGCCGCCCTGTCGGAGCGCCTCGTAGAGCGACCAGCCGCTGTCGGCGGCGACCGGCTCGGTGAGACCGATCCGGTCGGCCACGTCGGCGGCGATGAGGGCGCGCTGAATGCCGACGTGCTCCTTGCCGACGGTGCGCAGTCGCTCGAGGCGGACGAGGTCCTGCTCGTCGCCGGGCTCTCCGTCGAAGGCGGAGGCGGGACGGGCGGGGTCGCCCGCCGCCAGCATCTCGAAGGACAGCAGCGTGCTTCCGGGGGCGAGGCCGAGTCCGTGGACATGCTCGGAGAAGCTCGACAGGTCGGGGAGCTGGCGCTCCATCGGGCGCGCACTGACGAAGGTGCCGCGCCCCTGACGGCGGGTGACGACGCCCCGGTCGACGAGTGTGTCGAAGGCCTTGATGACGGTGGCGCGGCTCAGACGGTTCTCCGCCGCGAGCACCGTCTCGCTCGGAAGCAGGTCACCGGGCTTCAGCTCTTCGAGAGCGATGAAGTCTTCGATCGCGCGAGCGAGCTGCACATACAACGGCTGTCCGCCGCGTGCGTGGTCGAGTTCAACTCGCATGGTCAAAGATCTCCGTCGTTCGAATGACCGCTTGTCCGGTCAAGTGAACGCTAGGGGACGGCGTGGAGTCAAGGCCCTCTTTTCACAGGACCGTTACGCGCGGAAACGAGACGTTTACAAAAGCCCACCAAGCCGGGCCCGGCGGTGGTATCACCGCCTCACACCGATGCGTCGGGCGGATGGGTGGGCGCTCGGGTGAGTCCATGGGCGGCGGGCTTACGGTTGGGGCATGTCGACGGTCGCGCCCGCAGTGTCAACGACGCGGGTCTTCGCCATCGACCTCGGCCGGTTCGCGGCGCTCGCCGGGATGATGGCGGCGCACACCTGGAACCGCACGGCCGACGGCGAGCAGACCCTGATCGGCGAACTCGTCGCAGGTCGGGCCGCCGCGCTCTTCGCGGTGCTCGCGGGCGTCGGAGTCGTCTTCGTCACCCGCCGCGCGCTCGCTGAGGGGAGGCGCGGAATCGCCGCGCGACTTCTCCTCGGCAGAGCGCTCGCGATCTTCGTGATCGGCATGACCCTCGGCCTGCTCGGCACCAACGTGTACGTGATCATCGCCTATTACGGCCTGCTCTTCCTCGCGATGGCGCCCATCGCCGGGCTGCGCTCCCGGTGGCTGATCGGCATCGCCGTGGTCCTCGCCGTGGCGGGGCCGTTCGTCAACGTGTTCGTGCGCGCATCGCTCGGCGTCACCGAAGAGCTCGGCAGCCCGACGTGGGTCGATCTGCTCGACCCCATCGCCCTCGTGCGCGGACTGCTGATCACCGGCATCTACCCGGTCATCACCTGGCTGGTCTACGCGATCGTCGGAATGCTCATCGGTCGCGCGCTCATCCGCGCGGACACCGTCGACCGGGTCCGCCGGCTCGGACTCGTCACCGCCCTCGGAGGCCTGGTCTCCGTGGTGGTCGGATACCTCGTCAGCGCGCTCGTGCTCGACGTGGTCGGCGGACGCGCGGCCCTTGCGGAGCTCTACGGCGCTGACGGCCGCCGCATCGTCGACGAGTTGCTCGTCGACGGCGGAACCGGGTCGCCGCCGCTGCGCAGCCCGTACTGGCTCGCGACCGCCGCACCGCACACGGGCAGCACGCCCGACCTTCTCATCACCGCCGGTATCGCCGCCATCACGATCGGCGTGCTGCTCGCGCTGCTGCCCGCTCCGGGACGGACGCTGCGGAACGTCCTCCTGCCGATCGCCGGAGCGGGGGCGGCGCCGCTGACCGTCTACTCCGTGCACGTCGCGCTGACCGCCCTCGTGCCGCAGACGGCCACCCTGCTGAGCCCCGACGGGTTCGCCCCGTTCGAGTTCCGCTCGAGCCTGCCCCTGTATCTCGCCAACCTGGCCGTCGCGCTCGGCATCGGCACGGTGCTCGGGCTCTTGCGCATCCGCGGCCCGCTCGAGACCGCCGTCACCGCCGCCGGCAGCGCCACGGCTGGCATCCGGCGCTCAGGAAACCGCTCGTAGGCTCGGATTCCGCTGCGAATCGAAGGAGGGCCCTTGACCGCCGACCCCGCACCCTCCTCCCCGTTCGCCGGCGCCCCGTCCACGCGCGTCGACGGTTACGTCCCCCTGCGCGACTACGCCGCGATCGGAGACGGGCGCACCGTCGCGTTGATCGCGAGCGACGGCAGCATCGACTGGCTCCCCATGCCGGCGCTGCACACGCCCCCTGTCTTCGCCGCGCTGGTCGACGCAGCGAAGGGCGGCCGATTCGAACTTCGACCGACCGCCCCCTTCCGTACCGAACGCGCGTATGTCGACGGCACCAACGTCCTCCGCACCCGGTTCACGACGGCGGACGGCGTCGCCGACGTGACCGACGCCCTCGTCACGGGCGTCGCCGGGCGACTGCCCTGGGCGGAGCTCGCCCGACGGATCGACGGAATCTCCGGTGCCGTCGAGTTCGAGTGGAGGGTCGCCCCCGGCGCCGTCTTCGGCGGCGGTGAGGTGGACCGGCTGAACACCGTGCACGGCCCGATCCTGCGCGACGACGACATCAACTTCGCCCTCGTCGGCTTCGAGCACGGCCGCCTCGACGGCGACTCGACGACGGAGCCCGAGTTCTCGGGCCGATTCAGCACCACCGCCGGATCCCGTTCCCTGCTGTGCCTGTGCGGCACCGACGACGAACCCATCCACCTGCCCGATCCGCACATCGTCGACGAGGGCGTCGATCGCAGCATCGAGAGCTGGGCGACCTGGTCGCGCGAGTTCACCTGGGAAGGCCCCTGGCAGGAGTCGGTGCACCGCAGCGCCCTGGCCCTCAAGCTGCTGATCTTCTCGCCCACCGGTGCGATCGCCGCGGCGGCCACCTCGTCGCTGCCGGAGTCGCTCGACGGCGGCAAGAACTGGGACTACCGATTCGCGTGGGTGCGCGACCTCGCCTACACGACCCGGGCGCTCATCCGATTCGGTCTGCGCGAAGAGACGCATGCCGCCGTGTCCTGGATCCTCAAAGCGCTGAAGGACAACGGGCGCGAGATGCACATCTTCTTCGAGCTCGACGGCTCCCTCGCCGACGGCGTGCACGAGGCGAAGGCCGAAGGGTGGCGCGGCATCGGCCCCGTCGTCACGGGCAACCCCGCCGCCGATCAGCTGCAACTCGGCAACTTCGCCGACATCCTCGCCATCATGGCGGGCTACGTGGAGGGCGGGAACATCCTCGACTCCTCGACAAGCGAACTGCTCTGCGGCTTCGCGGACGAGGCCTGCGTGCGCTGGCAGAAGAAGGATGCCGGCATGTGGGAGCTGCCGAAGCAGCAGCACTACACGAGCTCCAAGATGGGTGTCTGGCAGGCGCTGACCGCAGCCATCCGGCTGTCGGAGCTGGGCGAGGTGCACCCGTCGCCGAAGCAGCTCGACCGGTGGAAGAAGAACCGCGACCTCATCGTGCAGTGGATCGATGAGAACGCGTGGGATGAGAAGCGCGGGGCTTACCTGATGTACCCGGGCGCCGACGCGCTCGACACGTCGGTGCTGCTGCACGCGCCGAGCGGGTTCGACCGCGGCGAGCGGATGTCGCGCACCATCGACGCCCTCCGCGCGGAGCTCGGCGTCGGGCCGCTCGTCTACCGGTACACAGGGATGGCCGAGGAGGAGGGAACGTTCGTCTCGAGCGCCTTCTGGGTGGTCTCCGCGCTCACCTGCGTCGGTCGGCGCGACGAGGCGATCGCCCTGATGGACGAACTGGTCGCACAGTCGAACGACGTCGGCATTTACGCGGAGATGATCGCCGAGAACGGCGAGTTCCTCGGCAACCTGCCGCAGGGGCTCAGCCACCTCGCCCTCGTCAACGCCGCCGCCGACATCGTTGCAACCGACCCCGCGCGCGAGGACTAGCCGTCGTCAGAGCGGCGGCCGGGTCACGGAGTCGCGACCGCGAAGGTGTCGCAGGCGGCGGGTCCGCCGTTCAGCCCCTGCGTGAACCACTTCTGGCGCTGGTCGCTCGAGCCGTGAGTCCAGCTCTCCGAGTTCGCCGTCGTGCCCTGGATGCGGTCGTCGCCGACCGCGGCCGCGGCGCTCAACGCGTCGGCGATCTGCGCGTCCGTGACCTCGTCGAGCAGCGGCTCACCATAGGTCCCGGCCGCTTCGGAGGCGGCGGCGACCCAGGCTCCGGCGTAGCAGTCGGCCTGCAGCTCGACCCGGACGCCGTTGGAGTCGGGACCGGTGTCGCCGTCCTGCGCGCGGGCGAGGACGCCGGTGAGATTCTGGATGTGGTGACCCCACTCGTGCGCGGCGACGTACATCTCGGCGAGCGGGCCGCCGCTCGCGCCGTACCGGCCGCGGAGATCGTCGTAGAAGGCGGTGTCGACGTAGATCGAGGTGTCCGGCGGGCAGTAGAACGGGCCGACGGCGCTCGTCGCCTGACCGCATCCGGTGCTCGTCGCGTCGTCGAAGAGGAAGAACTGCGGGTCGACGTAGTCGGTGATGCCGAGGGTCTGCGCCTCGGTCGACCAGTATCCCGACAGCGAGTCGGCGGCGCCCGCCAGGCGGCAGTCGATCGACGCATTGGCGTCGGCGCCCGTCTCGCAGTTCTGCAGCGAGTCGGCCTCCTCGGCTCCGCCGCCGCCGGTCTGCGGTGCGAGCCCGGTGAGGTCGACGCCCAGCACCTGCGAGAGGACGAACAGCCCGATGACCAGGAGGCCACCGCCGCCCGCGGCTCCGACGCCGATGGTGCGGCGGCGCCGCTTCACCTTGCTCGAATCGATCCGCGCGTCGTCGTCGAACGTCATGACGCGACCGTACAGAAATCGACCTGAGAGTGGGGCGAGTCGATGGAAGGATGAACGGGAACCGAGAGAGGGAGGCGATGGGCGGGCTCTACGGTGACGCCATGCTGGTCGTCGGCATGCTCGTGGCCGCATCGACCGTCGTCGCCGCGCTCATCGTGCTGATCCGTCAGCGCCGCGACCGGTGATGCCCGCCGGTGAGGCTCAGCCCGTGATCACGGCGAGGAGCTTCTCGCCGTAGCGGTCGAGCTTCGCCTGGCCGACACCAGTGATGCCGGCGAGGTTCTTCATGCTGGTCGGCCGGACCGTGGCCAACTCGCGCAACGACGCGTCGTTGAAGACGACGTACGCCGGCACTCCCTGCTCCTTGGCCTCGGCGGCACGCCATTCGCGGAGCTCCTCGAAGAGCGGCTGCGCCTCGGGCGGCAACTCGACGACCGCGCGCCGGGCACTGCTCGAGCCGCTCGATCGTCCCGCCCTCGCCGTGTCCTTCCGCATCGCCACTCGCCGCTTGCCCGAGAGCACATCGCCGCTCGTCTCGGAGAGGACGAGGGTGCCGTAGCCGTCGTCCGCGACCGAGAGCAGCCCCTGCGCGAGGAGCTGGCGCAGCACCCCGCGCCACTGCTGGTCGCTGAGATCGGCGCCGATGCCCCACGTGGCGAGCTGCTCGTGGCGGTGCTGCAGGGTGCGGGCGGTCTGCTTACCGCGGAGGATGTCGACGATCTGGCCTCCACCGAAGCGCTGCCCCCGCTCGCGCTGCAGGCGCACGACGGTGGAGAGGAACTTCTGCGCCGGCACCGTGCCGTCCCAGGTCTCGGGCTTCTCGAGGCAGGTGTCGCAGTTGCCGCACGCTTCGGCTCGCTCCTCGCCGAAGTAGGCGAGCACCTGACGGCGGCGGCAGTCGACGGTCTCGCAGAGCGCGAGCATCGCATCGAGATTCGCGGACAGTCGGCGACGGTGGGCGGCGTCGCCCTCGGAGCTCTCGATCATGCGGCGCTGCTGCACCACGTCCTGAAGCCCGTAGGCGAGCCAGGCGGTCGACGGCAGACCGTCTCGGCCCGCGCGGCCGGTCTCCTGGTAGTAGCCCTCGACCGACTTGGGCAGGTCGATGTGGGCGACGAAGCGGACATCGGGCTTGTCGATGCCCATGCCGAACGCGATCGTCGCCACCATGACGATGCCGTCCTCGCGGAGGAACCGGCTCTGGTTCACGGCGCGCACCCGGGCGTCGAGGCCGGCGTGGTACGGCAGCGCGGCGATGCCGTTCGACGCGAGGAACTCGGCGGTCTGCTCGACGCTGTTGCGGGAGAGCGCGTAAACGATGCCCGCATCGCCGGAGTGCTCGCTGCGCAGGAAGGAGAGCAGCTGCTTGCGGGGCTCGTCCTTCGGCACGATGCGGTACTGGATGTTCGGACGGTCGAAGCTCGAGACGAAGTGCTTCGCGCCGTCGAGCTGCAACCGATGGGTGAGCTCGCGGTGCGTGGCCTCTGTCGCGGTCGCCGTGAGGGCGAGGCGCGGCACATCGGGCCAGCGCTCGCCGAGATCGCCGAGGGTCAGGTAGTCGGGACGGAAGTCGTGACCCCACTGCGCCACGCAGTGCGCCTCATCGATGGCGAGCACCGAGAGCCCTGGCCCGCGGTGCACCGAGTCGAGCAGTCGGCGGGTGCTCTCGAGAGCGAGTCGCTCGGGAGCCACGTAGAGCAGGTCGACCTCGCCGGCGAGCAGCGCCTGCTCGACCCGGGCGCGCTCGCCCGAGTCCTGTGTGGAGTTGAGGAACTCGGCCCGCGCACCGACGGCACGCAGCGCCTCGACCTGGTCGTGCATGAGGGCGATGAGCGGTGATACCACCACACCCGTGCCGGGCCTCGCGAGTGCGGGGATCTGGTAGCACAGCGACTTGCCGCCGCCGGTCGGCATGAGCACGATGGCGTCGCCGCCACCCAGCACGTGCTCGACGATCGCGCCCTGCTGGCCTCGGAACTCGTCGTAGCCGAACGTGGACCTGAGTGTGGCGAGTCCGGATTCGAGGGTCAGAGCGGCAGCCACACGCGAAATGGTAACCGCGACCGCGGACAGTGGGGCTGCGTCGGCGAGTCCGGGGACGCGCGCGGGCGATCCGTGAATCGGGAGGAACTGTCGCCGTGCCTCGGCGTCAGGAGGAGGACTTGCGGCGCCGTGGTGCCGCCGACCGGGGTGGGGACGCCCGAAGATGCGTGCGTACCCGGCCGAGCACTCCGGCGAGCGCCTCGACGTCGCCGCCCGACAGCGGCTCGAACAGCAGCTCTTTCAGCACGGCGATGTGGCCGGGGAACACCGCGGCGAGCACGTCTCTGCCCGCGTCGGTGAGGGTGACCGTTGTGCTGCGCTCGTCCTCCCGTGACGGCGCGCGGGTGACGAGGCCGCGCTGCTCGAGGAGCTGCGCTTGGTAGGTGAGCCCGCTGCGGCTGTAGACGACGCCATCGGCCAGGTCGGTCATGCGCGAGCTGCCCGCCGGCGAATCCCCGAGCGTGGCCAACAGCTGGAACTGCACGTAGCTGAGGTCGCCCGCCTCCCGCAGCTGCTGCTCGACCGCGTGCCGCACGAGGCTGCTCACCTCGATGAGCGCGAAATACGCATCGAGCTCGACGGGCGAGAGCTGAGCGGAGTCCTTCGAGGGGGCGTCGGATGTCATGCACCGATCCTACTTGCTTCGAACTCGAAGCAGTGTTACGTTCTCTGCAGATGCTTCAAGTTCGAAGCAAAACAAGAAGGAGACAACGATGAAGGCAGTACGGTTCCACGAGCAGGGCGGCCCCGAGGTCCTTCGCTATGAAGACGTCGAACGACCCGAGCCGGGCGCCGGGCAGGTGCGGATCCGGGTCGCCGGATCGGCGTTCAACGCCGCCGACAACGGGATGCGGGCGGGCACGTTGCCGATCCCGATCGCTCTCCCCCACATCCCCGGGTATGACGTGTCGGGCACGATCGATGCGCTCGGCGAGGGCGTCGACGACATCGCAATCGGAGACCCGGTCGTCGGCTTTCTGCCGATGACCGCCGATGGCGCCGCCGCCGAGTTCGTGGTCGCGCCGCGCGAGGTCGTGGTCGCCGCACCGTCCCGCATCGACCTGTCCGACGCGGCGGCGCTGCCATCGGTGGGCCTCACCGCGTGGCAGGCACTCTTCGAGCACGGCCAGCTCACGGCGGGCCAGCGGGTGCTGATCGTCGGTGCCGGCGGCGCGGTGGGCGGCCACGCCGTCCGTCTCGCCAAGCGGGCCGGCGCCACGGTGATCGCGACGGCGAGCCCGGCGAGCATCGCCGCGGTCACCGCGGGCGGAGCCGATCAGGTCATCGACCACACGAGCGAGCCGGTTCTCGACGCCGTCTCGGAGCAGATCGACGTGCTGCTCAACCTCGCCCCGATCGACCCGGCGGAGTTCACCGCCCTCGTCGCCCTCGTGCGGTCGGGCGGGGTGGTCGTCAGCACCACCGCATGGATGCCCGCCCCCGGCGACGAGGAGCGCGGCGTGCGCGGCGTGGTGGTCTACGTGCACAGCGACGCCGCCCAGCTGGCGGAGCTGGTATCACTCGTCGACTCGGGCGAGCTCGTCGTCGACGTGACCTCCCGCATCCCCCTCCGCGACCTGATCGGGGTCCACGAGCAGGCCGCGCAGGGCCGCATCCGCGGAAAGGTCGTCGTCATCCCGAGCGCCGCGTGAGGACGACCGGTCACCTGGTCGGATCGGCGACCAGGTGACCATGGACCCTGCCGTTCATCCGCCCACCAATAGGCTTGCGGGATGCGACGCTCCACGACTCGGCTGCTGCTGACGTGCGCCGCCATCGGAGTCGCGGGCGGCATCGTGTTCATCCTCGAAGGGCTCGTCAGCGGCACCATCGCCGCGGTCGCGCCCTTCCTCTACGGCGCCACCCTCGGCGTCTACTTCCTGCCCGGCGCGATCGCCATCGCGCTCCTCCGACTGCCGGGGGTCGGTCTGCTCACGGCGACGCTCGCGGGTGTCGTCGTCAGTCCGTTCACCTCCATCTCGTTCCGCGCCATCGGGGCCGCCGCGCTCATCGGGCTGCTGCAGGAACTGCCCTTCGCCGCGACCCTCTACCGCCGCCGCCCCGTCTGGCTCCTCTACGTCGGAGCGGTGCTGGCCGGAGTCGTGCTCGGCTTCGTCGTCTACTTCGCGTTCGCCGTCGCAGCGCTCGCGACGTGGGCGCAGGTCCTCGCGTGGGTCGCCTCGATCGGCTCCCCCGTCATCTTCACCGCCATCGGGCACGCGGTCGCCGACGGGGTGCGGCGCACCGGGGTGGCGCGCGGACTGTCCGCCGCCCCAGAGGCGGTCCGGCCTGGTGGCACGAGGTAGGTAAGGCTAGGCTAAGCGGCGCTTCCTCCGGCTCCACGAAAGGCCCGCCCTGTCCAGCGCACGAGTCCCCCTCTCGCGCTCGGACGTGCAGTCTCCGCCGACATCGGGATCGCCCCTCATCGAGGCCCGCGGAGTCGCGATCCGGCATGACGGCGCCGACCGGAGCACACCGCACTCCCTCGACCTGAGCGTCCGTCCCGGCGAGGTGCTGCTCGTTCTCGGACCGTCGGGATCCGGCAAGTCGACCCTCGCGCTCGCGCTCAACGGGCTCATCCCTCACGCCGTGCCCGCCGAGCTCGACGGCGACGTCTTCGTCGCCGGCCGGTCAACCGCCGACATCACGGTCGCCGAAGCGAGCCGCACCGTCGGCATGGTCTTCCAGGACCCCGACGCGCAGATCGTCACCGGCACCCTCCTCGACGAGGTCTGCTTCGGCCCCGAGAACCTGCTCGTCCCCCGCGACGAGGTGCTTGCCCGCGCCGAAGAAGCCCTGCGGGCGGTCGGCCTGTGGGAACGGCGCGCCGAGAATCCCGACCGACTCTCCGGCGGCGGTCGGCAGCGGCTCGCCATCGCGTGCGCGCTCGCGCTCGGCTCGCCCGTGCTCGTGCTCGACGAACCGACCGCGAATCTCGACCCGACCGGCATCGACGAGGTCTACGCCGTGCTCGCCACCCTCGTGCGCGACTCGTCGCTCTCCGTCGTGCTCATCGAACACAACCTCGACACGGCGGTCGGCCTCGTCGATCGGGTCCTCGTGCTCGATGCGGACGGCGCGCTCGCGATGGACGGCCCTCGGGACATCATCCTCCGCGACCGCGCGGTGGAGGTCCGCGACCTCGGAGTCTGGCTGCCCACCGTGACCCTCGCCGCCCTCGCCCTGCGCGAGCGCGGCATCCCGATCGACGCGCTCCCCCTCAGCGGGCGGGAACTCGCGGCGGCGCTCGACGCCCTCCCCGAACTCCCCGGTCTCGACGACTCCTCGACGCACCAGCGCGACAGTCCGGTGACCGTCGAGGTCTGCGGGCTCACCGTCGCACGGCACGGCCGAACACTGCTCGATCAGGTCGACCTCACCCTGCACGCCGGCGAACTCACGGCGATCATCGGTGTGAACGGGGCCGGCAAGACCACCCTCCTGCAGGCGATCGCCGGTGTCGTCCCGCCGCCACGCGGCACCGTCTTCCTCGATGGGCTCGACCCCGCCCGCGCCGACGTGCGCGCCCTCGCCGCGCGGGTCGGCTTCGTGTTCCAGAACCCCGAGCACCAGTTCCTCGAACCGACCGTCGCAGACGAGCTCGCGCACGGCCTTCGCATTCGCGGACTCGACGCCGCCGAGATCGACGACCGGGTCGACGTGATGCTGCGCCGGTTCGGTCTCGCGGATCTTCGCGACCGGCACCCCTTCCTGCTCTCCGGCGGTCAGAAGCGCCGCCTCTCCGTCGGCACCGCGCTGATCGCCGGAGCCCCGATCCTCGCGCTCGACGAACCCACATTCGGGCAGGACCGGGCGCACGCCGGTGAGCTACTCGACATCCTTGCCGGGCTCCGCGACGACGGCACGACGGTCGTCATCGTGACCCACGACCTGCAGCTCGTCGCCGACTACGCGGACCGCGTCGCCGTCATGGGCGGCGGACGGCTACTCGGCGAGGGTCCGGCGTCGAGCATCCTCGGCTCCGATCTCATGGAGACGGCGGGCCTCCTGCGCCCGCCGCTCGCCCGAGCGATGCAGCGGCTCGAGAACCACCCCGACTGGCGCTCGGTGTCCCGGCTCGCCGACCTCCCCGGCGGCCGGCCATGAGCGCGACCACGATCGACCCGTTCGCCGACCGCTACGACGCGGCCCCCATCCGGTTCCTCTACCGCCTGAACCCGCTCGCGAAGATCGCGGCCCCGCTGCCCGCCATGGTCGCCCTGCTGTTCTCCCGCGACCCCGTCACTCCGGCCGCCTTCATCGCGCTGGCCTGGATCCTGCTGCTCGTCGGCGCCTCCCTGTCGCGCCGCGCGGCTCTCGCGATCTTCCTGCTGCTGCCCCTCGGCATCGCCGTGCTGAGCGGTAGCTTCGCGCTGTGGACCGACCCCGCCGCCGTCGCCGAGACACCGGTGCTGTGGAGCGTCGGCGACTACCGCTTCCACCTCGGCGCGCTCTACATCGGGGCCTCGACCGCGCTGCGGCTCGCGGCGCTGGCGACGCTCGCACTGCTCGGCGGACTCACGACCACCGGCCCCGACCTGGTGCGCGCGATGATCCAGCAACTGCGCGTGCCCTACCGGATCGGCTACACCACCCTCGCCGCGTATCGCTTCGTGCCCCGCTTCGCCCACGAGCTCGACGTCATCCGAGCCGCGCACCGCGTGCGCGGGATGGCGGGAGGACGCGGCCCCGTCCCGGCGCTGCGCCGATGGGTCGGATACGTGGTTCCCCTTCTCGCGAGCGCCATCCGGCACGCCGAACGCGTCGCACTGTCGATGGACTCGCGCGCGTTCGGGGCGCACCCCACGCGCACCGAACGCCACCTCGTGCCCTTCCGCACCCGCGACTACCTCTTCGTGATCGCCTTCTGGGCCGTCACCGCCACCCTCTTCCTCGCCGCCTCGAGCGCGGAGATCCCACCGATCGGAGTCCGATGACCACGCGACAACGCGCCAGCACCCGCTACCTGCTCACCTGCGCCGTGCTCGGCGTCGCCGGCGGGCTGCTCACCGTCGGCATGAACTGGGCGAGCATCGGTCTCGCCGCCGTCGCCCCCGCCTTCATCTCGGTCACCATCGGCGCGTGGATCCTGCCGTCGATGACCGGCATGGCGCTGCTGCAGCGCCCCGGCGCCGGGCTGCTCATCGCGGTGCTCGCCGGCCTCGTCAACGCGCCGCTCACCCCGTTCGGCTTCGCCCAGCTGCCCACCGTGATCATGGCCGGGGTGCTCTCGGAGCTGCCGTTCGCCGTGAGCCTCTACCGGGTGTGGAAGAAGTGGGTGTTCTACTTCGGCTACGTCGTCCTCATCACCGCGTTCTCGACGCTGTGGGTCGTCGCCGTCGATGCGGCGATGAGCTCGACCGCCGTGCTCATCGGCCTCTACGCCGCCACCGCGGTCGCCTCGTTCGCCTTCGTCTGGCTCGCGCTGTTCGTCGCCGCCCGCCTGCGCAAGGCGGGAGTCGGTCTCGCCGTGTCCGGATCCCGACGCCCTCGCGTGCAGCCGAAGTCCGCCGATGTCTAAGGGAGTCGAGCGGCGCATCCAGCCGCAGGAGAAGACGATGATCTTCACCGAGGTCATCCGCAACGAGTCGATCAGCCCGTCGTTCCGCCGCATCACCTTCGCGGGCGAGTCGCTGCGCAACTTCACCCCGCTCGGATTCGACCAGTGGTTCCGGCTCTTCCTGCCGTTGCCAGGGCACGAGGAGATGCGGCTGCCGAAGGACCTCAGCCTGCTCTCGTACGCCCGGTTCCTCACCATCCCGAAGCGGGAACGGCCGATGCTGCGCAACTACACGGTCCGCGCGTACCGCGCCGGCACAGCCGACTCACCGCCCGAACTCGATGTCGACTTCGTCGTGCACGGTGACGAGGGATTCGCGTCGGCGTGGGCGCAGACCGCCGGGCCGGGCGCCCGCGTGGCGATCCTCGACGAGGGCATCCTGTTCGCGCCCCCCGAGGACACCCGCTCGGTGCTCATCGTCAGCGACGAGACCGGTCTGCCCGCCATTGCCGGCATCATCGACTCGCTCGGGCCCGCCGCGGTCGGCGACGTCGTGGTCGAAGTGCCCGACGCGGGCGACCTCGCGCTGCTCGAGTCGCCGCCGATGCTGCGCCTGCACGGACTCGTCCGAGGGCACGACGAGAAGGTCGGGGCGCTCGCCGCGGCCCGCGTGCGGGAACTCGCCATCGCGCCGACCGGCCTGTACGCGTTCGCGATCGGTGAATCCGGCATTGCGACCGGGACGCGCCGGTTCCTCGTGTCGGAACGGGAGGTCCCGAAGACGCACGTCACCTTCTGCGGCTTCTGGCGCGAGGGCCACGCGGGGCGCTGAACAAGCCCTGGCACACTCGTACCGGTGGACGCTTTCGGACGGTTGCGCGACGAGGTCGCCGCGCATCCCTCCAACGCCTGGGCGACGGCGTTGGGCTGGCGGCCGCTGTTCGTCGCCGACCCCGCCGCGCGGGTGCTCATCATCAGCCAGGCGCCCGGTCGCCTCGCGCAGGAGTCCGGCATCCCGTGGAACGACCCGAGCGGTCGGCTGCTGCGGTCGTGGATGGGCGTCACCGACGACGAGTTCTACGACCCCCGCAACGTCGCCGTCCTGCCGATGGATTTCTACTTCCCCGGCAAGGGCACCAGCGGCGACCTTCCGCCGAGGCGCGACTTCGCGCAGCTCTGGCATCCACCGCTGCTCGAGCTGTTGACCGAGGTGCGGCTGACGATCCTCATCGGCTCGTATGCGCAGCGCCGCTACCTCGCCGGGCGTGCGGGGCCGACCCTCACCGACAACGTCCGGGCCGCGCCGAGCCTGCTGCCGCTGTTCCCGATCGTGCACCCGTCGCCGCTCGCCCGCGGCTGGCGCACCCGCAATCCGTGGTTCGCCGACGAGACCGTCCCACTGCTCCGGGCGCAGGTGCGGGAGGCGCTCGACGGCTGGCCGTGAACCGAGACTCGCGTCGCATCGCGACGGGCCTGGCGAATCCCCGGTCGCTGAGCCGCCGCGCAGCGGCCCAGCGATGCGACGAGTCGGCAGAGTGCGCTGAGGCTTCGACCCCGGTGCAAAGTCCCGTCATTTCGCGACGGGCCTGGCGGCCCTCCTCAATGACCAGGCATTCCCGGTCGCTGAGCCGCCGCGCAGCGGCCCTGCGATGCGACTAGTGGGCAGATTGCGGCCGGGTCCTGATGCCGGGGCAATGTCGGTGGTCACTGCTTCACTGTGGGTATGTCGAAGTCGCCCGCACCGCCACTGATGGCTGGTCCTTGGCCTGACTTGGAAGAGTTCGACGACCTCGACACGACCCCCGAGGACGAGTCCCGGCAGCACCTGAACCGACTCGCCGACCGGCTCCTCGACACCAAACGCGCCGAGGCCGCCGCGGCCGCCGACCGGTACAAGGTCGTGGATCAGTTCCGCCGCGAATGGGAGTCCTCCTCCGCGTCGAAAGCGTCCCTCGCGGGCATGCGGGTGAGGGCGATGCGCGCCGAACTCGCCGCCGCCCTCGGACTGTCCGAGCGCACCATCGAATCATTGATCGGCCGCGCCAAAGCGTTGACCACCGACCTTCCCTCGACCCTGATCGCGCTGCAGCGCGGGCAGGTGTCGGATCGGCAGGTGCAGGTCATCGTCGACGAAGCCGCCGGCCTCACCCCCGACGAAACAGCCGTGTTCGAGGCGGCGATCCTCCCCGAAGCCACAGCCTTGTCGGGTCCGAAGTTCGCCCGGAAGGCCCGCACCCTCCGCGAGCACCTCCGCGCAGTGGACCTCACCCAACGACACGCCACCGCGGCCGAGTTCCGCGACCTCGGCCTAGCCGGGCAACGGGACGGCATGGCCGATCTGCTCCTGCACGGCCCGGCTCAGCACTCGGTCGCGATCTACAGCCGGGTCGATCAGATCGCCCGCACCCTTACCGACCCGGAGGACAACCGCACCCTGGCGCAGAAACGCGCCGATGTGTTCATCGCCCTGCTCCTCGACCCCGGTGCCGTGTTCCCGTCCACCGACACCGACGCGGAAAAGGGGCCGCGGCAGCCGGTCTTGCACCGGGGTGTCCGGCCCAACGTGAACGTCACCGTCCCCGCACTGTCCATCCTCGGCAAGTCCGACGAACCCGCGAACCTCGAAGGCTACGGGCCGATCTCGGTCGACACCGCCCGGGAACTCGCCGGGGCGGCGACCGGGTTCCACCGCATCCTCACCCACCCGGAGACCGGCGTGATCCTCTCCTTCGGGCGCGACAAGTACGAAGTTCCCGCCGAGCTGAAGCGTTTCCTGCGGGCGCGGGATGAGACCTGCCGGTTCGTCGGCTGCAACCGGCCCGCCGTCGCGTCGGACCTCGACCACACCGTCGCCTGGGAAGACGGCGGCGGCACCAACGTCTGGAACCTCGGCTGCCTCTGCAAGGGCCACCACCGACTCAAACACAACACCGCCTGGGTGGTAACGCAGGCAAGGGATGGCACGGGCGATTACACCTGGACCTCACCCCTCGGCCGCGACTACACCACCAAACCCGCCATCAGAATCGGCGCCGGCGTCATCACCCAAACCGCCTGGCTCGACAACGACCCACCACCCTTCTGACGTCGCTCCGACAGGCGACCCTGCACACCTGGTCGCTGAGCCGCCGCGCAGCGGCCCTGGCGATGCGACGGGTCGACGGATCACGCTGAGGCTCCGAGCCCAAGCTCCGTTCCCGTCATTTCGCGACGGGCCTGGCGGCCCTCCGGGGTGACCAGGAAACCCCGGTCGCTGAGCCGCCGCGCAGCGGCCCTGCGATGCGACGGGTCGACGAATCGCGCTGAGGCTCCGAGCCCAAGCTCCGTTCCCGTCATTTCGCGACGGGCCTGGCGGCCCTCCGGGGTGACCAGGAAACCCCGGTCGCTGAGCCGCCGCGCAGCGGCCCTGCGATGCGACGGGTCGACGAATCACGCTAAGGCTCCTACCCCAAGCGCAACTCCCGTCATTTCGCGACGGGCCTGGCGGCCCTCCTCAATGACCAGGCGACCGCCGGATGCGGCAGTACGACCGCGCCGCGGTGTCGCGGTATCGCTTCGCTCAACGGGCGGATGCATCGGCCGAAATGTCGAAGTGGGCACCGCACCGAAGCTCCGATGCGAATGCCCACCCGTCTGGTTACTCCGGCTCTAGCGGTCGAGGAGTTCCGAGATGGTCGCGTCGCCCGGGGTCACCGGGGTGGCGGTCGCCGTGATCTCGGCGCGGCCGAGCAGCTCCTCCATCTTGCGGCGGCGGTTCTTGCCGATGAGGGTCACGACGATGCCCTTCTTGCCGGCGCGCCCCGTGCGGCCCGCGCGGTGAAGGTACGTCTTGTACTCCTCCGGCATGTCCGCCTGGATGACGAGGCCGATGTCGTCGACGTGGATTCCACGCGCCGCGACGTCGGTGGCGACGAGGACGTTGACCTTGCCGCTCGTCAGACGCTCGAGGCTGCGGGTGCGCTTCGCCTGGTTGAGGTCGCCGTGAAGGCTCGTCGCCGGCACACCCGCGTCGTCGAGCTCCTCCGCCAGCTGCTCGGCGAAGGCGCGGGTTCGTGCGAACACCAGGGTCTTGCCCGGGCCGCTGGCGAGTTCGGCGACGAGCGCCACCTTGTCGCGCTGCTCGATGAGCAGCAGACGGTGGTCGATGTCGGAGGTCTCCTGATTCTCACCGGCGACCTCGTGCACCGACGGCTCGGGCAGGAACTCGTCGACCAGCGTCGCGACACCCGTGTCGAGCGTCGCGGAGAAGAGCAGGCGCTGACCGTCGGGGCGGGTGAAGCGGAGGATGCGCTGCACCGGCTCGAGGAAGCCGAGGTCGCACATGTGGTCGGCTTCGTCGAGCACGACGATCTCGACGTCCGAGAGGTCGAGGTGCCCCTGCTGCTCGAGGTCTTCGATGCGACCGGGCGTACCGATCACGATGTCGACGCCGCGCTTCAGCGCACCGACCTGCCGGGCCTGCGGGACGCCGCCGTAGATCTGGGTGGTGAAGAGGCCGACGCTGCGGGCGATCGGCTGCACTGTGCGGTCGATCTGCAGGGCCAGCTCACGCGTCGGCGCCAGGATCAGCGCGCGCGGGGCACGACCGACGGCACGCTTGGTGCCACCCGAGTTCTCCATCAGGCGCTCGACGAGAGGCGCTCCGAACGCGATGGTCTTGCCCGAACCGGTGCGGCCGCGGCCGAGCACGTTGCGGTGGGCGAGCACATCGGGGATCGTGGCGGCCTGAATCGGGAACGGCGTCTCGGCGCCCAGCTCTGCGAGGGTGCGCACGATGTTGGTGCCGAGCCCGAGCGAGCCGAAGGTCGTGCCGACGACCTCGTCGGCGGTGATCGCCGACGCCTCGAGACGGTCGAGGACGACGTCCTCGATCTGGCTCATGTCGCGGTCGGGGCGACCGTAGAAGTCGGAGTGCATCGGCGTCGCATCGGTGTCGCGGTGCGGGGCGCGGTCGAAGCGCGGCGCGCGGTCATCGCGGCCGTACCGGGGAGCCCGTTCGTCGCGGTCCCGACGCGGCGCGCGGTCGTCGCGCGAGAACCGATCCTGACGGGGCGCACGGTCGTCGCGGCCGAAGCGCGAGCCGCGGTCGTCACGGTCCTGGCGCGGAGCGCGATCGTCGCGGCCATATCGGGGCGCACGGTCGTCACGGCCGAAGCGCGAACCACGATCGTCACGGTCCTGCCGCGAAGCGCGATCGTCGCGACCGTATCGGGGCGCACGGTCGTCACGGCCGAAGCGCGAACCACGATCGTCACGGTCCTGCCGCGAAGCGCGGTCATCGCGGCCGTACCGAGGAGCGCGGTCATCCCGATCCTGACGCGGAGCACGGTCGTCACGACCGTACCGGGGCGCACGGTCCTCGCGGCCGTAACGGGAACCACGGTCGTCGCGGTCCTGACGGGGCGCACGGTCATCGCGGCCGTAGCGCGAACCGCGGTCATCGCGGTCCTGGCGCGGCGCGCGGTCGTCGCGGTTGTAGCGGTCGCCGCCACGAGGGGCGTCGCCGCGGAAGCGGGAGTTCTGCTCGGCGCGGGCGCGGCGCTGCTGCGACGCGGCGGCTCCGGCGCGCTTCGGGCGGGCCTCCGGCGGAGTCCAGTCAGGACGACCGTCGCTGCGCTCGGACGCCGAGTCGGCTCCACGACGAGGGGCGGACCCGCGAGCCGCGCGCTCGTCGTTGTTCCACCGGTCCTTGCCGCGGGTCTCGGGCTCGGGTCGGTAACCGCGGTGCTTCGGGCTGACACTGCCGGCCTTGCGGCCCGCGGAGGCGCCGGGGCGGCGCGGATTCGAGTTGGAAGAAGGCATGAAGAAGTACTCCTGGAGAAGCCGTACGACGACGGCGGAAAACCCCGGACACCACTCTGGCCGGGCCGATTCGATGGATGATTTCCAGCGATCCGCTGGCGGAACCGGCCCTGCGTGATCACATCCTGAGAACCTCAGGCAGCACCGGCATCACCGGAGCCCTCGTCACGAGCCGACCGGGAAACGTTACCCGATCAGGGCGTATCTGTCACGCGGCCCTGCGGAGGCGTCCTTCGTATCGCTTCGCTCAGGCGGCGGGGGTGGGTGCGGGTTCCTCGGCGGCGGCGCGGGCCGCGCGACGGTCGCGTCGGCGCTCCCGCCCTCCTTCGACCAGCAGGTACAGCACCGGCAGCACGATGAGGGTCAGCGCCGTCGACGACACCAGACCGCCGATCACCACGAGGGCGAGCGGCTGCGAGATGAAGCCGCCACCGCCGGTGAGCCCGACCGCCATCGGCAACAGCGCGAAGATCGTCGCGAGCGCCGTCATGAGGATCGGCCGGAGTCTGCGGCTCGCTCCCTCGACGATCGCCTCCCGCACCTTCAGGCCACGGTCGCGGTACTGGTTGATGAGGTCGACGAGCACGATCGCGTTCGTCACCACGATGCCGATCAGCATGAGCACGCCGATGAGCGAGGCGACACCGAGCGGGATGCCGGTCGCCACCTGCAGCAGGATCGCTCCGGTCGCCGCGAACGGCACCGACACGAGCAGAAGCAGCGGCTGCAGCAGGCTGCGGAAGGTCGCGACCATGACGACGTAGACGATGAGGATCGCGGCGAGCATCGCAAGTCCGAGCTGCGAGAACGCTTCGTTCTGGTCCGCGGTCACACCGCCGAGCTGGGTGCCGACACCGGCCGGCAGATCGAGGTCGTCGAGCGCTCCCTGCACGGCGGCGTTCGCCTCGGCGAGGTTGTCGGAGGCCGGCGTCACCGAGACCGTCGCGTTGCGGGTGCCGTTGTTGGTGGTGACCGTCGCGGGCCCCTCGGTGATATCGACGCTCGCGAGCGTGTCGAGCGGCACGAGTCCGCGGGTCGTCGGCACCGGCAGGGCGGCGAGCTCGTCGCGGGTCGCGGGGCTCGTCTCGGGCTGGATGTAGATCGACAGCTGCTGCTCGTCGATCGTGATGGCCCCGATCGTCGACGGCTGCATCGCCTGCGAGACGAATCCGGCGAGCGCCGCCTCGGTGAATCCGGCCTGCGCTGCCGCTTCACGGTCGACGGCGATCTCGATGAACGGCTGCGCCGCGGCGAGGCTGCTCGTCGCCTCGGCGACGGCGTCGAGGTCGCGCATGGCCGCGAGGACGGTGTCGGTCGCGTCCTGCAGGTCGGACTGAGTGGTCGCGTCGATCTCGACGTCGATCGTGCTCGAGGCACCGAGACCGGCCGACTCGGAGATCGAGAAGTCGCCCGCGCCGTCGAGGCCGTCGAGCCGCTCGCGCACCTCGTCCTGCAGCGCCGCGGTGTCGGCGCCGTCCGCGGTGGTGATCGAGTAGCTCGCCGTGTTCGAGCCGCCGCCGAAACCGAAGCCCGCAGCGAGGCCGCCGCCGCCGATGGTGACCTGGACCGTCTCGATGCCCTCGATCGACTCGAGCTCGGCTTCGGCGCGCTGTGCGGCCTCGTCCTTCACGTCGAGGCTGGTGCCGGGCTCGAACTCCTCGGTCACCGACAGAGTGTTCTGTCCGCTGTCGCCCAGGAAGTTCGTCTTCATGAAGAACGAGAGACAACCGGAGGCGACGAGGATCATGCCCGCGACGATGATCGTGACGACGGGGCGGCCGAGAGTCGCCTTGAGCAGCGGCAGATAGCCGACCTGCAGACGCGACGGACGCTCCTCGCCGTCGGCCTCGGACGCGTGCCGATGCGGTTTCGGTGCCCGCAGGAACCAGTAGGCGAGAACGGGCACGATCGTGAGCGAGACGAGCAGCGACGCGACGAGCGCGATGGTGACCGTGAGGCCGAACGGACGGAACAGCTCACCGACCGACCCGCCGACGAACGAGATGGGCAGGAACACCGCGACGGTCGTGATGGTCGACGCGGTGACCGCGCCCGCGACCTCGCGCACCGCGTTCGCCACCGTCGCCGCCTTGCTCTCGTGGTCGATCGCGAGGTGCCGCTTGATGTTCTCGATGACGACGATGGAGTCGTCGACGACGCGACCGATCGCGATCGTCAGACCGCCGAGGGTCAGGATGTTCAGCGAGTAGCCGGCGAACTGCATCCCCACGAAGGTGATGAGAACCGATGCCGGGATGGAGATCGCCGTGACGAGCGTCGCCCGCACCGAGAGCAGGAAGACCAGGATCACGATGACCGCGAACACCAGGCCGAGCAGCCCCTCGGTCGCGAGCGACTCGATCGACTCCTCGATGTAGGGCGCCTGGTCGAAGACGGTGGTGAAGGTCGCATCGCCCAGTTCCGCCTGGATCTCGGGGAGCGCGTCGTTCACGAGGTGCGACACCTCGACCGTGTTCGCGTCGGGCAGCTTCGTCACCGCAAGGGTGAGCGCGGGCTCGCCGTTGACGCGCGAGATCGAGGTCGCCGGGTTGTCCGTCACCGCGACCGAGGCGACGGCACCGATGGTGGTCTCGCCCGATCCGCCGACGAGCGGCAGCGCGGCGATCTCATCGACCGACGTGAGGCGCGTGCCGCTCTGCACGGACAGGGTCTGGCCGTCTTGGGTGATCTGTCCGGCGGGGATCAGCACCCCGCTGCTGCTGATGGCGTCGCGGATGGCCGAGCTGGTCACTCCCGCCGCCGCGAGCTGCGCCTGGTCGGCGGCGATGGTGACCCGCTGACCAGGCGCACCGGAGACCGTGACACCGCGGACCCCGTCGAGCTCCTCGAGGGGCTGCACGGCGATCTGGTCGAGCCGGTCGGCGAGCGCGGAGGCGTCGTCACCCGACACGGCGAGCTGGATGATCGGGAAGTCGTCGATGCTGCCGCTCAGCACCTGGGGGTCGAGATCGGCGGGGAGGACCGACGCAATGCGGCCGAGGGCGGCGGAGACCTTGTTCTCGGCGGCGGCCAGGTCGGTGCCGTACTCGAAGGTCGCGCTGACGACCGACTGCCCGCTGCTCGAGGTGGCAGAGGTGCTCTCGACGTCGGCGATGCCGCGGATCGCCTGCTCGATCGGAGCGCTGACGCTCTGGTTCACGACCTCGGGCGATGCACCCTGGTAGGGAGTGATCACCGCGATCTGCGGGAACTGGATCGACGGGATCAGCTCCTGCTTCAGCGATGTGAGGGCGATGCCTCCGAACACGGCCGCGACGATCGTCACGAGCGCGATCAGGGCACGGTTCTTGAGGCTTGCGATCGCCAGTACGTGCACAGTGTGGATTATCGCGGACCGCGATATCGGTTCGGTTACGGAACCCTGAGCACTCCGTTTCCCTCCACCGCCGTTCCGACCGCCCTTCAGACCACCGCGGCCAGGGGCTGCTCGAGGCTGCGCGGCGCGTCGGCGACATCCGCCCACACGTCCGCGAGGATGCCGACGGCCTCGACCGCGGCATCCGCGCCGGGGCCGAACGGGATGCGGATGAACCGTTCGAAGGCGCCGTCGAGCCCGAACCACGGCCCCGCCGCGATGCGAAGCCCGCGGGCGCGGGCGCCGATCGCGAGCTGCGAACTCACCGGCGAATCGAAGCGCACCCATGCCGCGAGACCGCCGTCGATCGACGGCACCCGCCAGTCGGGGAGCCGCTCGGCGACCGCGGCGACGATGGCGTCGCGCGCCGCCCCGCTCTCGCGCCGCCGATGCGCGAGCACCGCATCGATGTCGTCGAACAGCTCGGCCGTCACGACCTGGTCGAGCACCGCGGTTCCGAGGTCGCCGATGGGGCGCGTCGCGGCGAGCGCGGCGATCACGTCTTCGGAGGCGCGGATCCATCCGACACGCAAGCCGCCCCACATGGTCTTGCTCGCCGACCCGACCGTGATCACCCGCGATCTGGTCGAGCCGAAACTCGCGAGCGGCGGGAATGATCCGACCCGGTCGATGTCGAGCTCGGCGGTCGTCTCGTCGACGATCACGGTGGCGCCGACATCGTGGGCGGCGCCGATGAACCGTTCACGGCCCTCGACCGACAGCGAGCGTCCCGTCGGGTTGTGGAAGTCGGGCATGAAGTAGGCCAGCGCCGGCGCCGCGCGGCGCAGGAGCTGCTCGCCCTCGCCGATGTCCCAACCGGTGTCCGCGTCGACGGGCAGCGGCAGCAGTCGCGCACCCGCCGCGCGGAGGGCTTCGTGGGCGTGCGGGTAGCCGGGCGTCTCGACGAGGGCGCGGTCGCCGCGGCTCACGAGCGTGCGGGCGAGCAGGGCGAGAGCGGGCTGCGCCCCCGAGGTGACCAGGATCTGCGACGGCCGCGTAGGGAGGCCTCGTCGCACGAAGTGGGCGGCGATCGCCTCGCGCAGCCGCGGCAACCCGATCAGCTCGTACCCCGAGCTCGTCAGCGCGGGGGCGAGCCCGGACAGCGCCCGCGCGGCGGCGGCTTCGAACGCCGGGGTAGCGGGCGACGACGCGGTGGCGAAGTCGAGCGCCGCGCCCTGCGGGGCGAGCTCGGAGCGGCGACCGTCGGGGACTCGGATCGCACTGCCGGAGCCCCGCCGGGTGACGATGTGGCCGGTGGCGCGAAGGTCGTCGAGGGCGGCCGCCAAGGTGGTGCGACTGACGCCGAGAGCGCTTGAGAGCTCGCGTTCCGCCGGAAGCCGCGTTCCGACCGCGATGCGGCCGTCGATCGCCAGCAGTCTGATGCGGTCGGCGAGGGCGCGATAGCCGACACCGTCGGTCGGCCGCCAATCGGACAGAAGCGTTCGCATCTGGTCCGCACTGATCGCCCTCGCCATCAGGCCACCTTATCGAGAGTGGCCCTGGTGGCCTGTACTCGAAGCCGATTGGCTTGCAGGATGCTCCGCTGGACCCACGCCACTCGCCTTCCCGTGCTGATGTTCGGCCTCGCCCTGTACGGCGTCGCCGACGGCATGATCGTGCAGGCAGCCATCGGCATCGGCCCCTGGGACGTCCTCGCGCAGGGCATCTCCCGGTCGACCGGCCTGCTGTACGGCGTGGTGACCATCCTCGTCGGGGCCGTGGTCCTCCTCTTCTGGATCCCTCTGCGCCAGCGGCCCGGCATCGGCACCGCGCTCAACGTCCTGCTCGTGGGCACCTTCGCGCAGTTCGTGCTGTGGCTCGTCCCCACGCCGACCCTCCTCATCGGGCAGATTGCGCTCTTCGCCGGCGGAACCGTCCTCCTGGCGGCGGCCACCGGCATCTACGTCGGCGCCTCCTACGGCGCAGGTCCCCGCGATGGCCTCATGACGGGACTCACCGCCCGGCTCGGCTGGCCCATCTGGCTGTCGCGCGGCCTCGTCGAGGTGACGGTCCTCCTCGCCGGATGGGCCCTGGGAGGGGACGTCGGCGTCGGAACGGTCGCCTTCGCGCTGCTGATCGGCCCGCTCTGCCACGTGACGATCCCGCTCTTCTCGCTCCGTCGTATCGCGCGGGTCGAACCCGAGACAGCGGAGGTCGTCCGGTGATCGCCCTGCTCGACTAAGGGCTTGCGCGTCATCCCGAACGCGATATATCGTGTCTAGCATTCGAGATATATCGCGTTAGGAGACGGTGATGGCTCAGGAGAAATGGCTCGTCGACGGGCCTCGCACGATCGACATCGAATGGGCGACTTCGATCAAGGTCGGCCTCTACGGCGGTCAGATCTCGGTCATCGCACAGGATGAGCCGGGGATCCGCGTTGACATCCACTCGGTGAGCGGCAAGCCGCTCCTCGTCTCGGTCGAGGGCGACGTACTCGAGATCGACCACCCGCAGATCGGCTGGGACAACTTCCTCGACGTCTTCACCTCGGTCCGCGGAACCGCTAAGGCCGACATCACCCTCACCGTCCCGCGCGACGTCGCACTCAAGCTCGGTGTCGTCAGCGCCGAGGCACTCGTGTCCGGGCTCGCGGCGACCGCGTCGCTCAGCACCGTCAGTGGTGACCTGGTGCTCGACTCGCACTCCGGCCCGGTCCAGGTCAATGCGGTGAGCGCCGAGGTGTCGATCCGCGACCATACGGGCGACATCGCAGTGCGCACCGTCAGCGGCGACGTGACCGCCTCCGGCGCCATCGAGAAGCTCAGCCTCGACGGGGTGAGCGGCGACGTGTTCCTCGACCTCGCCGGAGTGCCCGACTCGGTGAGGATCAACACCGTCAGCGGTGGTATCACGGCACGACTCGAGCCCGACGTGCCGATCCGCTATCGCATCAACACCGCGTCCGGGCGTCTGCAGCTCGACGGCGAGCACCTCTCGCGCGTCTACGGCTCCTACGACTCGAGCTTCGGCGCGCTCGACCAGCGGTTCGTCGACTTCCGCGCCAACACCGTGTCGGGCGGCATCTCGGTGCTGCACCAGGTGACGGCATGACCCCCGCCGTCTTCGGCCGCGGCCACCTGCGCCTCTACCTGCTCGCCCTGCTCGACGAGCAGCCGCGGCACGGCTACGAACTGATCCAGGCGCTGACCGATCGATTCGGCGGCACGTACGTGCCGAGCGCCGGCACCATCTACCCGCGGCTCGCGAAGCTCGAGGACGACGGACTCGTCACCCGGACCTCCGACGGGCGCAAGAGCGTCTACGAGATCACCGACGCCGGCCGCGAGGAGCTGCACCGCCGCGCGGGCGAGCTCGAGGGCATCGAAGGGCTCGTGACGGACTCGGTGAGGCACCTCGCCGACGAGGTCCGCCGCTCCGTCGACGACGCTATGAAGTCGCTGCGCGCCGAGCTCGCCGCCTCGACCCGTGAGGCGCGAGCCACCGCCAACGCCGACGCTCGCTCGGTGAAGCGCGACGAGGACGAAGCCCGTGTGGCCAGCCGGGTGCAGCTCCAGCTCGCCGAGGCGGCGCTCGCACGCTTCCGCGCCGAGCTGCGCACCGAGCTCCGGCAGGCCGTCGTGCATGACCGGGTCACCGCCGCGACCGTCGACGTGCTGCGATCCGGGCTCGACCAGGTGATGCGGAGTGTGCGCGAAACCCTGAAATGACGCCGCGAAGACCCCCGATGCGGGGTTCTTGACAGGCAACCGGCGCGGAGTAGTGTTCTCGCTCGTGACTCAGACCCCCGAGGTCGGCGAAGCCGCTGGCGGAAGCACGATCAAGCGCTGGCTGATCGGCGAGAAGCTGCCGAGCGATCAGCTCGAAGGCCAGCTGCTGTCGAAGCGATTCGCGCTTCCGATCTTCGCCAGCGACCCGCTCTCGTCGGTCGCCTACGCGCCCCAGGAACTGCTGATGCTGCTCCTCCTCGGCGGGCTCGCCTTCCTGAGCTTCGCGCCGTGGGTCGCGGCCGCGGTCGTCATCCTGCTCATCGTCGTCGTCGCCTCGTACCGGCAGCTCATCAAGGCCTATCCATCGGGCGGCGGCGACTACGAGGTGGCGAGTAAGAACCTCGGCGAGAAGGCCGGCCTGGTGGTCGCGTCGGCGCTGCTCGTCGACTACGTGATGACCGTCGCCGTGTCGGTGGCATCGGGCGTCGACAACATCATCTCCGCGCTGCCGTTCCTCGCCCCGGCACGCGTCGAGCTGGCCATCTTCTTCGTCATCGTGCTCGCCGCCGTGAATCTCCGCGGGGTGCGGGAGTCGAGCAAGGCGTTCGCGGTGCCGACCTACCTCTTCGTCGGCAGCGTCCTCGTCATGATCGTGACGGCGCTGGTGCGCACCGCTCTCGGCGACGCACCCGTCGCCGAGAGCGCCGACTACACCGTCCAGGCCGAGCAGCTCAGCCAAGCAGGGTTCGTCCTGCTCCTGCTCCGCGCGTTCTCGAGCGGCTGTTCCGCGCTCACCGGCGTGGAGGCGATCTCGAACGGCGTGCCCGCCTTCCGCACCCCCAAGATCCGCAATGCGCAGCTGACTCTCGTCGCGATGGGCGCCATCGCCATCACGCTCTTCGCGGGCCTCACCGCTGTCGCCCTCATCTCCGACGTGCACTACTCCGAGCACACCTGCGACCTCATCGGCTACGCGAACTGCGAGAGCGTGCCGCAACGCAGCCTCATCGCCCAGATCGCGGCGGCGACGTTCGGGGACTTCTCCGTCTTCTTCTTCATCATCCAGGCGACCACCGCGGCGGTGCTGCTGCTCGCCGCCAACACCGCGTTCAACGGATTCCCGCTGCTCGGCTCGATCATCGCCCGCGACGGCTACGCCCCCAAGGCGCTGTCCACCCGCGGCGACCGCCTCATCTTCAGCAACGGAGTGCTGATCCTCGCCCTCGCCGCCGGCGCCATCCTCATCGTCTTCCAGGCGAGCGTCACCGGCCTGATCCAGCTCTACATCATCGGCGTCTTCGTCTCGTTCACCCTCGGCCAGATCGGTATGGTGAAGCACTGGCTGCGCGAGCTACGCAAGCCGGGCGGCAGGGCTGGCTCCATCTGGGGCGGGCTCGCCATCAACGCCATCGGCGCCGCCATGACCGGCGGCGTGCTGCTCGTCGTTACCTACACGAAGTTCATCCACGGCGCGTGGATCGTCTTCGTCATCATGCCCATCCTGTTCCTGCTCATGCTCGGGGTGAACCGCTATTACCGCGACGTCGAACGCGAGGTCGAGGTCGATTCGCACACCACGTTCGGGTCGGCCCACGATCACGCAATCGTGCTCGTCGGGCGCATGCAGAAGCCGACCCTCAAGGCGCTCGACTACGCCATCGCCGCCCGGCACGAGAGCCTCGAGGCGGTGCACGTGTCGATCGACGACGACGCCACCGAACGGCTCGAGCTCGAATGGCAGCAGATGAACATCAAGGTGCCGCTGTGCGTGCTGCGCTCGCCCTACCGCGACATCGGCTGGCCGCTCGTGAAGTACATCCGGAAGCATCAGGAGCACGCCGGCGGCGAGGTCGTCACCGTCTATATGCCGTCGTACATCGTCGGACACTGGTGGGAGCGCCTGCTGCACAACCACAAGGCACGACGCATTCAGCAGAAGCTGGCGCTGCAGCACGGCGTCGCGATCGCGATCGTCCCCTGGTTGCTCGACTCGTCCGACCTCATCTACGGGCGCCGGTCGCGTCCGATCCCCGGTCAGGAGCGCCGCGGTGAGCCCGTGCGCCCGATGCCGCGCCGCCCGTTGCAGCCCGCCAACGACGAGGCCACCCGCTCGGCGGTGGCCACGGCCAACGCCCTCCGGCCGAAGGATCCCGACGTCGAACTGGTGAAGCAGCCCCCGCGCAACAAGCGCCAACCCCGCAAGAAGTAGCCGTTACCCCAGCGAGCGCGGTGTGTTGCTGCGAGCGCGCCTGTTCAGACACCCGCGGTCGGCGCAACACACCGCGCTCGCGAGGGTATAAGGGTTTCGACTCCCAGGCAGTCTGGGAGAATCTCGGGGGTTCGTTGAGAAGCGGTGCCTAGCGTTGGGTGCATGACCGATCTCTACGAGCCCACCGACGTCACCACCAAGTACCCGCAGCCGCCGTTCAAGGCACAGCAGCAGCCGGTGCCCGGCAGCATCTTCGACATGGAGCCGCGCCCCGACCACGGCGAGGACAGCTACACGGGCTCGGGCCGACTGAAGGGCCGCAAGGCGCTCATCACCGGCGGCGACTCGGGCATCGGCCGCGCCGTCGCGATCGCGTTCGGCCGCGAGGGCGCCGACGTCGCCCTCAACTACCTCGACGAGGAGGCCCCCGACGCCGAGGACACCGCGAAGTACGCCGGCGACACCGGCAGCAAGGTCGTCCTCATCCCCGGCGACCTCACCGACGAGGCGTTCAACTCCGAACTGGTGGAGAAGACGGTCGCCGAGCTCGGCGGGCTCGACATCCTCGTGATGATCGGCGGCAAGATGCCGACCGTCTCCGGCATCGACGACTTCGACACCGCGGTGTTCGACGACCTGCTGAAGCTCAACATCCACTCGCTGTTCTGGCTGACGAAGGCCGCGAAGCCGCACCTGAAGCCGGGCGCCGCAATCATCACGACCTCGTCGATCCAGGGCTTCCAGCCCTCGCCGACGCTCGTCGAGTACGCCGTGACGAAGGCGGGCATCGCGAACTGGACCCGCGCCATGGCCGGACAGCTGGCCGAGGACGGCATCCGTGTGAACGGCGTCGCGCCGGGCCCGTTCTGGACTCCGCTGCAGCCGTCGAGCGTGCCGAACGAGAAGATCGAGAGCTTCGGCGAGGAGTCGACCTACGGACGTCCCGGTCAGCCCGTCGAGCTCTCGTCGACCTACGTGTACCTCGCCGAGCAGGCGTCGAGCTACACCAGCGGCGAGACCATCGCCGTCACGGGCGGCACCCCCGTCCACTGACCCACAGTCTCACCGCCATACCCCTGCGAGCGCGGTGTGTTGCATCGAGCGCTGGTGTTTGAACATCCGCGCTCGGAGCAACACACCGCGCTCGCGGGGGTCTATTGCTGTCGGGTGTAGCCGCGTTCCGGGAAGCCGCCGGCGAAGGCGAGGATGCGGGCGCTGACGAACGAACCCGCGTACTGCGAGATCGCCTGGAACTTGTCGGCAACGGCTCCCTCGCGCGCGACGCCCGCCTGCTCATACGCGCCCGTGGCCAGCACGGTGTCAGTCCCCTCCGCCGCCAGCACGCCGATGCCCTTGCCGAGCTGATCGCGACCGAGGTCGAGCGCGCGAGTGAGGATCGTGTCGGATCGGACGCCGACCAGGGCCAGGTTCTCGTCGAGGACGCCGTTGTTGTAGTACTTCTCGATCAGCACCGCATTGCGCGCGTAGTTGACGTAGCCGTAGCCGAGCGCCGCGTAGCTCGCGTTCGGGCTGTCGCCGATGTAGTCCTGGATCGCGGGCAACGACTGCTGTGCCGTGAAGGCGAGGGCGACCTCCAGGTCGACCGACCCGAGCAGGCCTCGGTAGACGTCGTTCGACTCTCCCCGTGACTGCGCCGCGGGCTGGATGACGCCCGTCTCGAACGCCGCCCAGTTGGCGTCGGCGGCGCGGCGGAAGAAGGACGAGATCGCCTCGAGGTCGGCGTCCTCAGCGATCGGCGCGCCGCCGTTGTCACGGCCCACCTCGAAGACGGCCTTCGAGAACTCCAGCTGACCACGCGCGAAGTCGTAGTAGATGAGCGGCATCAACGCGTCGGTGAGGACCTGCTCGGGCGTCGTGTACGCGGCGGACGAAATGCGATCGGCGATGGTCTGCAGCGACGCCGTCGCGTACTGCAGCAGGGCGAAGGCGTCGAACGCGTTGCCGTACGCGGCGATGAGGCCCTCGGCGTCGTTCAGGGTCTCGGGCGAGTAGGTGCCGAGCTGGTCGATGAACGCGTTGAACTCCGCCTCGGCCGTGGCCGACGCGTTGAGACGGCTGCCGATCACGTCGCCACCCTGGGTGAGGAGCTGCTGCAGCGTCGTGAAGGTCTCCGCGACCGCCTGCATGTAGAGCGCGGCGCTCGACGCCTCGAAGAACGCGCCACCCTGCAATCCCTGCGTCTGCAGATCGCGGGCACGATCCGCGTATCCCTGCGCCTCGGCGGGCAGGGTGCCCGCGCCCGCCTGGATGAGCGGATCGAGACCGGCGAAGTCGGCCATCGACCGGTCGAACCGGGCGAGCGCGGCATCGGTCGCGCTGCGGAACTTGTCGTAGCCGACGCCCGCCACCTTCGGCGTCACGCCCGCCTGAGGCGACGGCAGTTCCGCCCCGGTCAGCTGCCGGTACGCCTCGTAGATGTCGGCCACCTCGATGACCTCGACGTCGTTCTGGGCGCCGAGCGCGACGACGTCGACGAGCTCGCCCGCGGCGTTCGGCGAGTTGCGCTGCCCCGCGGGGATCAGGACGCGGGTCAGCTCCCCGGCGTCGATGACGCCCTGCAGCTTCTCCGGGATGCCGCCGACCGTGCCGACCGTACCCGTCGGGTTGATCGTGCCCGTCATCGTCGCCTCGGGGTCGATCTCGTCGCCGTAGAACATCGACAGCACGCCGACCGTGGTGAGCGCACCCGCACTCGGTCCGTCGATGCGACCGTCGAACGCGAAACGGTAGGCGACGTCGATCGGCGCTCCGGTGAGCAGGGTCGCGACCGACACGGCGTTCCACGACGCGGCGCGGGTCATGTCGCCGATGCCGGCGACCTCGTCCTCGGAGATGTCGATCGCGAGTTCGCCGTCGTCGGACTCGCCGACCGAGATGCGCTGGGTCGCCACTCCCCCGGTGTCCCCCGCGGCGTAGAGCACCTTGAGTTCGACCGACTCGCTGCGGTAGCCGCCGTCGCCGCCGCTTCCGCCGAGCAGTTGCGGGATGTTCACGCAACCGGTGAGCGAGACGACGAGGACGGAGGCCAGGACTACGGCGAGGGAACCCCGCTTCGACGTTCGCTTCACTGAGGTGGATCCTCTCGCCGCGCATGCACTGGTGGGTTCGCAGGGCGCGCCAGCGGCTCGCCTGCGACCTCCATCAACCTAAACGGCGATCGGTCGACCGTCCAGCAAATGTCACATGAATGATGCGGGCTATGTGGGCTAGCCCTTCTCGGCGCCGCCGGTGGTGTTCATGATGCGGCGCTGGAAGATGAAGAACAGCACCGCGACCGGGATCGACATCAGGACCGCCGCCGCGAGTTGCAGGGGGTACTGGTTGCCGCTGCCCAGCTGACCCGAGACCAGGGAGGCGACACCCGTCGTCAGGGTGTTGAGGTCGGAGTCCTGGCGCGAGATCACGAAGTGCGCGAACTCGTTCCACGATCCTTGGAAGCTCAGGATGAAGAGCGTGATGATCGCGGGGCGCGCCATCGGCAGCACGATTGTCCAGAACGTCCGGAAGATGCCGGCGCCGTCGATGCGGGCCGCCTCCTCGACGCTCTCGGGGATCGACTCGAAGAACTGCTTCATGATGAAGATCCCGGCCACGTCGATGACGAGCGGCACGATCATGCCCGCGTACGAGTTGTACATGCCGAGCTCTTTGAGGATCAGGAACCGTGGGATCAGCAGCACGACGTTCGGCACCGCCATGATTGCGATGAACGCGGCGAAGATGACGCCGCGGCCGCGGAAGTGCAGGCGCGACAGCGCGTAACCGGCGAGGGAGTCGAAGAAGACACGGCCGAGGGTGACGATGACGGTGATCAGCGCCGAGTTGCCCGTCCACTGCAGCAGCGGGACCTCGGTGAAGAGCCGCTCGTACGCGGCGAACGACCACACCTCCGGCAGGAGGGACAGCGGGTTCTGCGTCGCGTCCGCGTCGGTCTTGACGCTGCTCGCGATGGAGATGAGGAACGGGTAGATGTAGATCAGCGCGAGCGCGATCAGCATCAGATAGCTGAGCAGGGCGGTCGCCCGCAGCTTCGCGGAGATGCCCTTCCGTCGGGGCGACGGGGTCACCGCGTTCTCGCCGATCGCCGCCGTGGTGAGGTTGCTCCCGCCGATCGCCGCGCCGCTCATCGTGCACTCCCCTTACCCGCGGCCGCCAGCTTTCGGAACCTCTCATCCGCGCGCGCGGCCCGCCGGGCACCGGACCGTCCGAGATCCCGGTCGCGCAGCACCCAGCGCTGGAAGAGGGTGAGGGTCACGATGATGCCGAACAGGATGAACGAGATCGCGGCGCCCTGCCCCCACCGGAGATCGCTGAACGAGCGGTCGTAGGCGAGGAACGCGGGCGTCAGCAGTGTCTTGCCGGGAGCGCCGGCGCCGGTCAGGTAGATCTGGTCGAACACCTGCCACGTGCCGATGAGCCCCAACGTCAGCACGGTGAACAGGGTGGGCTTCAGCATGGGCAGCGTCACCGAGAAGAAGCGGCGGAAGGATCCGGCGCCATCGACCATCGCGGCCTCATCGATCTCGGCGCCCACGTTCTGCAGCGCGGCGAGGAACAGCAGCATGAAGGTGCCGGAGGTGGTGAAGATCGCGAGGATGATGAGCACGCACATCGCGACCGACGGGCCGCTCAGCCAGTCCCACCAGGTGAGGCCCAGCAGGTTGCCGGAGTCGAGGAACGCGGGCGCCGACGTCACGCCGAAGGACTTCAGCAGGTTGTGCAGCACTCCGCTCGGGTCGGCGAACCAGTTGGGCCCGGAGACCCCGATCCAGGACAGCACCGCGTTGACCGCGCCGGAGCCGGTGAAGAGGAAGAGGAAGATCGTCGTGATCGCGATCGAGCTCGTCACCGACGGGAAGTAGAAGGCGGTGCGGAAGAATCCGCGGCCGCGGAGGATGCGCCGGTTGACCTGCACCGCGAGGAAGAGCGCGAGCGCGGTCTGCAGCGGCACCACGAGGATCACGTAGTAGAAGTTGTTGCGCAGCGAGACGCCGAAGTCGGTGCGTCCGAGGCCCTCGTCGAGCAGCACCTTCGAATAGTTCTCGCCGCCGACGAACGAGGAGTTCCCGAGCGGCGAGCCGAGCCCGTTCCAGTTCGAGACGCTCACGTAGAGGGCGAGCAGGATCGGGATCGCGAGGAACAAGCCCACGATGATGATGGCCGGCGAGACGAAGAGCCAGCCGTAGAGGCCCTCTTTGCCGCGGATGCCTTTGCTCACTCTCGCTTCGCTCCTTCTCGTGTCCAGGACGGATGGGGTGGGGTTCCGGGCCGGGGCGACGTGTCAGCCCCGGCCCGGAAGTGATCAGCCGTTCGCTTCGTCGAGCGCGGCCTGCAGCGACTCCTGCAGCGACGCGAGGATCGACTGGGCGTCGCCGCCCACGAGTCCTTCGAGCTGCGAGTTGAAGTCGGCGATGACGGTCGCGGAGCCGGCGAAGTTCACCGGGCTCACCGCGTAGTCGTTACCGGTCACGAACGAGGCGTTCTCCGGGTAGTTCTCGGCGTAGGTCGCCGCCGCCGACTCGGTCGACGGGATGACGCCGAACGCGTCCGCGAACTCGAGCTGCTGGTCATCGCCGGTCAGGTACTCGACGAGCGAGGTGGCCTGGTCGGCGGTGTCCGAGTTCGCCGGGATTCCCCAGCAGTTCGTGAAGGTGAAGGTCGACTTGCCCGAGGGCCCCGCCGGCAGCTCGTAGGCCGCGTAGTTGGTGTCGGGGAAGTCGCCCGCGATGCCCTTGATCCACGGACCCTCGATCACCATGGCGGCCTTGCCGGCGCCGAGCGCCTCTCCGGCCCAGCCCGCGTCGAGCTCGGTCGGGAAGCGGAGCGCGCCGCTGTCGTGCAGAGCCTGCACGTACTCGAGGCCTTCGACGTTCTCGGCACTGTCGGCGGTGACGGTGGTGCCGTCCTCGTCGACGAGCGTGCCGCCCGCCTGGTTCATGAACACACCGAGGCGCGCGTACTCGAGACCGAACGACAGGCCGACCGTGTCACCGGTGGTCAGTCGCTGCGCGGTGCTCTGCAGAGTCGCCCAGTCGGTCGGGACATCCGCATCGGTGAGGCCCGCTTCGGCCCACTTGTCGGTGTTGATAATGAGGCCGAGGGTCGAGAAGTCCTTCGGCGCACAGGTGAAGGTGCCGTCGTAGGTGAAGGTGTCCTTCAGCGTCGGGTAGAACGCGTCGGCGTTCGAAAGGTCGTCGCCGTAGGCGTCGAGGTAGCCGTTGCTGGCGTACGTCGAGAACTGGTCCCAGCTCATGTAGAACACGTCAGGGGCGTCGTCGCCCGCGAAGCCCTGGCTGAGCTGCTGCGTGAGGTCGCTGGCCGCGATCACCTCGACGCTCGTGTCGTTGTCCGCCGCCCACGCGTCGGCCGCGGCCTGAACGGCCTGGGTCTCGGCGTCGCCCGACGAACCGATGAGCATCGTGAGGCCGTCGCTCGACGATTCGTCGCCCGATCCTCCTGCGCACCCGGTGAGCGCGACGGCGACGCCGGCGACGAGCGCCAGGCCTCCGAAGCGCAGGGCACGGCGATTGTGCTGCTTCATTGCGGTTTCCTCTCTGGTGTGCTGTGCCGACCGGAGTCGGCGGGTGGTGCGCGCCGGTGTCATCCGGCGGGTGCGTCGTCTCCGACGAGCCCGAGGGACCGACGGACGACGAGTTCGGGGGTGACGAGGCGATGCGCCTCGCCGGGGATGGGTGCGCCGAGGGCGATGTCGCTGCCGGTCGCGCCGAGCAGGAGGTCGAGCACGCCTTCCGCGACGAGGCCGAGCCGCTGCTCGACGCTGGTGAGCCCCACCGCGCGGGCGACGGGGGTGTTGTCGAAGCCGGTCACGGGGATCTCGTCGCGGCCGGCCGCCGAGGCGGCCATGATGGCCCCGAGCGCCAGCGAGTCGCTCGCGCAGACGATGCCGTCGACGTCGTCGTGGGCGTCGAGGTAGGAGGCGACGGCCGCACGCGCGGCGCTGACGTCCTCGGCGGCGAGGATGACGAGGTCGTCGAGCTCGACGTCGGAGATGCCGGCCTCGCGCATCGCGTCGCCCCAGCCGGATCGGCGGTCGTCGCCGGTCGAGGACGGACTCGGCCAGCCCAGATAGGAGATGCGGCGGCGTCCGCCTGCGGTCAGATGCTCGGCGGCCGCGCGAACCCCCGCGCGACCATCGACGTCGACCCAGTGATGCTGGGGGTCGTTCATGTCGTCGTCGCCCCAGGGCCGCCCGAAGGTGACGAAGGGGATCTTCTCGTCGAGCAGGGTGCGGGTTCGCGCGTCGCCGTGCCATGTCGAGGTCAGGACGAACGCGTCGCAGTCGCGGTCGTCGCGGAGCCGCTTGATCTGCTCGAGCTCGGCCGCGTCGTCGTCGGCCGTGAAAAGGAGGACGCGGATGCCGCGGGTGTGCGCGCCTTCGGTGAGCGCGTGCAGGAACTGGTCGAGCACCGAGCCCGAGATGCCGTCGCTCATGGGAGAAAGGCGGATGCCGATCGTCGAGGACTTCTGGCTGCGCAGCCGCCTCGCCGACGCGTTCGGCCGGTATCCGAGCTGCGCGATCGCGTCCTCGACGCGGGCGCGGGTCTCGGGCCGCACCACCTCGGGCGAGTTGATGACGTTCGACACGGTCTGGCGGGAGACGAGTGCGACGCGGGCGACGTCGTCGACCGTCGGCATGTGGGACATCCGGCCTCCTCGCCTCGCTCGCACCGCATTTGATCGTTCAAACGCGGGTCTACGATAACTCCCGATCGACTCGTGTCAACTCGGCTCGATGTGCGATTCGCGGGCGATTCGCAGATTGCCCTTTCATCACACATTTGGGTTTGGATCGTTCAAATGGGGCTGGGTAGAGTGGTGCGCGGATCGGGCGCACCGGTTTCACACCCCTTTGACGGACGTATCGACGAGGAGCCCGCCGTGACCGGTCTTCAACCGCTGCTCGACCAGGCCACGGTCGCCCTCTCCGCTCCTGCGCAGGCGTGGTCGACGGACTCCGGCGCGTTCAGCGGGCGCGGCATCCACGGCTTCTACGTCGGCGATCGTCGGATCATCTCGGTGCTCGACGTGAGCGTCGACGGGGCGGATCCCGAGACGATCTCGACCGCGACGTCCGGCGCCGATCGCGCCGAATTCGTCTCGTTGCTGCGCGGAGTCGACGACAGCTCGGCCGACCCTCGGGTGCGCCTTCGCCACTCCCGGCTCGTCGCGCCGTCGTCGTTGCGCGACACCTACCTGCTCGAGTCGACCCTGTCCTCCGCCGTCACCGCGACGCTCACGGTTCGACTCGGCGTGGACTTCGCCGAGATGGACGCGGTCAAGGCGGGCCTCGCCGAGCACGGCGCCGCCATCGAGGCGGTCGTCGACGGCGACGGGTCCGCGACCTGGACAGGAGACGGCATCGAGGCGCGTCTCACCGCGGCCGGAGCGTCGCTCTCCTCGGATGCGGGGCTTCTCGTCCTGTCGTGGCCCGTCGAGATCCCGGCGAAGGGGAGCACGAGCGTCACCCTCGAGGTCTCCGCCCTCGTCGCCGACGCCGTCGTCGGGCCGCCGGTGTCGCCGTCGCCGTGGAGCGAGGTGACGCTCGAGGCCGAGGACGTCCGACTGCGCCGGTGGGTGGAGCGGGCCCTCGACGACCTCGCCGCCCTGAGGATGAGCGTCGCGTCGGTCGACGACGCCGTCTTCCTCGCCGCCGGGGCGCCGTGGTTCTTCACCCTCTTCGGCCGCGACTCGATCTGGGCGGCGCGCATGCTGCTGCCGCTCGGCACCGGTCTCGCCGCGGACACGCTCCGTGTGCTCGCGACCATGCAGGGGACGAAGCGCGACCCCGAGACGGCCGAACAGCCGGGCAAGATCATGCACGAGCTGCGCGCCGCCGCGCTCGAGATCCCCGCGGAAGGCGTCGTACTGCCGCCGCTCTACTACGGCACGGTCGATGCGACGGCGCTCTGGGTGAACCTGCTGCACGACGCGTGGCGGTGGGGTCTCGCCGACGAGGAGATCGAGCCGCTGCTCTCGCACCTCGAAGCGGCGCTCGCGTGGCTTCGCGACTACGGCGACTCCGACGGAGACGGCTTCCTCGAGTACATCGACGAGAGCGGCCGCGGCCTCGCGAACCAGGGGTGGAAGGACTCCGGCGACTCGGTCCAGTGGAACGACGGCCGCCTCGCCGACGGTCCCATCGCTCTCTGCGAGGTCCAGGCCTACGCGTACGAGGCCGCGATGGGCGGCGCCGCCCTGCTCGACCACTTCGACCGCCCCGGCGCTGCCGAGTGGCGGTCGTGGGCGGCGGAGCTCAAGCGCAAGTTCTCGGAGCAGTTCTGGGTCGACGGGCCCGACGGCGCCTATCCCGCGATCGCGCTCGACGCGGCCAAGAAGCCCGTCGACTCGTTGACGAGCAACATCGGCCACCTCCTCGGCACGGGCATCCTCGGCCGCGAGCAGGCCAACCTCGTGGCCTCGCACCTGGTGTCGTCGAAGCTCAGCTCGGGCTACGGACTGCGCACCATGTCGACCGACGCGGCCGGATACTGGCCGCTCAGCTACCACGGCGGGTCGGTGTGGGCGCATGACACCGCCATCGCGGTGCTGGGCCTTCAGCGCGAGGGGTTCGCCATCGAGGCGGCGACCCTCAGCGAAGGGCTGCTCGCCGCGGCGGAGGGCTTCGGCTATCGCATGCCGGAGCTGCACTCGGGCGACTCGGCCGCCGACACGTCCCGGCCAATCCCCTATCCCGCCGCCTGCCGCCCGCAGGCGTGGTCGGCCGCCGCCGCCATCGCGGTCCTGACCGCCTCGCTCGGGCTCGCCCCCGAGGACCGCGAGTCGCTCGCCGTCGATGCATCGGGCTCGACCATCGCCCGCGGCGTGCGCTTCTCGGGCGCGCGCGTCGGTGAGGCGGAGTACACGGTCGAGGTCACCGCTGACGGACGGGTTTCCGCTCGCAGCAACTGACCGACCTCGCGGTCCAGGCCTGTGCACGGATCAGGATGAACGCCCCGGACTGTCGGCGTGTCGGGGCCATCCGGTCCTGATCCGTACGCGAACTCCTGATCCGCGGACAATCTCCTGATCCGTGCACACCCGAGTGTCAGCGGCCGAGTGTCGGGGTGCGCCGGGGTTCAGGCGGGCGGGGTGACGCGGGAGGCGAGGAGCAGCCACGACGAGGCGCCGCGGTCGACCGTGATACCACCGGCCAGCTCAGCACCGGTCACCGTCGTCGGCGCGATCGCTCCCGTCAGATCCTCGACGATGAAGGAGTCGTCGTCGCCGAGTCCGGTCCAGCACAGGGTGGGCGCTTCGTCGTTCGAGTCGAGCGCGAACGCGGCGACGAGGTGACGGTCGCCCGCGTCGAGCTGGAAGACCGGCACCCTCTCGCCCGATCCGCCGCGCTGCGGCGCCGCGGACAGCCGCCGCAGCACGCCGGTCCGGATCAGCGGAGCGAGACGTTCGCGGTAGAGGCTCACGTGCTCGGCGACCCGGGCCAGCAGATGCGGGGGCAGCTGCGTCAGCTTCATCGAGATCCCGAATCGGTGCAGCATCGCCGCCCGCAGCATGGTGTCGAACCGCTCGGACGACAGGGGGCCGAAGTCGACCGCCTGGTCGGGGTTGTCGCCCCGCCACTCGGACCAGCTCCAGTGCAGCATCGCGGCGGGAGGAAGCATGAGGCTCGCTCCCCACAGCACCTGCAGGTGGTGTTCGCTCCAGTCCGGGTCGGAGAGGAAGCTGCAGTGCACGTGCCGGGCGAGCCCGAGGTCGAGGCGCAGCCCGCCCGACGAGCAGGCCTCGAGCACGACCTCGGGGTGGCGCTCGCGGAACCGATCGAGAGTGTCGTACAGGCCCTGATAGTGACGGAAGAGCCCGTCACCGGCGCCGTGTCCGTGGTCGGTGCGGTCGCAGCCGGCTCCGGGATCGATGTTGAAGTCGAGCTTCAGCCAGCGCGCACCCGTCGATCCGACCGCGGAGTCGAGGGCGTCCGACACGAATTCGCGCGCCGCCGGCGAACCGAGGCAGAGGTAGCCGAGGAAGGTCGGATCATCCGGGTCGAGCGACACGGTGATGTTCGGGAACGACGGGACGGGACTCGATCGCAGGGCGAGCAGCTCCGGTCGCTCGCGGCGCAGACGGGAGGACGCCCCGACGGCCTCCGCTTCGAGCCAGATGCCGAACTCCGGTCCCTTCTCCCGTACACGGTCGGCGAGGGCGGGCAACCCCGACGGGAAGCGTGCGGTGTTGACCTCGGCCCAATCGCCGCGCTCCGCCTGCCAGTCGCTCGACGCCTCGGGTCGGCCGAACCAGCCGGCGTCGAGGGTCGCCACCTCGAGCCCCACCGACGCGGCGGCCTCCGCCTCGGCGACGACGATCGCCTCGTCGATGTCGGTGTCCTCATAGGGCCACCAGTGGTTCCACTCGGTGGGCAGGGAGTCGGACCATTCCGTGCGCGGCAGAAGCGCCTCGCCGACCGCTGCGGCGAGCCGGCGCCCCGCGTCGTCGATGTCGGCACCCACCGCGACCACGACGCTCGGGAGCTCGACGCTCTCACCCGGCGCGAGCGTCACCGAGAAGTGCTCCGCCGAGAGGCCCGCGCCGATGCGTCGCGACCCGTCCACGTCGATGTGCCAGTTGCCGCTCCAGGCGACAGTCACGATCAGGGCCGCTCCGTCGCGGTCGAGCGCGAGGAAGGGGTGCAGGCCGTGCGACGAGCGACCCGCGGTGCCGACCAGCGAGAGGGGCGAGGGGAGCGGTCCGTCCACGGGCTCGAACTCGGCTCCCCACCTCGAACGGAAGTGCAGGCTCGACCACCGCGCGTCGGCGAGCACTCCCGAGAACGCGTCACCGGACCCCACCTCGACCGGTCCCGATGAGGTGTTCGTGAGGGTGAGGCAGAACTCCCACACGCCGCCGCCGGTGCCGAGCGCGACCGCTCGCCGGTCGACGTTCACACCCGCGGCGATGGGAGGTGCGGGGGCCACGGTGACGACGGGGAGCGCACCGAAGCGCAGCTCCCCGTCGTCGATCGTCGGAAGAGTCATCGACCGAAGCTCGCTCCGAGTCCGCTCATCACGTACTTCGCAGCGAACGACAGCAGCAGCAGTGGCGGCAGCGCGGTGAGGATCAGTCCGACGGCGACGAACGGCTGATCGTTGGTGAACCGGCCGCCGATCTGCGCGAGCGCGGGGGTGATGAGCCGCAGCTGGTCGTTCGGCAACAGGATGTAGGCGAACAGCAGCTCGTTCCACATCGAGATGAACTGCAGCACCAGCAGGGTCGCGATCCCAGGTACCGCCATCGGGCTCGCGACGCTGAAGAAGGTGCGCCAGAAGCCCGCCCCGTCGACCCGGGCCGCTTCGAGCACCGCGGTGTCGAGCGAGCGGTAGGTGACCGTCATGAAGAACACCGCGAACGGCAGCCCCGTGGCGACGTAGACGAGTATCAGGCCGGGCAGCGACCCCACCAGTCCGATGCGCGAGAGCAGCAGGTAGATCGGGATGATCAGCACCTGCGCCGGGATGAGCATCACCGAGACCAGGGTGCCCGAGATGTACTTCGCCCCCGGCACCGGGTACTTCGCCAGGCCGAAGCCGGCGAGCCCCGCGATGAGCAGCTGGATCGCGAGTCCGAACGCCACCACGATCACGGTGTTCAGCAGTGCGCGGCCGATGCCGTAGTTGTTCCAGACGGCGACGAAGTTCTGCAGCGTCAGCTCGCTCGGCAGACCGAACGGGTTGGCCAGGTAGTCGGCCCTCGTCCGGAACGCCGTGAAGGCGAGGTAGAGGATCGGGTACGCGATCGAGATCCCGACGAGGACGAGCACCACGAAGATCGGCACGCGTGCCTTGCGCGGCAGAGTCGCGCTCACATTCGACATCAGTCATCCTCCGATGCTCTGAAGAAGCGGAGCTGCACAGCGGTGAGGGTGCCGATCAGCAGGAACACCATGACGGCCAGCGCCGAGCCCTCGCCCAGTCGAGTCGACGAGAAGGCGAGCGTGTAGATCAGGTAGTCGAGCGTCGTGGTGTCGTAGCCGGGTCCACCGGCGGTCATCACGAAGATGAAGCCGAAGAGCGCCGTGAACGTGTAGAGCACGTTGAGGATCGAGACGAGCGCGAGGACACCGCGGATGTTGGGCAGCGTGATGTACCAGAGGCGCTTCCACCAGCCGGCACCGTCGACCGTGGCGGCCTCGAAGATCTCGGGGTTGATGGAGCTGAGGCCGCTCAACAGGATGATCGTCTGATAGCCGAAGCCCGACCAGACGAGCGCGATGATGATGACGAAGATCGCGGATCCCGCACCGGAGAAGAAGTCGACCGGCGGGATGCCGAACTGCTGCAGCACCGCGTTGATGGGGCCGCGGTACGAGAACAGCGACTTGAACATGAGGCCGATGACGGCGGTCGAGAGCACGTTCGGAACGAAGAAGAGCACCCGGAACAGACGCCAACCGCGGATGCGCTCGTAGAGCAGCACCGAGCAGACGAGGGCCGCGAGGATGACGAGCGGCACCGAGATGAGGAAGATCAGGTTTGTCAGGAAGACCTTGTGCAGCAGCGGGTCGGCGAGCAGCTTGGTGTAGTTGTCGAGGCCGACGAAGTCGAAGCGCACGCCGTTGGTCTTGTTGAACGAGATCCAGACGGCGTACGCGACCGGGTACACCATGAACCCGAGGACGAGCACGATCGCCGGGGCGACGGCCGCGAGCCCGATGAGCTTCTCGCGGCGCCGCCACGGTGCGGAGCGAGGGGGCCGCCCCCCGGTCGTCGACGCGTCAGCGGCGACGACCGGGGCGGCGGCGACGACCGGAGTCGTCATCCGCGCTCGCTGTCATAGGCGTCCTGCAGCTGCTGCACCGCGTCCTCGGGGTTGGTCTGCCCCGTGTACACGGTGTTGTTCAGCCGGTAGAACAGGTCGATGACCGACTGCGGCATCACGTTGTCGAACGGGTAGACGACCTCTTCGCCCGCCTCGGCCACGTACGCCGCCTCGCTCTTGAGGTAGTAGTTCGTGATCACCGACTGGTCGGCCTGCGCGCTGTTCGACGGCTCCGTCTGGAACAGCTCGACGTACTCGTCGATCGTCGACGGCTCGGCCAGCTCGTTGAGGAACTCCTTGGCGAGGTCCTCGTTCTGCGAGTAGTTCGTGATCGCGACGCTGACGTTGGGGCCGCCCGCGACCGTGTTCGGGTAGGCCGCGCCCTCCATCATCGGGATGGGGAAGACGCCCGCGTCCTCGCCGAGGGCCTCCGCGAGCGCGCCGTTCTCCCAGGCGCCCGAGATCATGAAGATGCCGTTGCCCTGGATGAAGCCGGGGAGCAGGTCGGCGTTGCCGATGCTGCCCGCGTCGGGGTTGGTGAGGCCGCGGGAGTACAGCTGCGAGTACGCCTCGTAGGCCTTCACCATGGCCGGGTCGGTGAGGTCGGTGTCGCCGTTGTACATGTCGGTGAACGCGGTCGGGCCGAGTTCGCCGCCGACGAGGGCCGCGACGGCCCACGCTCCGACGTAGCCCTCCTGGTTCGGGGTCCAGAACGGCACGGCGTCGGTCTTGCCGAGGGCGTCCTCGCCGAGGGCCACGAGCTCTTCCCAGGTCTCGGGCGGGGTCGACAGGTCGAGACCGGCCTCGTCGGCGAGAGCCTTGTTGTAGAAGACGTAGAAGTACGAGCCGCCGCCGTAGGGCAGCGCGAGAAGGGCGCCGTCTTCGGAGTAGCCCTCGCGGACGGTGTTCCACCCGGTGAGGTCGCTCATGGTCTCGTCGCTGAAGGTGCCGTCGAGGTCGAGCAGGAAGTCGGCGTAGTCGACGGTGTTGCCGCCGGTGTAGCCGATGCGGATGTCGGGGCCGTTGCCCGCGATCGACGCGGCCTGGAACTGGGCGGCGTCGGCGGCGATGTCGCCCGAGGTGCTCACGATGTCGACGGTGACACCCTCGTGGTCGGCCTCGAACCGCTCGGCGACCTTGTGGAGGAACGAGTTGTCCGCGACCGAGCCGTCGTCGGTCTTGCGGGTCAGCTGGCCTCCGTCCCAGATGGTCAGAGTCGTGCCGCCGCCACTGCCTCCGTCGGAGCAGGCCGCGAGGCCCGCCACGAGTCCGGCGGCCACCACGATGGCCCCGATACGGGTTGCTTTCATTGCTGGTCCTTCCTGTGCTGCGTTGCGATTGCGGTTCGGCTGCCGGTGCGGCAGCCGCTTGGTGCGGCGGTTCCGGGGCGGCGCGTCGACGTCGACGGCCGTCGGAGCATCCGACGTTTGAACGATCCAAGAGCGGGCGCGGCCATCAGAAGGTCGCCGTCAATCCGCCGTCGACCGGGATGATCGCCCCCGTGACATAGGTGTTGTCCGCGGAGACGAAGAACTCGGCCGCCATCGCCACCTCGTGCGGCGACGCGGGCCGCCGCAGCGGGATGCGGGCGTGCTCGACGTAGACCGACTGGAACCACTCGGTCTCGTACTCGGTGCGCCCATCGGCCATCACGGCCATCGGGGTGTCGACGAAGCCCGGCGCCAGCGCGTTGACCAGGATCCTGTCCGACGCCAGGTCGACGGCCAGCGCACGGGTGAGGCTGTGGACGCCGCCCTTGCTGGCGGAGTAGGCCGCAGCGCCGGCCGCCGAGACGGCGCCCTGCACGGAGCCGATGTTGAGCACCCGGGGCGCCGGGGAGCGCCGCAGCAGGGGAAGCGCCGCGGCGGTGACGACGGCCGTGCCGACCAGATTGACCTCGAGCGCGCGCCGGAGGAGCGGCAGCTCGTCGATCGGCCCTTCGGGTGCGATGCCGGCGCAGTTGACGACCGCATCGAGTGAGGGGAGAGCGCGGATCGCCTCGGATGCGGCGGCCTCGTCGGTCACGTCGAACTTCAGCGCGATGCCGTCCACCTCGGTGGCGAGCGCCGAGACCGCCGCTCCCGGTCGGTCGGCGGCCACGACGGAGTAGCCGACGGCTGCCAGCCTGCGGGCGATGGCTGCGCCGATGCCGCTGGCAGCACCCGTGACGAGCACGGTGCGGGCGGGTCCGGGCATCTGCATCCTGTCGGAACGTCAGTGGTCTCAGGGGGTGGGCGCCGGCGCCGGCCGTGACCCGCGAGTCACTCTAGCGCCTCGACGGCAAAGATAATACCTTTCGTGGACAGGTCAACCCGTTTCGCGCTGTGTCTTTGATATGACGTAACGGCCGCGTGCTCACGACGCTAGGCCGGCGCAACTGGGGAGATCGTCCTTAACGTATGATCTAACGACTTCCGTCGCCGTAAGAGAGGACCGCCCGTGCGCATCGACTCCGTCGACTTCTTCTACGCGAGCATGCCCGACGTCACACTCGAGGCCGACGGAAGTCAGGACGCGCTCCTGGTCCGCGTCACCACCGACGACGGCCATGTCGGATGGGGCGAGTGCGAGGCGTCACCACTGGTCTCGGTCGCCGCGTTCGTCACTCCGCGATCGCACGGGGTGTGCCAGCCCGTGTCCGCTTCGGTGCTCGGCGAGCGTCTCGACGGTCCCACGGACATCGCTCGCATCGCCTCCCTCGTCGAGCGCAACAGCATGGATCTGCTGCAGGCGCCGCACACGTTCTCGGGAATCGAGATCGCGCTGTGGGACCTTCTCGGCAGGGCCCGCGAGGTGCCGGTCTGGTCGCTTCTCGGCTACGAGAGGAGCGAGCCGAAGCTCCCCTACGCCTCGATGCTGTTCGGCGCGACCCCGGCTGAGACGTTCGAGCGGGGAACGGCGGTCGTCGCCCGCGGATTCCGCGCGGTGAAGTTCGGGTGGGGTCCCTTCGGCACGGCCGGTGCAGGGATCGACGCGGAGCATCTCGACGCCGCCCGCGCGGCCCTGGGGCCCGACCGTCACCTGCTCGTCGACGCCGGCCAGATCTGGAACCGCGACGTCGACGCCGCCGCCGAACGTCTCGACGCGTTGGAGCGCAACGGCGTGACCTGGCTCGAGGAGCCGTTCGGCGCCTCCGAGTACGACGCCTACGCCGACCTCGCCGCTCGGGCCGCGACGGTGCGCATCGCCGGTGGGGAGGGCGCCCACGAGGAGGCCATGGCGCGCAACCTCATCCGCTTCGGCGGGGTGGGCTTCCTTCAGATCGACACCGGGCGCATCGGCGGCATCGGCCCGGCCAAACGAGTGGCGGATGTCGCGGTGGCCTCCGGCGTCACCTACGTCAACCACACCTTCACGTCGCATCTCGCGCTGTCGGCCTCGCTCCAGCCGTACGCGGGCCTCGCGGAGCACCGCATCTGCGAGTACCCCGCCGATCCGAAGCAGTTGGCCGTCGACATCACCCGCAACCATCTGCTGCCCGACGCGAACGGCGAGATCGCCGCGCCCGACTCCCCCGGTCTCGGCATGGAGGTCGATCTGGCGGCGATCGAGCCGTACCTCCGCACGGTCGAGCTCACCGTCGACGGCGAGACGCTGTACTCTAGCCCGCAGCCAGGGCCTGTTCTGCTGGCCTGAAAAGTACCGTCGGAGGCACCGTGAGCAGTCCTGCCGTTCCGCCGGACATCCAGTCCGGGTACTCGATGCGGGGCCGCCAGGGCCACGTCATCGAGGCGATCGGCCGGGCCATCGTCGGCGGCGTCTACCGCCCAGGCGATCTGCTGCCGCGCGAGGCGGAGTTGACCGCGGAGTACGCCGTCAGCCGCACCTCGGTGCGCGAGGCGATGAAGGTGCTGGCGGCGAAGGGCCTCGTCGACATCCGCCCGAAGATCGGCACCCGGGTCCGGTCGCAGGAGCTGTGGAACACCTTCGACTCCGACCTGCTCTCGTGGACCCACAGCGAGGGGCGCGGCACCGAGCTGATGCAGGATCTGGTGGAGCTGAGACAGATCGTCGAACCGAACGCGGCACGCCTCGCCGCCGGCCGCGCCTCGATGAGCGACCTCGGCGCACTCGAACGGATCGCGCAGGCGATGGCGGCGAGCGCCACCGACCATGTGGCGTACGCCGAGTGGGACGTCGCCTTCCATCTCGCCGTCTACTCCGCATCGCACAACGCGCTCCTCGCCCGTTTCGGGATGCTCGTCGCCGACTTCATGAAGCTCGCCTTCGACATGCAGCAGGCGGCCGCGAGCGAGTCGCTCGACTTCGCCGATGACGCGGCCCGTCACCTCGCGGTGTTCGAGGCCATCAACAGAGGGGACGCCGAGGGCGCATCGGCGGCGATGCTGGCGGTGGTCCTCGACGGTAAGAGCGCGCTGATCGCGGCCCTCGCAGACCCGGCCCGCGGGGTGACCGCCGAGTGACGGCGGAGCTGTCTGGGCCGGCGCAGTCGGCGGCCGACTGGTTCGTCTGCCCGATCTGCGGCCGCGACCTCGCCGCGATCGCCCCGTCGACCCTGGGCTGCCCCACCGGCCACTCCTTCGAGGTGAGCCGACGCGGCTACTTCGCGTTGGCGAGCGGATCATCGGGCCTGATGCGCAGCGAACCCGCCGACGCCCTCGACGCCATCGACCGACGGTGGAGCGCCGACCGCGCGCCGGTGCTCGAGGCCCTCGACGCGGCGACCCCGACGGCGACGGGCCGACGAGTCCTCGACGTCGGTTCCGATCTCGGCCACGCGCTGTCGCGGGTGCTGGGCGGTCGTCCGGGATGGCGCGCCCTCCACGCCGGACCGTCGCCCGCGGGCGTGGCACGCACGATCGCGAACGCCGGCTGCGACGGCCTTCTTCTCGATCCGATCCGGCCCTGGCCGATCCGCGACGGTGCCGCCGACGTGGCGCTCGCCGTGGGCGGGGTCCCGTCACCGGTGGAACTGCATCGGATCCTCGCGCCTGGTGGAGTGCTCGTCACCGCGATCGATGGCGGCGACGTCGACCCGGCGCAGGTGATCGACGATCTCTTCCCCTGGTTCGAGCACGATCAGACGCGATCGGTCTCCGGCGGGGTGGTGCTCCGCCTGCGCCGCCGACGTCGGGTCTGGCATTGACGCCGCCGCTGTCGCGAAGGCCTCGGTCAGACGGCTTCGCGGACCCGGACCCAGCCATCGCCGTGCCGCTCGATCGCCCCCGCAGCGGCGAAGCGCGAGATCCAGCCCTCCATCGGCCAGACCTCCCACCGATCGGCGAAGAGCCGGCCGTTGCGGAGGATGTCGTCGAGGTGCTGCCACGGGGGCGATGACGTCGGATGATGCTGGTGGTAAGCGTGGGCCCCGCCCACCCACACCAACGGGACGCCGCGTTCGTGCGCGGTGAATGCGTAATCGGTGTCCTCGCCGCCGTAGCCCTCGAACCGGTCGTCGAAGCCGCCGAGGTCGCGCCAGGTGGTCGCCGTCACTGCGAACGACAGTGACCAGAACAGCGGGTACTCGTCCGAACCCGCGACGACGGTCGTGCCGGACGGCGGAGCGGGCCTCGCCGGATGCGGGGCGGTGGCCGCGCGGAGATCCGTCTCGTCGCTCGGAACCGACCCCTCCGGGAGGTACGTGACGGGCCCGCAGAGGAGTGCGGGGGAATGGATCGCCGCGGCGGCGGAGTACAGCCCGATCATGTCTGGTCCGGGGATGCAGTCGGCGTCGAGGAAGACCAGCAGATCGGCCCCGGTGTCGAGCGCGGCGTCGGCGCCGGCGTTGCGCCCGGCGGCGAGCCGCAGACCGTCCGCCCCGGGCGGCAGATGCAGGATGGTCGCACCGTCGAGCCCGTCGATGTGCGGTGGCGCGTCGGCATCGAGCCACACGAGGATCCGCAGACCGACCTCGGGACGGTCGCGGAGCTGCGACTGCTGCCGCAGCACGTGGGCGATGCGAGTCGCCGAGAAGAGCGTGACGGTCGCGATCACCGCCGCGCCGCCACAGCCGTGATCACCGCGGCCGCTCGGGCCGCCGCACCGCGCACCTGCCATTGCGACCATCGCGGGGTGAGCGCGCGGGCCCGGTCGAGGAGACCGCCCCACAGCGCGTCGGACGGCCAGGTGTCGTGCACGACCGCGAGTCCCTTCGCGGCGAGATGGCGACCGGTGGCGTACTGCTCGTCGAACGGTCGTCGCTGCGGGATGACGACCGCTCGCGCGTCCGCCGCCGCCAGGTCGGCCACGCTGTTCTGCCCCGCCGCCGACACGACGACCTCGGCGCTGTGCAGCACCTCCCACGGGTCGTCGACCCAGGAACCGTTCGAGACTCCGACACCGTGCCAGAGCGAGCCCGGTGTCGCCGCCGCGGCGCGGGACAGCAGCTCTGACGCGCCCGACCGGTCTTCCGGCGCGCCGAGCACCAGCACCGAGCCGGGCTCGGGCTCGTGCGCTCTGCGGCGCGAATCGAATCGGGAGATGCCGCCCACCTCGATGACCCGCTCGGCCACGCGGTCGAGCGCAGCGGACCGGTGGGCGCCCGCCGGCCAGGGGGCGATGATGCGTTCGGCGACGTCGTAGGCGAGACGGTGAGCCGCGTCGGTGCGCTCGCCCGGCTGCGTCATCACGATCGGAGGCACGCCGAGCAGACGGACGAAGAGGGCCACCTCGACCGAGACGTCGACGACGAACGCCGCGAACGTCCGGGCGGCGAGGTGCGACGCGATGGCCGCCAGGCGGCCGGTGTGCCCGGGGTGTCCCAGCGGCGCCCAGTGCAGCATGCCGCGCACGGTCGGCTCGGCGTCCTGCGGGGAACGCATCGTCCCGTCGGCGTCCCGCGTCGGGTCGTCGTCGCGGGCGAGCTGCACCCAGGTGGTCGCTGCGGGAAGGGCGGCCGGAGCCGCCAGCGAGCTGAAGACGACCACCTCGTGGTCGAGGTGGGGGCGGATGGCGAGGAACCGGGTGAGGTGGCCGTGTCCGTGATGGTGCACGTACCAGCCGACGACGCTCATGCTCCCACCGCCGCGCGCACCGCCGGCGACGAGGCGACCGACCGCAGCAGGCTCTCGAGTTCGTCGGAGCGGCGCTCGATGGAGAATCGGGCCAGCGCATCCCGCCTCGTCCGGCGTCGCGTCGACGCCCGGATCCCCGCGGTGTCCGCAAGCGCCGTCACGGCCTCGGCGAGCGCATCCACGTCGCGGACCGGGACCAGCCGGCACGCGCCCGAGTCGCCCGTCACCTCGGCGACGCCGCCGATGTCGAACGCGGCGACGGGCGTGCCCGTGGCCAGCGCTTCGGCGATGACCATGCCGAACGGCTCCTCCCAGACGGGTGTGACGAGCGCCGCAGCGCTGCCGCCGACGAGCTCGGCGAGAGCGGGTTGCCGCAGCGCCCCGACGTAGCGGATGTCCGCGTCGAGCTGCGGCGCGATCAGCTGCTCGAAGTAGTCTGCGTCGCCTACCCGTCCCGCGATGTTGAGACGGCGTCCTGCCGCCCTCGCTGCAGCGATCGCGAGATGCGTGCCCTTCTCGGGCACGATCCGCCCGAACCAGACGAGGTCGATGCCGCCGGACCCGAGAGTCCAGCGCGCGGGATCCACCGAGTTCGGCAGCACCGGCGCCGAGACACCGGCGGCGGCCCACTCGGATGCCGTGTGCGCGCTGACCGCCGAGAAGAGGCTCCCGCCGCCGCTCGCGTGCGCGCCGAGCATGTCGTCGAGTGGCGGCGTGTGCAGCGTCGTCAGCATCGGCACTCCGAGCCGACCCGCGCGGGCGAGCGGCGGTGCGTGCAGGCAGTGGTTGTCGATCACGTCGAACGAGGCGGCGTTGTCGGCGATGAAGTCGAGCGCTCCCTCCAGCGCGGCGAGGGCACGCTCGAGGTGGCCGGGCGGATAGGTGGTGTCGGTCGCGAGCTCGGCAATCGGCCACACGGCGGCGGGGAGCACGAACTCGTCGGGTCCGCCGTCGAGGAAGTCCGACCCTTCGACCGCGCAGAGCACGACGCGGTGCCCGCGAGCGCGCAGCGACCGCACCCGATCCCACACCGCCGCCTCGAGACCACCCGCGTGCGGTTCGCGGATCGGGTGCCGCAGCGGCGCGAGCACCGCGATCGTGAGCGGGGCGGAATCGCGCGTCACGCGCGCACCCCCGCCGACAGCGCACGGGCGTAGGCGTCGGCGTGCTGGCGGGCCACGCGTTCGCGTTCGACGACCCGGGCCGCACGACGCTCGCGCACCAGAGTCGCGCGCCGCTCACCGCCCGGGCGGCTGCCCTGCCGCGAGCGCAGTTCGAGAGCGGCAGCGGCCAACGAATCGCCGTCGTCGAGGTCGAAGGAGGCGAGATCCTCGGGATGCTGCTCCGCGATGAATCCCACCCGAGGAGCGGCGACCGGAACGCCGAGGTCGAAGCACAGTTCGACCCACCCGGAGTGGGTGCCGAAACGGTAGGGCAGCACCGAGACGTCCAGTTCCGCAAGCGACAGCGCGAGCTCCTCGTCGCTGAATCGCGGGGACCGCACCAGGGTCACGTCGGATCCCGCGGCATCGACGATCAGGGCGATGCGCCGGGCGGCCTCCTCGTCGCGAACGGCTTCTCGCAGATGCACACGCGCTTCGGCCGGGACGCCCGCCCGTTGCAGGGCGGCGACCGCGTCGACCAGCGCGAGGGTGGTCGCCACCCCGTCGATGTTCGGGCGCAGGTCGCGCAGGTGAGCACCCAGCACGAGCTGCTCGCGCGGCCCTGCGACCGGCGCTTCGAGCTCGAGCGGCCACAGATGGGGATGCGAGACGACGGCGGGCCGCCGCCCCCAGCCCCTCTCGACGGCATCCGCGGCACCCGGGGTGAGCGTGAGCAGCTCGTCGGCGGCCGGGATGAGGAGATCGAGGTGAGCGCGATGCGGTTCCTGGTCGACGAGCTGCGGGTTCGTCAGATCGTGCACCGTATAGACGAGCCCTTTGCCGTTGGCCTTCACGGCACTGACGACCTCGGCGAGCCGCTCCGCGGAGAAGGACTCGGCGCCGAAGTGCAGGTGCAGCACGTCGAAGTCGTTCGCGTTGGCATCGATCCACGCCGGGTCCAGCATGACGGGCGGCCACCACTGACCCGCGGGAGCGCCGGGCGGGGTCGGGTCCGGCAGCAGCACCAGCTCGGCGTCCGCACGGGACACCGTCGAGTTGACGACGTACAAGTGGCCCGACGGGACCGATGCCACACGGATGGCGGGGTGCAGGGCGTTCACGGGCAAGGGCCTCCACGGCGTGGGGAAAGACAGGACAGGTGCCGGGCGGGGGCCGATGCGGAGCCTGACGGCGACGTCGGTCGGCGAGATGCGGGCGATGGGAGCGCCCGTTGGTGAGAATATCGCCCTTCTCGCTTCGAAATCGCCGTGAACGCAGCGCCGCCACTTGCCCCGATTCGCGAGGAGCCGGTCGACCCTGCACAGTTGACCCGTGCCGCCCGTCCCCTCACCCGACCCGTCGGACCCCCGCACCCGCCACTTCGGCACGTTCTACGGTCTCGACGACGTCGCGACCGACGCAGATGACGACCGCCCTGTCGCACTCGTCATCGGCAACTGTCAGGCCGAATCGCTGCGCATCATGCTCGATGCCGGTGACCTCGTCACCGTGCGCGTTCCTGCGGTGCACGAGTTGACGGAGCACGACCTCCCCCATCTCGACCGCTGGCTCGCTCGCACCGACCTGCTCATCTCGCAGCCGATCCGCGACGACTACCACTCGCTGCCGCTCGGCACCCGCCAGCTCGCCGCCCGTCTCCCCACAGGGGGCCGCCTGCTGCGCGTGCCCGTCGTGCGCTTCGCCGGGCTGTACCCGTGGCACGTGATCGTGCGGCCTCCGTCCGACCCGGGTCTCACGCCGCCGGTAGTCGAGTATCACGACGTCCGACTGCTCCTCGAAGCGGCGGGCGAAGCCGCGCTTCCGCCCCTCGACCGGCGCCGCGTGCTCGGGATCGCGGAGGCGTCCCTCGAACACCTGGCCCGCCGCGAGCAGGCGCACGGCACGATCGTGCTGTCGGACCTGTTCGCTCGCCCCCGCTTCGAGCAGATGCGCACCCTCAACCATCCGGGCAACTCCGTCTGGACGGCCGCCGCAGCGCGTGTTCGCGACGTGGCGGGACTTCCCGAGAACGACGTCGACCCGGGCCGGCCACTACTCGACTCGGTGCATGCTCCCCGTGACCCCGCCGTGGTCGACGCCTTCGCTCTCGGGGACGAGCCGACGCGGCACTGGCTCGTCGGAGGCACTCGCATCGACCTCGCCGACGTGCGGGAGGCTCACCTCGAGTGGTACGCCCGAAATCCGGAGGCCGTCCGCGCGGGACTCGATCGCCACGTCGACACCCTTCGGGTCCTCGCCGCATGAGCGCGTCTCGACTCCCCGCTCTCGCCCTGCTGGGCGACCCCCGCCACGGGGTCGCCATCGCCGCCCGCTCGATCGCGGACGCCGTGGTTCGGATCGACCCCGAGGTGGCGATCGTCGACCTGGGCCCCCGCGACGAAGCCCCCGCTTCTCGGGTGCATGTGCATTTCACCGACCGGCTTTGGGCCTCCTCACCCGAGGCCGCCGCCGAGCGATTCGAGACCTTCGCCGCCCGGTCGGCGGTCACGGTCACCCTGCACGATGTTCCGCAGCCGAGCGACGGGCCGCGCAACCTCCCCCGCCGCACCGAGGCCTACCGTCGCGTCGTCGCCGCCGCACGCGGAGTGGTCGTCAATTCCGAGCACGAAGCCGCCCTGCTCGACGAGGCGGGCATCGTCGCCGGCTCCTCGGCCGTCATCCCTCTCGCGGTCGACATGGTGCCCGGAACCGTGGACATCGACGGACTCGATGGCACGGTCGGTGTGCTCGGCTTCTTCTACCCCGGCAAGGGGCACGCCGAGGTGGTGGAGGCCCTGGCCGGCATGGAACGCGGCCCTGCGCCGCGCTCCATGGTGTCGATCGGCGGTGTGTCGCCGGGACACGAAGAAGAGCTCGCCGACCTGATCGAGACGGCGTCGTCACGCTCCGTCAGCGTGGAGGTCACGGGCTTCCTCCCTGACGCGGAGCTGCATCGGCGCTGTCGCGCCGTCTCGGTGCCGGTCGTCGCTCACCGTCACTTCTCGGCGTCGGCGTCGCTCGCCACCTGGATCGCGACGGGCCGCCGCCCGATCGTCGTCTCATCCCGGTATGCCCGGGAGATGGACCGGCTGCGCCCGGGCACGATGACCCTCGTCGGCTCGGTCGGACTCGCCGACGCGATCGCCCGCGCGATCGCGGAGCCGGCCTCGACCGTCCTGGCGGAAGACGCCGTCCTCGCCCCGGCGCCGGAGGACACCGCTGCGGCGTATCTCGGCTGGTGGAGAGGTGACACCCCGTGATGCCCGGCCGCTCGGTGCCCGGGAACCGCTTCGACCTGCTCGACGGTGTCGCTCCCGAGCGCGCCCCGTCGGTCTCGGTGGTCGTCGTGCATTACCGGCAGCAGCGGGAGCTCGATCGCACCCTCGCCGCGCTCGTGCGCCAGACCCACCCGGCCGACCGACTCGAGATCGTGGTCGTCGACGACGGATCGCCCGAACCTCCGAAAGTGCCCGACGGGGTACGACTCGTGCGGCAGGAGGACGACGGGTTCCGGCTCGCGGCCGCGCGCAATCTCGGGGTCCGCGAGTCGACCGGCGACGTACTCTGCTTCCTCGACGCGGACACCGTGCCCGAGCCCTCCTACGTCGAGCGGATCACCCGCCTGCCGGCGCTCCTCCCCGAGGCGGTGACCGTGGGGCGGCGACGTCACGCCGCGCTCGACGGCCATCCCACCGAGGCTCCGATCGAGCAGATAGGGCCACTCTCGGAGCTGCCCGAACCGGGGTGGCTGATCGACGAGTACCGGCGTTCGAGGAATCTGCTCGATGCCGATCATCGGTCGTACCGCTTCATGATCGGCGCGGTGATCGCCTGCAGCCGCTGGCTGTTCGAGCGCACCGGCGGGTTCGACGAGTCGTTCCGCGCCTACGGCGGCGAGGACTGGGAGTGGGCGCACCGCGCCTGGCTCGAGGCGGCGATCTTCGCTCACGAGCCGGAGGCCGTCGCCTGGCACGACGGCGCCGAGTGGTCGAGCCGCGACGTCGCGAGCGACAGGGCCCGCAAGAACGACGAGACACTGCGGCTCGCAGGGCGGATCCCGGTGACGGGCTCCCGCGGGTGGGCTGTGCGCAGCGGCGTGGCCGACGTGCTGGTGCGTCTGCTTTCGGCTCCGTCCGACGCTGCCGCCTACGTCTGCGTCGACTCGGTGCTGGCTGCGCTCCCCTCGGCCCAGGTCGTCGTTCCCGACGACGTGCTGCGGGTGTTCGCCGACGACGACCGCGTGCTCGGCGCCGATGACCCGAAGCTCACCCCGCGACCGCGCGTGGTGATCGACCTGCCAACCCCAATGCGAGTGCGGCGCGGGTCGACGGAGCTCGTCGCAGCGACCGATGAGGTCGGCTGCGGAGATCTCGGGAGGGTGGAGTTGTCGACCGAGGCGGGAGTCGCGGCCGTTGTCCGATCGCGGCGCGGCGATCTCCGGAGCGACAGGTGGGGCGACGGACTGTTCCGCACGGAACGTCGCGGTGCCCCCTGGCTCCGCGAGGTCCCGGAGGATCCAGGGCTCGCCGCGTACCTCGGCGGCTGGGACGGCGACTGACCGCCGGCGTCCGGGTTGCGCTCCTACGATGTGCGTCGAGGCGAGGAGGCTGCGGATGAGCGAGCGGTTGTCGATCGGATCGATCGTGTGGGGCGTCAAGGACGTGCCCCGCGCGATGCGGTTCTGGATGTCCGCGCTCGACTACGTCCCCCGCGACGAGCCGGACGACGACTGGGTCGTCCTGATCCCGCGCGAGGGCGTCGGCGCGCAGATGGCTCTCATGCAGGTGAAGGCGGACGCCGGCGAGCGGCGGCGCCACCACCTCGACCTGTACACGTTCCATCAGGCCGTCGAGGTCGAGCGTCTACTCGGGCTCGGGGCCGCCGAGGTTCCCGACTGGGTCTACGAGCCCGACGCCGATTACGTCGTGCTCGCAGACCCGGACGGCAACTACTTCTGCGTCGCTCAGCGCTGACGCGCCGTTCGCCTCGAGGTCAGGCGAATTTGACGGCCGTGCCGTAGGCGACGACCTCCTGGAAGTTCTGGGCGACCTCGCTGGCGTCGAAGCGCATCGCGATGACCGCGTCGGCACCCATCGCGGTGGCGGCTTCGACGAGGCGCTGCTTCGCCTCGTCACGGCTCTCGGTGAGCTGCTTGGTGAGGCCGGCGAGTTCGCCGCCGACGATCGCCTTGAGGCCGGCGCCGAACTGGGCGCCGATGTTGCGGGAGCGGACGGTGAGACCGGTCACCTCGCCGAGGACTTCGGAGATCTGGCGGCCGGGGACATCGTTCATGGTGGAGATGAGCATGCGACGAGTATCGAGCGGGCGTGCCGCGCGTCGACAGTTCCCAACCCGGGTGCCACTCGGTCAGGTGACGTGGCGCACCGCGAAGTCGATCGCGTCCGCGGCGATCTCCGGTGTGAGGGTGTGGCGGACCCCCGGGTACTCGTGCAGCTCGACTGCGGTGTGGCGCTCGAGCCACCGCTGCGCCGAAACGATCATTCGACGGGGGATCACCTCGTCGTCGGTGCCGATGCCGTAGCGGACGGGGATCCGACGAGACGCGAGACCGCTGTGATCGCGCAGTTCCCAGACGAACCCGCCGGCCATGGAGACCGCGGCGAATCGGTCGGGCCGCGGTCGCGCGAGATGGATCGCCATCGCCGCACCCTGAGACCAGCCGACCAGGGCGACACGCTGTCGCGCCACCCCGTCGAGCCAAGCGTGCACGCCGCGACCGGACGCGCTGAACGCACCGATGCCCTCTTCACCGAAATGCGCCCACGCCCATCGGTCGCCGAGCGCCCGAGGTGCGCGTATCGCAGCCGCCGAGACACCGTCGGGAACCATCGGCAGGTACGGGGTCCAGTCGTGCTCGTTCCCGCCGAATCCGTGCAGGAACACGAGGAGCGGTGAGTCGACGGACCGCGATCCGCTCCACACGACGGCGTCGGCATCGATGTCACGAATCGGGCGCATGGGGACCTCAGCCGTGCGCGAGCAGCTCGAGTGCCACCACCAGGACGCCGAGCGCCACCTCGACGCCGAGGACGAGCAGCTTCTGCCAGCCGGGGATGCGCACCCGCCGGACCGCGAGGAATCCCCCGACACCGAGGGTCGTGATCAGCGCGATGCTCGAGGCGCGGAGGGCGCCGTCGACGGTCCAGATGTCGAACCCCGCCAGCGCCATGAAGATGAGCGGCAGCACCGCGGCGCCGAGTGCGCCGAAGGCGACCTGCAGCATGTGCCGCACCTCCCCCGCGGACGGAAGCGACCCGTGGGCGACGAGGTGCGACACGAAATCCGCGACCAGGATGGCGAGCAGGGCACCCACGACCGAGATCACCAGGGTGAGAGCCGCCGACCCGGCTGTCAACTCGTCGGCGTGCGAACGCAGCGCCAGGACCACGGCGAGCGCCGTGAACGTGATGTAGACCCGCTCCTTCAGCCGTTCCGCTCGTAGTTCCGCGTCGGATCCGGTCTGTTCCGCCGCCGTGTCGCCCACCTCAGCACCCTACGGCGCGACGGGACGCGAGAAACGCGTCGCCGCCGGCGATGCGCTCGTGGAAGTATCCGGAGTATGACGGCGCTGCCTGCAGACGCGCACGTGCACAGCGAGTGGTCGTGGGACACGGGCGGGCACGCCCACGCGCCAGGGCGCATGGCGCTCGCCTGCGAGCGGGCGCTCGCCATCGGAGTTCCCAGCATCGTGTTCACCGAGCACGTCGAGTACGAGCAGCGATGGCGCAGTGATGTCGAAGATCTCATGCCGCATCAGCGCCACCTGCTCGACGCCGACGGCTACGTGCGGCCGCCCGCTTTCGACGTCAACCGCTATCTGGCCGCTGTCGAGGAGTGCCGAGCGCGGTTCCCCCAACTGCGGATCCTCACCGGCGTCGAGCTCAGTGAACCGCATCGGCACATCGCCGAGTCCCACCGACTGTCCGCCGTCGTAGACCGCGTGAACGGCTCGGTGCATACGCTCCCGACCGGCGGGCACGACGACCGGAGCGAACCGAACACGATGTTGCGCGACACCGATCCCGACGAAGTCGTCATTCGCTACCTAATGGAAGTCGTCGCGCTCGCCGAGTCCGCCGCCGCGTTCGCGACACTCACTCACATCGACTATGCCGCCCGCGCGTGGCCGGCAGATCGCGGCCGCTTCGACGCGAGACGCTTCGAAGGCCACTTCCGAGCCGCAATGCTGGCCCTCGCTCGCAGCGGCAGAGCCCTCGAACTGAACACCCGACGCTTGGAGCCGTGGGTTCCGCTCTGGTGGGCCGAGGAAGGCGGACGTGCCATCACGTTCGGGCGCGACGCCCACGAGCCATCGGAGGTCGGTGCGCATTTCTCAGCTGCGACCGCGATGGCTGCCGCCGCCGGGTTCGCTCCGGGACCCGAGCCGCATGACTTCTGGACCCGCTGACCACACTACGACGGGGAGCCCCGACGCGGGGGCTCAGCCCATGGGTGGGGAGATTCAGTCGTCGGCGAAGAAGCGGGACAGGATCGAGACTCCGTCGTCGGCTGCTGCGGTCTCCGCGGAGCCCGCGGGATCGCCCACCGGGGCGGGCGGCGTGAAGCTGGCTCGGGACGCCATCGGCTCCGAGTAGCGGTTCTCGCCGATCGCCGCGAACACCTGCCGCGCCACGGTACGACCCGCCCGGTTCGCCCCGATGGTGCTCGCCGTGGGGCCGTATCCGGCGAAGAAGATGCGCGGATCGCGTTCCGCCGCTCCCGTCGACACGGTGATACCGCCCTCCTTCTCGTGCAGGTGGAGAGGGCTCAGGTGTCGGACGTCGGGCCGGAACCCCGTCGCCCAGATGATGGCGTCGATCTTCTCCGTCGACCCGTCGGGCCACACCACCCCGTCCTCGGTGAGCCGGGTGAACATCGGCCGGGCGTCGAGAATCCCTCGCTCGATGCCGGCGGCGATCCGTCGCGTCTTCGGCACACCCGTGCCGCTCACGATGCTCGGCAACGCGAGGCCGCGCCTCGCGGCCTCATCCTGTTGGGCCACCGCGTTAACGGCGTCCTCCAAGTCGAGGGCTCCGTGATCGAGGTAGTCGATCGGCCGCCGCGAGGTCCAGTAGGTCTTGGCCGCAACGCCTTCCAGCTCGAGGAGGAAGCCGATGGCGGAGGTGCCGCCGCCGACCACGAGGACCCGCTTGTTGCGGAACTGCTCCGCCGACACGTAGGTCGACGTGTGCACCTGCGTTCCCGTGAACTGCCAGGCACCCGGGTAGTAGGGCACGAACGGCGCACCCCAGGTGCCCGTCGCGTTCACGACGGCCGACGCGGTGAGCTCGCCCTCGGAGGTGCGGAGCACGAGGTCCGCCCCGCGGTCGTAGACGGCGGCGACGGAGACCGGGCGACGCACGCGCAGGTCGTAATGCTGCTCGTACTGCCGATAGTAGTCGGCGACGACGTCCTTCGCCGGCAGCGAGCGGTCGGCCGTGTCGAAGCTGATGCCTAGATTACGCATGCCTGGAAGGTCATGAACGCGATGCGCGGATCCGAGCCGCAGCGATTCCCAGCGGTGCTGCCAGGCTCCGCCGGCGTCCGGTCCGCGGTCGAGGACGACGAGGTCGAGCCCTGGTTTGAGGCCGAGCTTCTGCAGGTAATAGGCGACCGAGAGACCCGATTGGCCGGCCCCGATCACGACGACCGAGGCGCCTGAATACTGAGACATCGTCCACCTCCACCGTTCGAGTGATGCTCACGAGCATCCACCCCATCGTGCCGCATCCCGCCCGTGCTAAAGTAGGCGCGAGTTTTTCGCATTCCCTGTTGAAGTCTGCCGAGGCATCTGAAGCCCGGCGAAGAGTGGTGAGGGGGTCACGCACATGGGGCGCGGCCGTCAGAAAGCAAAGCACACGAAGGTGGCGCGCGAGCTGAAGTATTTCAGCCCCGCGACCAATTACGACGCGCTCGAGCGCGAGCTCGGGTCGCCGGCTCCGGCACACGACAGCGAATACGACAAGTGGGCCGAATACGCCGACGACGACGCTGACGACCGCGACGAGTCCCGCAGCGCCTGAGCCGCGACTCATGACGAGCCGCCGGTGATCGCCGACTGGTCCGACTTCTTCGTCGCGACGGTCGGAGCCGCCGCGGCGCTCGCCGGCCTCATCATCGTGGCGATGTCGGTCAACATCACGACGATCGTGAAGTCACCGGCGATGCCGTCGCGCGCCGCGCTCACCATTGGAGCACTCATCGCGCTCGTCGTCGTCGGGGTCGCCGGCCTCATCCCGGCCGTGACGGCCCCGGCCCTTGGCGCGGTGACGTCGATCGGCGGAGTCGGGCTGCTTGCCCTCTCGATCCACTCAGCACGGCTACTGATGAGCTACCGCGCCGACGCTCCGACCGGGGCCAACCTTGCGAAGTCCGTCGTCGGGCTGCTGCAGGTCCTCCCCTTCCTCATCGGCGGTCCGCTCCTGATCGTCGGCTACGGCGCCGCCGGGCTGGTGAGCGTCGCGGTCGGCTTCCTGCTCGTGTTCGTCGTCTCCGCGTTCAACGCCTGGGTACTGCTCGTCGAGGTGCTGCGCTGATCGGTATCCGTCACCGCCCGGTTTAGAATCGTTCTCAATATGGCGGCGCCGAACCGGAGCATCGTGCGATCACCACGATCGCCCCTTCCCGGCGACCCCGGGCCTCGGCGCAGCCGGTGGAAGACCGGACTCGGCATCGGCGTGCTCGCCTTCGCGCTCGCGATGGCCCTCCGCGCCACGGCCCCCGAATCGACCGGCGAACTGCTCGGAGTCGCGGCCCGAGACGCGGTGACACTGGCGATCAGCGTCATCATCGAGTCGCTGCCGTTCGTCTTCCTCGGTATCGTCCTGTCGATCGTCGTGCAGGTCTGGCTGCCGCCCCAGCTCCTTCTGCGGAGGCTCCCGCGCAACCCGGTGCTGCGCCGCGCGACGCTGTCCCTGCTCGGTGTCCTGCTCCCCGTCTGCGAATGCGGCAACCTGCCGCTCGCGCGTGGATTGATGTCGCGCGGGCTCTCGGTCTCGGACTCGATGACCTTCCTGCTGGCGGCGCCCATCCTGAACCCGGTCACGATCATCACCACCTACCAGGCGTTCGGATGGTCGGACGGCATCCTCGCGAGCCGCATCCTCGGCGGCTTCGTCGTCGCGAACCTGATCGGCTGGCTCTACAGCCGCAATCCACGACCCGAGAGCATGCTGACGAGACAGTTCCAGGACGTCTGAGCGGTGGAGCGTGCGACGCCGAAGAGCGGCGACCGGGTGCGGCGCTCGGTGCGACTCTTCGCCGACGAGACCTCCGCGATGCTCCCCGCCCTGTTCGTCGGATCGGCCATCGCCGGCATCATCCAGGTCGCGGTGTCGCGCGATCTCCTCGTGACCCTCGGCGGCAACCCGGTCTGGTCGGTCTTCGCCCTCATGCTGCTCGCGTTCGTCGTGGCGCTCTGCTCGAACGTCGACGCCTTCTTCATCCTCGCCCTCGGGTCGGCCTTCACGCCCGGCGCCGTCATCGCCTTCCTCCTGTTCGGACCCATGATCGACATCAAGATGCTCGCCATGATGCGCACCACCTTCACGACGCGCACCCTCGTGCAACTGACCGCGCTGGTGGCGCTGCTCGTCGCCGCGATCGGGCTGGGGGTGAATCTCCTTGCTTGAGCGCATCGTGTTCCGCTGGCGCGGAGTGCTGCTGAGCCTCGTCGGCATCGCCGCCACCCTCTGGCTGGGCTGGTCGGGCCAGCTGGGGCTGTACATCCACCCCCGCTACTTCGTCTTCACGATGGTCGCCGCGACGGTGGCCGGAGTCCTCGTCGTCGCCGCATTCGCGTTCGTCCCGCTCGCACGCGACGAGACGCACGACGAGGAGACCGACGAGCATCTGCATGAGCAGCGTCGGTGGCCGCTGCTCGCCGCCGTCGCGAGCGGCGCCCTGATCATCGCCGCGACGGTGAGCCTGCTCGTGCTGCCTCCGACCAGCCTCAGCACCGGTGGTGTGAGCGCGGCCGACCTCAGCACCGGAACCGCGGTGGGAGCGTCGCTGGAGAATCCGGAGACCCTCGTCGGTGGCGACTACGCGTCGTTCACGGTGAAGGACTGGTCGGCGCTGCTGCGGCAGGGCGTCGACGAGCAGTTCCTCGCCGGCAAGGAGGCCGACGTCATCGGCTTCGTGACCCCCGACGAGAGCAACCCCGAGAACCTCTTCTACCTCGCCCGTTTCGCCGTCACCTGCTGCGCCGTCGACGCCCAACCCGTCGGCATCGCCGTGCACTCTCCGGGCTGGAGCGAGGACTTCGCCGCCGGAGACTGGGTGCAGGTGGCCGGCGGCTTCGTGACCAACCCGAGCACGTCGAGCGCGACGCCGATCGTGCTCGACGCCGCGGAGATCGCGGTCATCGACGAGCCGAGCGAGCCGTATGTCTATTGAGCGGTCGTCTGCCGATCACCCGTCGATCGTCGTCGTCTCCGTCGAGCACCGGGATGTTGATGCGGCGCCGCCGAGGCGCTTCGGACGGTGGATCGCCGCCGCCACCGCGATCCTCGTCGTGCTCGTCGGTGCGCTCGCGGTGGTGAACTCGGTGCAGGGGCCGCGCATCAGAACCGCCGAGCTGAACCCCGCCGCGCTCGTCGACCGGTCGGGCGGGCGCATCGTGCTGACGCTCAGCCAGCGGCTCTCCTCCGAGTCGCTCGACCGCCTCTCGATCGAGCCGGCCGTGCCGATGACCGCGACGGCGGCGGGCAACACCGTCGACGTCGCGCTCGACGACACCCTCGCCTACGGCACCGCATACACGATCGGGCTGCCGGACGCCGTCGGCGTCTACACCGCGAACCGGTCCGATCTGAGCTACACGTTCACCACGCCCGACGCCGATCTCTACACGCTGCTTCGCGATTCCCGCCTCGGCGACGACGGCCTGAAGCGCGACGACACGATCCGGCGCGAGTCGCTCGATGCGAGCGTCGAGGCGACCGTCGTGCTAAGCGCGCCGCGGATCGAGGAGTACACGACGCTGCCGCAGCATCTGGCCGCGGTCGTGCTCGCCGACGACGGCAGCGCGTCGGTGGTCGCCGCCGACGCCGACGGAGGCGGTGCGCACTCGGTGCTTCTCCCGGGCGTCGGGACCGTCCGCCAGCTCTACGGATCAGGACGCAGCGAGCTGATCGGGTTCTCCTACACGGGCAGCACCCCCGACTCCTCCATCGAGAACGTCCTCCTGCTCTACGACCCCCGCGACGGTTCGGGGGTCGCTCGACCGGTCACCGGGCTCGACGGCGGGGCGCTGCAGGTCATGGACTGGGCGTTCGTCCCCGGCTCCACCTCGCTCGTCGCCCAGAGCTACGACGGCTCGCTGTACCTGGTCGATGCCCTCTCCGCCACCACGCTGAGCGCGCTCGGCCAGCACGGCGAGCTGCGGGGATTCCTGCCCGGTTCGAGCCGCCTCGTCGTCGCGGATCCCGACGGCGACGCGGTGCTCGACCTCGCCGGGGGCGAGACCGCGCCGCTCGAACCGGCACGTCCGGCAGAAGGTGCGGGAACCTATCCCGGCCCGCGCATCTACCTCGACGACGAGCGCGCGACCGCGCAGCTGTTCACCTCGCCCGTCGGCGACACCGCCGAGAGCCGGTTCTCATCTCGGATCGCGGTCACGGATACCGCCGGGACGCGCGTCGTCTACGAGCCCGCCCTGCCCGACACCCGCATCCGCGACTTCTGCGCCTCACCGAACGGTCAGTACCTCGCCGTCGAGACGGCACCGGCGGAGGCGACGCTCGACGATTATCCGTCGGTCGCGGCCTACTCGGGGATGACGACGGCGATAGTGGAGGTCGCGACGGGGGACACCGTCCGAACCGTCTACGGCTTCCTCCCCGGCTGGTGCCGCTGAGCGTCGGGGTCGCATCCGCTCACCCGTCGTGCGAACATCGACGCGTGACGACAGGCCACCGGCGAGAGACCGACGGTTGCGTGTTCTGCGACATCGTTCGGCATGATCGCAGCAATCAGATCTTCGACTCGGATGATGACACGGTCGCTTTCCTCGACATCGCGCCCGCTGCGCGAGGGCATTCGCTGGTCGTCCCTCGACGCCATGCGCAAGACATCTTCGACATGTCCGCAGTCGAGTACTCCGTCGCGGCACGCGCAGTGCACCGCGTTGCGAACAAGCTCGAGCGATTGCTGCACCCCGAAGGGCTGACCGTCTTCCAAAGCAATCGATCGGCGGGCTGGCAGGACGTCATGCACCTGCACTTCCACGTGGTTCCCCGCTTCGCCGACGATTCACTAATGCGACCATGGACGGTGTCGGCCGGGTCGGCCCATGACCTGGCAACGCTCACCGAATCGCTGCGCGAGCCCGGGTGATCACGGGGTCGGCATGCCGCCGTTCACGTTGAGGGTCTCGCCGATGACGAAGCTCGACTCGGGTGAGGCGAGGAAGACGTACGCGGGGGCGATCTCCGCCGGCTGACCGGCACGGCCGATCGGCGCCTCGCTCGAACCGAACTCCGGCAGGGTCTCGGGGTCGACGCCGCGGGTGACCTGCAGCACCGTCCAGGTCGGGCCGGGCGCGACGACGTTGACCCGGATACCCTTCGGCGCCAGCTGTTGGGCGAGCCCCTTCGAGAAGTTGTTGATCGCCCCCTTCGTGCTGGCGTAATCGAGTCGGTCCGGGGCCGGGGAGTAGGCCTCGGCCGATGCGGTGTTGATGATCGTCGATCCCGGGCCGAGGTGCGGCAGCGCGGCTTTGATGATCCAGAACGGCGCGAACACGTTCGTCCTGTAGGTCGCCTCGAACTGCTCGTCGGTGATGTCGCCGATCTCGGTCTGCCAGACCTGCTTGCCTGCCACGTTGACGACGGTGTCCAGGCCGCCGAGACCCTCGACCGCGCCGGCGACGAGGGCGCGGCAGTACTCGGCGTCGGTGAGGTCGCCGGGCAGCGGCACGGCCGTGCGGCCCTCCGCCTCGATCAGCTCGATGACGTGGCGGGCGTCCGACTCCTCCTCGGGGAGGTAGGACAGGGCGATGTCGGCGCCCTCCCGCGCGAACGCGATGGCGACGGCGGCACCGATCCCCGAGTCGGCGCCCGTGATCAGGGCACGGCGCCCGGTGAGCTTGCCGATTCCTCGATACGACTGCTCGCCGAGGTCGGGCACCGGCTCCATGCGCGATTGGACGCCCGGCTCCGGCTGCTGCTGCACCGGCGGTTCGATCTTCGGGTAACGGGTGACGGGATCACCGAAGGTGTACTGGTCGTCGGCCATGGTCGTCCTTCTTCCTCCGGCTCTCGGTGAGCGTTCGACGCCACTCAACCCCGACGACCTGGGAGGCGGATGGCCGGATGTCGGCGGCGAGGCGTACCGTCGGCACCGGATGAAGGGAGCGAAGCGATGAGGCTCGCCGTCACGACCCCTACCGGCAACGTCGGATCCCGCGTGATCCGGCTCCTGGTGCAGGCTGGAGCACGTCCACTCGCGCTCATGCGCGACCCCTCGCGTCTCGATGCCGACCTCGCGCCGTTCGTCGACGCCGTCGCCGTCGATCAGGCCGACGCTGACGCGGTCGTCGCGGCGACGCGCGGGGTCGAGGCCCTGTACTGGGTCGACCCGACCACCGATCACGACGATCCGCTCGACGGGTACGCCGCGATGACTCGCAGCGTCGAGCGGGCGGTGCTCGAGAACGGCATCGCCCGTGTGGTGTTCCAGTCGAGCGTCGGTGCCGAGAAGCGGCACGGTGCCGGCGAGATCGACGGTCTGGCGCTCACCGAGGTCGCGCTCGAGCGCACCACCGCCTCCGTCACGCATCTGCGCTGCGGCTACTTCTTCACGAATCTGCTGATGTCGATCGACTCGCTTCGCGAGGGCGTCATCATGACGACGTTGCCGCCCGACCGGCCGCAGGCGTGGGTCGCTCCCCGCGACATCGAGGATATCGCTGCCGCGCGGCTGCTCGACCAGAACTGGGCGGGCACCACCACGCAGGGCGTGCTCGGTCCCGCCGACCTCACGTACACCGAGGTCGCCGAGATCCTCACCGAGACGACCGGCCGCGCGATCGAAGCCGTGCAGATCAGCGACGACGAATTCCGGGCGGGCCTGCTCTCCGTCGGGATGACGCCGGCGCAGGCCGACGGGTTCGTCGGCATGTCCGCGGGACTGCGCGACGACTTCACTCCCGAGAACGCGCGGGATGCCCTCAGCACGACGCCGACGACGCTCGCCGAATGGGCGTGGGCGACCCTGCGCCCCGCGCTCTGACGAGATCCGTCAGGCGCTGAAACGCTGGAGCGCGGCGATCACCGGGGCGTCGAGTCCGACGCCATGGCCCGCCTCGTCGATGTGGAGCTCCGAGCCTGGCCACCGGCGGTGGAGATCCCAGGCGATGCGCACCGGGCTGCTGACGTCGTGCCTGCCGTGCACGAGAACCGCGGGGATGTCCGCGATGGCGTCCACCCCGGCGAGCAGCTCACCATCTCGGCGCCAGGCAGCGTGCGACCAGTAATGGGTCACGAGCCGCGCGAAAACGGCACGGAAGGACGGGTCGTCGAAGCGAACGTCATGCCGATAGCCGGGGGCGAGCGAGACGTGAGTGTCCTCCCATTCGCACCAGCGGAGCGCTGCCGGCTCCCTGACCGACGGATCGGAGTGGGCCAGGAGGCGCGCATAGGCGCCGGCGATGTCTCCCGCTTCGCGGACCTGCGGCACGAGTTCGATGAACCGCTCCCACTCGTCGGGGAAGAGCCGGCTCATCTCACGTGTGATCCATTGCACCTCGTCGCGCGTGGTGGTCGTCACGCTGAAGAGCACGATCTCCGACACTCGTCCCGGATGCGCCTGCGCGTATGCGAGCGCAAGGGTCGCCCCCCCCCCCCCCCCCCCACGAGGCCCCCAGCACCAACCAGCTGTCCACACCGATCAGGGCGCGCAGCGCCTCGATGTCGGCGATCAGGTGGTCGGTGGTGTTGCGGGTGAGATCGGTTTCGGGGTCACCGGCCGACGGGAGGCTCCGACCGCAGCCCCGCTGGTCGAAGACGGTGACGTCGTACCGCTCGAGGTCGAACAAGCGAGTCCACCCCGTACCGGCACCCGATCCCGGGCCGCCGTGCAAGACCACCGCTGCCTTGCCGGACGGGTTGCCGTGGCGCTCCCAGTGGATGAGCTGACCGTCGTCGGTCGAGAGGACACCCGAGCTTCGCGGACCCTGCCCTGACATCAGCCCGCGTAGGCGCCGATCAGTCTGACCGCGCCGCCGTCGACGCCCTTCGCGCCCTGCTCGAAGCCGGCGAAGTCGCGGGCGGCGGTCGAGACCGTCCCGACCTGCCATGTCTCGATGCCGTGGGCCGCGAGACTGCCCGCGGCGGCTCCGGCGAGATCGGAGTCGACGATCGCGAACATGCCGATTCCGAGGTTCCACGTCGCCTCGTGGTCGCCGACGCGGCTGCCGCCGAGGTCGCTCAGCACCTGGAAGACGGTGGGCGGAGTCCAGGTCGACCGGTCGACCTCGACCCACGCGCCGCGCGGGAGCACCCGCGCGAGGTTCGCGGCGATCCCACCGCCCGTCACGTGACTGAACGCGTGAACTCCCGGCCCTGCGACCGAGTCGGCGAGCAGGTCGAGCAGGGCGGCCGTGTAGAGGCGAGTCGGCTCGAGCAGGGCGAGGCCGACCGGTCCGCCCAGTTCATCGACCGTGTCGCCGTACTTCAGACCCGCGTCGGCGAGGATCTTGCGCACCAGCGAGAACCCGTTGCTATGCAGCCCCGACGAGGCGAGGGCGAGGACGGTGTCGCCGTCGCGCACCCGATCGGGCCCAAGGAGGGCGTCGGCTTCGACGACACCGACCGCGGCGCCGGCGAGGTCGTACTCGTCCACCCCGAGCAGGCCGGGGTGCTCGGCCGTCTCGCCGCCGACCAGTGCCGTTCCGGTCGCTTCGCACGCGCGTGCGACGCCGGCGACGATCTCGGCGATCCGCTCGGGGACGAGCTTGCCGCACGCGATGTAGTCGGTGAGGAACAGCGGCTTCGCGCCGACCACGACGATGTCGTCGACGATCATGCCCACCAGGTCTTGCCCGACCGTGTCGTGCTTGTCGAGGGCCTGCGCGATCGCGACCTTGGTGCCCACCCCGTCGGTGCCGGACGCGAGCAGCGGCTTGCGGTAGCCGAGCAGAGCGGACGCGTCGAACAGGCCGGCGAAACCGCCGACTCCGCCGAGCACCTCGGGACCGTGCGTGCGGGCGACGGCCGCCTTCATCAGTTCGACGGCGCGATCACCGGCAGCGGTGTCGACTCCGGCTTCGGCGTAGCTGTTCGCCATCGGGGAAGCTCTCCATTCGCCTCGACCCTCACGGGTCATGGCAGACTTGCGCGGTAAGCCACCACTCTACGGTCTGGAGCACCCGCCTCAATGTGCGGCATCGTCGGCATCGTCTCGTCCGAGCCGGTCAACCAACTCGTCTACGACTCCCTCCTCCTCCTGCAGCACCGCGGCCAGGATTCGACAGGAATCGCCACTGTCGACGGCAGCACCCTGCACATGGTCAAAGCGAAGGGCCAGGTGCGCGAGGCGTATCGCACCCGCGACATGCGTGCGCTGCCCGGAACCTTGGGTCTCGGTCATGTCCGTTACGCGACCAAGGGCTCCGCCGCCAACGAGGAGGAGACACAGCCGTTCTACGTGAACGCGCCGTACGGCATCGTCCTCGTGCACAACGGCAACCTCACGAACACGCGGGAGCTCACCGACGAGCTGTATCGCGTCGATCGTCGTCACCTGAACACGACGAGCGACACCGAGCTGCTGATCAACATCCTCGCCAACGAGCTGCAGGCGCAGATCGGCCCCGGTGACCTCGACCCCGACCAGCTGTTCACCGCCGTCTCGCGAGTGCACGAGCGCGTCGAGGGCTCGTACGCGACCATCGCGCTGATCGCGGGTCACGGGCTGCTCGCGTTCCGCGACCCCTACGGCATCCGCCCGCTGGTGCTCGGTCGGCGCCCGTTGGGCTTCGTCGGGTTCGAGTGGATCGTCGCCTCCGAGACCGTCGCGCTCGAGAGCCAGGGGTTCGAGTTCGTCCGCGACGTCGAGCCCGGCGAGGCGATTTTCATCACGATGGCCGGCGAGCTGTTCTCGCGCCAGTGCGCGTCGAACCCGACCCTCATCCCGTGCTCGTTCGAGTACGTGTACCTCGCCCGTCCCGACTCCGTCATCAACGGCATCTCGGTCTACGAAGCGCGCCTGCGTCTCGGCGACCGACTCGCGGACACCGTCGCCGCGTACACGCCGATGGGCGACATCGACGTTGTCATGCCCATCCCCGACTCGTCGCGTCCCGCCGCGATGCAGGTGGCGCAGAAGCTCGGCATCGAGTACCGCGAGGGCTTCTACAAGAACCGGTACGTGGGCCGCACGTTCATCATGCCGGGGCAGGCGCAGCGCAAGAAGAGCGTGCGTCAGAAGCTCAACGCGATGAGCTCCGAGTTCAAGGGCAAGAACATTCTCATCGTCGACGACTCGATCGTGCGCGGCACCACGTCGAAAGAGATCGTCGACATGGCTCGCCAGGCCGGCGCCAACAAGGTGACCTTCAGCTCGGCCGCTCCCCCGGTGCGCTTCCCGCACGTGTACGGCATCAACATGCCGAGCCGCAAGGAACTCGTCGCGTTCGACCGCAAGATTCCCGAGATCGCCCGCGAGATCGGCTCCGACTACCTGATCTATCAGGAGATCGAGGACATGCAGTCCGCGATCCTGCAGGGCTCGAACGTCGCCGACCTCGAGAGGAGCTGCTTCGACGGCCGCTACATCACCGGCACCGTCACCGAGGAGTACCTCCGCTGGGTCGAGCAGACCCAGCTCTCCTAAGATCCGATATTCCGGGCACAGACGCACGTTCCGGCGGGCCACTCTGCCCGGAACGTGCGTTCTCGAGCGGCGGCACCGAGCCACCCTGCGCGAGATCCGACCCGTACAGGGCAGGATGCGAGAGTGACCCGACCTGAGTCGTCGTCTAGCGGAAGCGTGCTTCTGCGATCCGCGGGCGTCGCGATCGGAATCGTCGTGCCGGGATTGGCCGCCCGGTTCCTGCTCCCGGATCCTGCTGGCGACCTCGCTGGCGGGGTGCTCTACGCGGTCCTCGTGACTCTGATCGTCGACTTCGCGCTGCGTCCAGTGCGTCCGCTCGTCGTCGCCGTGATCGCCTTCGGATGCTGCGCGCTGATCGAGTTCACTCAACTCGCCGGCGTCGCCTCCGACCTTGCCTCCGTCTTCCCTCCAGCCGCTCTCGTCCTAGGCACCGGCTACTCCGCGGTCGACCTGGCCGCGTACGCGATCGGCGCCCTGACCGGAGCAGCAGTGCTTCCGCCGCTCCTCGGCCGAAACGGACGTAAAGGGGCGATTACCGTGTCAGGCCCGCCGCTCACGTTCCGGATCCGCCTCGGCGTCGCAATTTTCTTCGGCGCCGCGACCGCCGGGCTCGGCGGCATCCTCTTTCTTCGCGCGGCGGCTGCCAAGGATGGCTACGGCGCGGGGTGCCGTATGTCTGGCCCTGCGCCGCGGACACTCAGTCCCGAAGCGGAGGTCACCGGCGGTTTCTCGTGGTGGCCGGTCGGGCGCTCCTGCTTGTGGACCGACACCGGGCAAGGGACCGTGCTCTCACTCCCCGAGTCCTTCGTGCCGACCGTGGTGATCTACGGACTGATCATCCTCGCTGTGTCGGGTGCTGCCGCCGCAGTCTTCGCGGCCCATCGGCACCGCCGCGCGCGATGACTAGTGCCGTCTCCTCAGCGGGAATCGAGCTCACGAAAACGCACGTTCCGGGCTTGTGCGCCCGCCGGAACGTGCGTTCTAGCCCGCAATATCGGATCTGCGGCGGAGGTTCACGGCGGTGACCGCGGCGGCGCCGGCGAGCATCAGGAGGGCCGCGAGCGAGCCGAACCCGATGATGTCGAAGCCCGTGTCGGGGAGGCGGGGTGCGCCGGTCGGGGCGGCCGGATCGGCGGCGCGGTAGGCGCCGATCCCGTGGCGGTTCGCCGATGCGATCTCGACCGTATAGCGCTGCGCAGGGTCGAGGCCGGTGATGTCGGTGCTCGTGGCGCCACCCGCGAGGTTGAAGCGCTGCACCACCGCGCCGGAGGAATCGCGGACCCGTACGAGACGGTCGGTGACGGAGGTCGACTCGAGGTCGGACCACAGCGCGGTGAGCGCGCCCGCGATCGTGGAGGCGACGCTCACCGTCGCAGGAGCGGCCGGAACGGTGCCGTTCGTCGTCACCCGGATCTGTCCGGTCGCGTAGTCGTAGCCGACCGTGCGGTCGAGGAAGAACCGGTTGCCGGTGTTGAGGTGACCGTCGGTGATCGTGTTGTAGTACGAGAACGAGCCGGGACCCGAGTCGACCGCGAGCCAGCTGGCGAACGGGGCGGCCCCGCTCGCGGTCGCGAACGCCACCGACGTGCCCGAGTGCAGGTGCCCGATCCGAGTCTGCGTGGTCGCCGTCGTCGGGGACGTGACGTGCGCGTACGGAGCGAAGGCGACTCCCGCGACGATGCCGCCAGGCGCGCCGGTGTCGATCGTCGTCGCCTGGCAGACGGAGGACTCCTCGACCTGCCAGCACAGGTCGATCGGCTTCTCGTACACCGTGTAGCCCGCGGTGTTCGGATACACGTTCGCGGTCGTCGCAGCCTGCAGCACCGCAGTCGACGACCCTGCGGCGGCGGGTGCGCCGAGTGTCAGCGTTCCGCTCGTCTGCGTGAAGGCGAGAGTGTGCCCCGCCGAGAGCGTGGTGTCGTCGAACTGGAGCAGCGGGCTGTACCACTCGACGGTCGTCGAGGTCGACGAGTCGGTCCACCGGTCGAGGCCCTGACCGATGCCGAGGATGCCGTCCACCCCGGCGAGCGCGCATCCGGTGCAGCCGCTGCCGTCGAGGAAGTTGACGGCCGTCGCCGTGTTGCCGCCGATCGAGAAGTCCGCGGTCGACACGGTGCCGGTGACACTGGATCCGACGTAGTTCACCGTCGCGGTGGCGGGCGTCGCCGTCGCACCGGCAACCGGTGCGTACATGACGAGCGCCTCCGATCCGGTGTCGAGGATCACGGTGTACGGGTCGGGATCGCTGCCGAGCTGGATCTGCACCGTCGGCTGGAACTCGCCACCGCTGCCCGCGGTGAGGAACGTGACCGGGATGGGTGCGGGCGCCGCGGTGGCAGGCGCCGTGGTCGCGACCGCGGAACCGGCGACGATCACCGCCCCCAGCACTGCAGCGGACACACGCGCGACACGGCGCTTCGACATCATGGCGATTCCCCCGGCCCGCGCCCCCGCGGACATCTGCGCCCGGAACCGTTCTCGGGCGCTCGTCACGCTAGCAGCGCCCCAACGGGGGCATCGCGCAGCGACACGGCCCGCCGACGCCCCGCCCGGCCGACGGCGGTCGGTGGCACCGATCTCGTGAAAGAGGGCTCAGTCCCGCCCGGAGGCCTGCCCGGTAGGCGCCCGCGATCCCGGTCGACCACAGCGCCCAGAGAACGAGCAACGGCTGGAAGGGGAGCCGCAGCAGCCGCTTGCGGTCGGTGTCGAGGCCGAACGCACTGATCTTGCGCCGCCACTGTGAGATATTGCCGGGGAAGATGGCGGCGAAGAAGACGGCGGCGGCGATGCCGGCCAGCTCCCCGCGGCGCCGAGCCGCGATCAGGGCGCTGCCGAGGCCGATCTCGACGACTCCCGAGGCGAGCACCACCGTGTCGTCGCTGGCGGGCACCCACGGCGGCACCTGGGCGGTGAACGCTTTCCTCGCGAAGGTGAGGTGGCTGATCCCTGCGAAGACCAAGGTCGCGCCCAGGACGATCCGGCCGACGGTGCGGGCAGTGCTCATGGATCGCCTCTCATTACGAGGGTCGTGACCCTCACTCGTCGGGGTCGGTTCCGATCACCGTCTCACGGTCGACCTCGATTTCACGTGCGCGTCGGCGGGATCGACGGTCGACGACGAGTGCGACGACGGCGCCGAGAGCTCCGAAGACGACGCCGATGAAGAGGAACAAGAAGCCGAAGATCTGCGGCGCCGTGAACTCGCCCTCGATGGGGAAGGCGAAAGTGAGGATCAGCGCGACGACGGCGCCGACGATCACGCCGGCGAGGACGAAGTTCCAGATGCGCGGCGAGCGCCGCACCCGCACGGTTTCGTGGCGCTCGGGCGGCGGCGCCTGTTCGTCGGTCATGATGGGTCTCCTCCACGGGGCAAGCCGGGCAGCGGCAGCACGGCGGACAGGTCGGCTCGCGTGCCCGACGCCGTCACGATGGCGTCGTCGACCGCGTCGGCGAAGCGAATGCGTCCCGTCGCGAGCCCGAGCCAGGTGGCGGCGTCCATCTCAACGACGTTGGGCGGCGTGCCGCGCGTGTGGCGGGGGCCGGGGATGCATTGGACGGCTCCGAACGGCGGCACCCTCACCTCGACGGTGTTGCCTTCGGCGCGCTCGGCCAGGAGCTGCAGCGTGTACCGCACCGCCGTGGCGAGCACGGGACGCGCCGGCGGTGTGGCGCCGACGGCGGCGGCGACGGCCGAGAGGCCCTCGTCGTCTGCGATGCGTACTCGTGCCACCCCTCAACGGTACCCTCCGCCCGCCGATAGCCTGGTCGGGTGCGAATACTCGTCCTCGGCACCGGCGCCCGCGAACACGCGATCGCCGACGCGCTCCTGACCACTCCCGGCGGCCACGACGTGGTGGTGTCCCCCGGCAACGACGGCATCGCCGAGACGACGTCCCTCGTGCGCCTGTCGGACATCACCGACGGGGACGCGGTCTCGGAGTTCGCGTTGGCGAACGACATCGACCTCATCGTCGTCGGACCCGAGGCGCCGCTGATCGAGGGAGTCGCCGACGCCCCCCGTGAACGCGGCATCCCGGTCTTCGGCCCCGGTCGCGCGGCCGCGCAGATCGAGGGCAGCAAGGCGTTCGCGAAGCGGATCATGGAACTCGCCGGAGTCCCGACGGGGCGGGCGGAGCGGGCCGGCACCCTCGCAGAGGCGGAGGCCGCGCTCGACGATCACGGGGCCCCCTACGTGGTGAAGGCCGACGGACTCGCCGCGGGCAAGGGCGTGCTGGTCACGGAGGACCGCGACGCGGCGCTCGGTCACGTGCGGCACTGGCTGCCGTCGGGACCGGTACTGATCGAGGAGTTCCTCACCGGCGACGAGGTGTCGCTGTTCTTCCTGAGCGACGGCCACGACGTGCTGCCCCTGTCGCCGGCGCAGGACTATAAGCGCCTGCGCGACGGCGACCTCGGCCCCAACACCGGAGGGATGGGCGCCTACTCCCCCCTCCCCTGGCTCGCCGACCGCTTCGGCAGCGAACGCGCTTTCGTGCAGCGGGTGCTCGACGAGGTCGCGCAGCCGGTAGTCCGTCAGCTGGAAGACGAGGGCACGCCCTTCATCGGCCTGCTTTACTGCGGCCTCATCCTCGACGGCGACCGCATCAGCGTCATCGAGTTCAACGCCCGCTTCGGCGACCCCGAGACCCAGGTCGTGCTGCCCCGCCTTCGCTCCCCGCTCGGCGAGCTGCTGCACGCGGCCGCGTCCGGGGAGCTCGGCGGCCGCGACTGGCCCGAGTTCGACGACAGCGTCGCCGTAGGGGTGGTGCTCGCGAGCGAGGGCTATCCGGAAGCGCCGGTCGTCGGCCGACCGATCACCGGCTTCCGCGAGGCCCTCGAGGTGCCCGGCACCCGGATCGACCACGCGGCCACCGCGTGGAGCGACGATCATGAGGCCATGGTCAGCGCGGGCGGACGGGTGCTCACCGTCGTCGCGGTCGGCGACGACTTCCGAGCGGCCCGGGACCGCGCCTACCAGTCGATCTCGCATCTGCGGCTCGAGGGCGCCCAGTACCGACACGACATCGCCGAGAAGGTGACCCGATGAGCGCAGAGATCCCCGGATGGGAGCACATCTACTCGGGCAAGGTCCGCGACCTGTACCGCCCCGACGGGCATCTCGACGGTGACGGCGCCCCGCTGCTCGTCGTCGCGAGCGACCGCGTCAGCGCCTTCGATCATGTGCTCGAACCCGGCATCCCCGGCAAGGGCGACCTTCTCACCACCCTCAGCCTCTGGTGGTTCGCGCATCTCGGGGTCCCCAACCACCTCCTCGACGAGCAGCAGGTGCCCAGCGAGGTCGCCGGGCGCGCGATGCTGGTGCGCGACCTCGAGATGTTCCCCATCGAGTGCGTCGTCCGCGGGTATCTGTCCGGCAGCGGCTGGGCCGAGTACCAGCAGACCCAGAGCGTGTGCGGCGTCGCACTGCCCGCCGGGCTCCGCAACGGCGACCGTCTTCCCGAGCCGATCTACACGCCCGCCTACAAGGCCCCGCTCGGCGAGCACGACGAGAACATCACCTTCGAGCGCACGGCCGAACTGGTCGGAACCGAGGTCGCGTCCGAGCTGCGGCGACTCTCGCTCGAGATCTTCCGCGCCGCGTCGACGACCGCGGCCGCGCGGGGCGTGATCCTCGCCGACACGAAGTTCGAGTTCGGTCGCGACGCGGACGGAGTCATCCGCCTCGCCGACGAGGTGCTGACGAGCGACTCGAGCCGGTTCTGGGACGAGGAGGCCTGGCTCGCCGGCGTCCGCGATCAGAGCTTCGACAAGCAGATCGTGCGCGATTGGCTGAAGGCGCACTGGGACGGCACCGGGCAGCCGCCCGCGCTTCCCGCCGAGATCGTGGAGCGCACCTCCGCGCGGTACGCCGAACTGATCGACCGCATCACCGCCTGACCGTCCTGGTTCCGGCACTCAATCACTCGCTCGCCAGGTCGCCCGCGGATCATTGGCCGACTTGCCGTCCCACTTCACCAGTCCTTCATCTCGTAGCGCGTTCAGCTGCTTGATGAGGGTGGGTCGGCTAAGGCCAGTGAGCTGACGGAGTTCACCAGTGCCGAGAGCTGATGCTTCCCGGCGCAACACTGCTAGCGTCTCGAGGGAGTTGCGGGGCAGCCGCTCGATAACGTCTGCCGAGATCCTTGATACCGCCGACAAGGTGAGATGTACTCCCCCGCTGGTCTGCACGTAGGCCGGATCGGTTAGTCCCCGGGAACGCATCTCATCGAACATTCGTCGGATCCCCTCCCCCATCTCCTGAGTGATGCGAAGATCAGTGCACACCCGAGCGATGCGCGGATTTCGTGCGTAGCGACTGATATCCAGGGGATTCCTCGGATCGGCGAGTCCCGGAAATCGACCGGGACTCGACACTTCGATCCTGTTCGGGAATATCTCGACTCGAACGTGGTCGCCGACAAGGCTGTAAGAGCGGTGCACAACGGCGTTCACAAGTCCTTCCAACCAAGCATCTCGGGGCACAATCGGAATGTCATCGAAGCGACCGTCGTCACTCAGCGCGCGACGTTTGGGCTGCCAGTCGTCGATCACACGCCGGGCCTCTTCAATCACGTACGGGATTGGTCCCTCGACCCTCACGTCATATCCCGCATCGACGTTCATATCCGCGCCTGACCCTCTTCGCTCGTCTCGATAACGAAGGATGCGGACATACGCCTGTGGGAACCGCTCACTCGGATTCGGCGAGAACAGCAGATATCCGGCCACAGTGACGACACCGTCGGCCGTAAGCAGCCCCCTGTTACGCAACATCTGGGTGTGAGTTCCCGAGAAACCCGCGCTGCCCCGGTAGTGGCCGAGCAGATCGGCGTCTAGGTCTTTCACCCCGACGCTCGCGACGGATGTACCGTCGAATTGGGAAGCTCCACGATCGAAGTGCAGCTCCTGTCGCTGAGCGAAACCGAGTTTTCGAGATTCGTCGCCGACACGCAGATAGCAGTCGCCGTTCCTCAACTCGTGCACCATTTCGCCCGGCTCGACCCGGAAGGCTAGGAGCACGTCGGTCTCCCCCTGCTGGTTGATGCACGCGACCTGGCTCGCGTGTACCCGAACGGGAGGCGAGGTGAAGTCGATCGACGCCTGCCGCAGCGCGTTGGTCTTCTGTGGATCTGACTTGGTCCCTTCGACAACTCCGTCGTGGACACCTACAAGCACAGTGCCTCCCTCCGCGTTCGCTAGAGCCACCAGTGCCACAGCCAAGTCGCGGGGTTGGATTCGCGCTGATTTCCGCTCAAACCATTGATCCTCGATGAGGGCTATCACAGCGGGCCCCGTCTCGCGGATTGATGCCCCTAGGGCTCGATCCACCTCGTTGGAAGACATGCAGGTACTCTAAAACCTTTACAGTACGAGCGAGCTGCCAGCATCGGCGTGGCGCAAAGCGCATCACCCGCCGACCGCTTTCGCGGTGTGCGCCTCGGGCGCGATCAGCCCTTCACCGCCTGCAGTGTGTAGGTCAGCGGGATGCTCGGCCGTTCGGGGATGAGCGCGAACTCGTCGAACTCCTCCCTCTCGACCATCTGCCCGGGCAAGGCGAGCCAGGGCACCGTGTCGTGCTCGATGAGCATGGTGAGTCGCATGCCGTGCCGCAGCAGGGCGGTGACGATCTCGCCGATGCCGTGATTCCACTCGTACGTCTTCGTCGCGGTGAGCGGACGATCGGTCTCGACGTAGCTCTCGTCGCCGTCGAAGATCAGCGGCTCCTCCCGTTCGAAGTAGGGGTACCCGAACGCGAGGACATCGGAGCGCGAGTCGTCGAGTGCCCACAGCACCGGATGTCCTTCGCGGATGAAGAGCCTGCCGCCCGGCTTCAGCAGCGCCGCGACCGTCTGCGCCCACCGGTCGATGTCCGGCAACCAGCAGAGCGCACCGACCCCGGTGTAGACGAGGTCGAAGGACCCGGGCTCGAGCAGGTCGGTCGCCGCATAGACGTCGGACTGCACGAACTCGACCGGGTCACCCGTGCGAGACACCAGAGCCCGCGCCGCCTGCACCGCCTCGCCCGAGAAGTCGAGGCCGACGACATCGGCGCCGAGTCGCGCGAGGGAGAGGGTGTCGGTGCCGATGTGGCACTGCAGATGCACCGTTCGCGCCCCGCGGATGTCGCCCAACCGTCCACGGTCGAACCGCACCACATCGGAGAGCAGCGACGGATCGTCGGCGAAGCGCCCGACACGGTAGCCGGAGTCATCCGACGCGGAATGCAGCACCGCCCGGTCGTCCCAGTTTGCGCGGTTCGTCTGCTGATACGTGTCGTCCCACTGGCTGTCCACGGCGATCCCTCCGCCCGGGCGCCTCCGCGTACCGAGCCGACCAGAATACCGGGGCGGCTCCGATCCGGCGAGGGTCAATTCATTCAGCTTCTTAGCGAATTCGCCCCGTATGGTGAGCGCGACCGGAAGGACTGCAATGCTCCGACAGATCGCCGTGGCCGTCAGCGCGGCCGTCGCCCTCATCGCCTCGTTCATCGGCTCGGGAGCCGCGGGCGGGACGCCGATCGCCGAAGCGGCCGGAGGCGCCTTGGCCGCCGACGCCACCGTGATCGCACCCGGCGGCCCCGCCTTCGGCATCTGGAGCGTCATCTACGCGGGCCTCGTCGCCTACGCGGTGTGGCAGCTTCTGCCCGGCCACCGAGACGACCTCCGGCAGCGACGGCTCGCACCGTGGGCGATCGCGTCACTGCTGCTCAACGGGGCGTGGATCCTCTGCGTGCAGTTCGATCTGCTCTGGCTGACCGTTCCCGTGATCGCGGCTCTCCTCGTCGTGCTCGCCCGCATCTTCCTGCTGCTCGTCTCCTCGCATCCGAGCAGCAGAATCGAGGCCGTGCTGGTCGACGGCACCTTCGGGCTCTATCTCGGCTGGGTGAGCGTCGCGACCATCGCGAACGTCGCCGCCGCGCTCACCGCAGCGGGCTTCGACGGCTTCGGGTTCCCCGCGGACGCGTGGGGAACCGCGGTCGCGCTCGTCGCCGGCACGGTCGGCGTTCTCCTGGCGGTCCGCGGCCGAGGTCGATTGGCTCCCGCACTGTCGCTGTCCTGGGGACTCGTCTGGGTCGCCGTCGCGCGACTGACCGACGCGCCGGAGGCGCCGCTCACCGCGATCGCCGCTCTCGTCGCCGTCGCGGCGACGCTCCTCAGCACCGTCGCGATCCGCGCGCGTGCCGGCTGGATCGCGCCGCCGACGCCCGTCGCCCGCCCTTCCGAGAGGTCGAGCACGCGCGTACAATAAGTGACGTGTCAACCAAATCCGGAGCGGACTCGCTCGCCTCTGCCACCGATGTCGGCGCCGTCACCCTCAAGGTCGCCGATCTCGACGCCATGATCGGGTACTACCGCGACGGCGTCGGTCTCGAGCTGCTCGAGCAGCAGGGCGACGGCGCCGTGCTCGGTCGCGGCGAGCGCCGCGCACTGGTCCTGCAGCAGGACCGCACGCTCCGTCACGCATCCCCCAGTCAGGCCGGGCTCTATCACACCGCCTTCCTCTTCCCGGAGGCGAGCGAGCTGGCTGCGTCGGTGTACTCGGTGGCCCGCAAGTACGGCACCTCGTTCACTGGCAGCTCCGATCACCTCGTCTCGAAGGCGCTGTACTTCAACGACGTGGAGGGCAACGGCGTCGAGCTCTACTGGGACCGGCCGCGCGACGAGTGGCAGTGGGACGGCGACACCGTGCGCATGGGCACCGTGTACCTCGACCCCAACCGCTTCCTCCAGGAGAACCTGACCGAGGCCGGCTCGGTGCAAGGCGTCCAGGGCGACGCCGGAGTCGGCCACGTGCACCTGAAGGTCGGCGATATCGCGACCGCGAAGGCCTTCTACGTGGACACCCTCGGCTTCGATGTCACCGCCGAGTTCGGCGCGCAGGCCTTATTCGTCTCCGCCGGCGGCTACCACCACCACCTCGGCATGAACACGTGGGAGAGCGCGGGTGCCGGCCAGCGCACTCCCGCCCTCGGACTCGGCGAGATCAGCATCGAGGTTCCGTCGGCCGACGACCTCGGAGCGTTGCGCGAACGGCTCGGCTCCCGCGGTGTCGCGATCCGCGAGGTGGGCGACGCCGTCCGGTTCGACGACCCGTGGGCGAACCAGATCACGGTGCGGTCAGCGGCGAGCTAGCCGGAAGGCGCAGACCCTCGACGATCCTCACTGCGGTCAGAGCGTCTTGACGAGCCCTCCGTCGATGAGGAAGTCCGCGCCGTTGACATTGCCGGCACGGCCACTCGCTAGTAGCAGGACGAGGTCGGCGACCTCACCGGGCTCGGTGAAGCGTCCGGTGCTGAACCCGCCCTGACTCTCGACGACTCGCGCCTTCGCGGTCTCGAAGTCGACGCCCAGGTTTCTGGCGGCGGTCGCGGCGACACCGGAGTCACCGAGCCAGAGGTCGGTGGCGACCGGCCCGGGGCTGATGCTGTTGAAGCGGATGCCGCTCGGGCCGAACTCCTTCGACAGCGCCTTGGTCAGGTTCCACAGCGCCGCCTTCGCCGCGCTGTAGTCGATGACGCCGGGGTCTGGAAGAAACGCGTTCACCGACCCGATGGTGACCACCGTGCCGCCGCCGCGGGCGCGTATCGCCGGGATCGCGGCGCGGGTGGATCTCAGTGCCGAGAGGAAGCTGAGGTTGAGGGTCGAGAGCCACTCTTCGTCGGAGATCGCGAGGAACCCTCGTTGCGCACCGTCACCGCCCCGACGTTGTTGACCAGCACGTCGAGCCCACCTAATGAGTCGACGGCAGCGTCGACCAGCCGCGCCGGACCGGCCGGGTCGGAGAAATCGACGGGGACGAAAACGACCCGGCCTCCTTCGACCAGCTCCGTGATCGCGGCCGTCTCGGACCGAGCTCCGGCGACGACGACCGCGCCCTCGTCGACCAGCGCCCGGACGACGGCGAGCCGATGCCCTTGCTCGCGCCCGTGACGATGGCGATCTTGTCGGTCAGACCCAGATCCATCAGTCGACCGCGTTCGTGAGTTCTGCTCGAATACCGATCATGGCGGTGACGATAGAGCACCCTGCCGCCCGCGGAAAGGGCCGACCGTCCCCGACCGCCGACATCGCTCACGGCGCAATATCGGCGTCGACACTGTCAGCGGAGCGGGGCACACTGGGGGCGTGCCAGAACTCCCCGAAGTGCAGGCGCTCGTCACCGACCTCGACGGCCGCCTCCGTGGACGCGTCATCGACCGCGTCGACATCGTGTCGTTCGCCGTGCTGAAGACCTTCGATCCGCCGGTGTCGGCTCTCGCAGGCGGCGTCGTCACCGGGGTCACCCGCCACGGCAAGTTCCTCGATATCGAGGTCGGCGAGCTGCACCTGATCACGCATCTGGCGCGTGCCGGCTGGCTGCGGTGGCGCTCCGCCGCACCCGCCCCGATGACGCGGCCGGGCAAGGGGCCGCTCGCCGCGCGCCTCGTGCTCGATGACGGATCCGGATTCGACATCACCGAAGCGGGGACGAAGAAATCGCTGGCGATGTACGTCACCCGCGACCCGGCGTCGGTGCCCGGCATCGAGCGACTCGGCCCCGATCCGCTCCAGCCGGAGTTCACCGAGGAGGTCTTCGCCGGCATCCTCGCCGCCGCGGGGCGCGCGCAGATCAAAGGCGTACTGCGCAACCAGTCGAACATCGCCGGAATCGGCAACGCCTACTCCGACGAGATCCTGCACGTCGCGCGGATGTCCCCGTTCAAGCCGGCGTCGATGGGCGCCGACGAGGTGCACCAGCTCTACCTCGCCCTGCAGGACACCCTGCGGCAGGCTGTCGCTCGCGCCGACGGGGTCGCCGCCTCCGAACTGAAGAAGGAGAAGAAGGAGGGCCTGCGGGTACACGGCCGCACCGGGCAGGCGTGCCCGGTCTGCGGTGACACCATCCGTCAGGTCATCTACTCCGACTCGACCTTCCAGTACTGCCCCACCTGTCAGACCGGCGGCAAGCCGCTCGCCGACCGGGTGCTGTCGCGCCTGCTCAAGTAGCGCTCACCCGGCCCTGCCGAGTCGTGGGCGTCCGATCGCGAACCACAACACCGCGCCGACCACCGGCACGATGAGGACGACGAGCACCCAGATGGCGCGCTCCGCACCCGAGATGCCGTCCGCGCGCGCGATGCTGACGAATGCCAGAACCCAGACGGCCGCGAGGGCGAGGACCGCCAGGATGATGAGCAGGTGCCATCCGGCGAGATTCGAGAACATGCACGACAGTCTCGCCGGGGCCGCGTACTGTCGACAACCTCGCGGCGACACGGTCGGACGCGCTCGCTAGGGTCGAGGTCATGGCTGCACCTCGCGTTCTGTTCATCGGCGGCAAAGGGATCATCAGCACCGCCGCCGGCCGCCTCGCCGTCGAGAGGGGCATGGACCTCACACTCCTCAACCGCGGAAAGGACACCACCCGCGCCGTCGCCGACGGGGTGAAGCAGATCATCGGCGACGCCACCGACCCCGATTCCATGCGCGCGGCCATCGGCTCCGACGAATACGACGTCGTCGTCAACTTCCACTCCTTCACCCCGCAACAGGCGGCCGCTGACGTCGAGCTGTTCTCGGGCCGCGTCGGCCACTACGTCTACATCTCCTCGGCGTCGGCGTACCAGAAGCCCGTCGAGCACCTTCCGATCACCGAGTCGACGCCGCTGCGCAACCCGTACTGGCAGTACTCTCGCGACAAGATCGCGAGCGAAGAGGTACTCACCGCCGCCTACCGTGAGTCCGCGTTCCCGGTCACCGTCGTGCGCCCCTCGCACACGTACGACCGCACTTCGATCCCGATCGTCGGGCACTGGACCGCGGTCGATCGCATCCGACGAGGCAAGCCCGTGATCGTGCCGGGCGATGGCACCAGCCTCTGGACCCTCACCCACACCGACGACTTCGCTCGCGCGTTCGTCGGGCTGCTCGGTGAGACTCGAGCGGTCGGCGAGGCGGTGCACATCACCTCCGACGAAGCGCTGACCTGGAACCAGATCACCACCCTCGTCGCGCGCGCAGCCGGGCGCGAGCCCGAGCTCGTCCACATCGCCAGCGAGTCGATCGGCGCCGAGCTGCCCGACATCGGCCCCGGCCTGGTCGGCGACAAGTCGAACTCCGTGATCTTCGACAACAGCAAGATCAAGTCGCTGGTGCCCGGCTGGGTCGCGACCATCCCCTATCGCGTCGGGGTGCACGAGGCGATCGACTGGCACGACGCCGACGAGTCCCGCCGCGAGGTCGACCCCGAGCTCGACGCCGCGTTCGACCGCCTCGTCGAGCGCCACACCCGCTGAGCCGACCGCACCGTCTCGTAGACTGGTGCGGTTCGCAACGAGAGCCCGCTCTGAGAGGTGGCCAGTGCCCACGATCGTCGTCGAAGTCATGCCCAAGGCCGAGCTCCTCGACCCGCAGGGCAAGGCGGTGACCGGAGCGCTGCACCGCCTCGGCAAGGCCGAGTTCACCGGTGTCCGCATCGGCAAGCGCTTCGAGCTGACGGTCGACGGGCCGGTCGATGACGCGGTGCTCGCCGAGGTGCGCGGGATCGCCGAGAGCCTGCTCTCCAACTCCGTCATCGAAGACGTCGTCGCGGTCCGCGAGCTGGAGCGCGTCTGATGCGCATCGGCGTGATCACCTTCCCCGGGTCGCTCGACGACCGGGATGCGCAGCGCGCGATCCGCATCGCCGGAGGCACTCCAGTTCCGCTCTGGCACGGCGACCACGACCTGCAGGGGGTCGACGCGATCGTGCTGCCCGGCGGGTTCAGCTACGGCGACTACCTGCGCTGCGGCGCGATCGCCGCGGTGTCGCCCATCATGACCGAGGTCATCGCCGGCGCGAACGCGGGTCTGCCGGTGCTCGGCATCTGCAACGGCTTCCAGATGCTCACCGAGACCCACCTGCTGCCCGGCGGCTTGATCCGCAACGAGGCCGGGCACTTCGTCTGCCGCGACCAGACCCTGCGGGTCGAGAATGCATCGACGACCTGGACCAACGGGTTCACCGAGGGCGACGAGATCGTGATCCCGCTGAAGAACGGCGAGGGCGGCTACATCGCCGACGCCGAGACCGTCGCCCGTCTCGAAGGCGAAGGCCGCGTGGTCTTCCGCTACCTCGGCGCGAACCCGAACGGGTCGGTCAACGACATCGCGGGAGTGAGCAACGAGCGCGGCAACGTCGTGGGCCTGATGCCGCATCCCGAGCACGCCGTCGAACCGGGATTCGGTCCCGACACCAGCGCGGCGATGCGGTCGGGCGTCGACGGCCTCACGCTCTTCCGCTCCGCCCTCGAGAGCGTCCTGGCCGTCTGATGTCGTTCCAGGCGTACCTCGACAACATCGAGACGAAGACCGGCCTGACACCGCGACAGTTCGTCGAGCTGGCGCACGAGCGCGGACTCGATGCCCCCGGCACCAAGGCCGGCGCGATCGTCGAATGGCTGGCCGCCGACTACGAGCTCGGTCGCGGCCACGCGATGGCGCTCGTGCACGTCATTCAGAAGGGGCCGAAGATCTCGGCCAAGCACGTCGGTCGTCCGGGTACCCACGCCGACGAGACGGACGAGCTGTGGCTCGACGGGCAGGCCACCCGCCCCTGGTGAGCCACGTGCGCTGACTCCCGAGATCCGATATTGCGGGCAGGAACGTACGTTCCGGACCGTCCTCGCGCCCGGAACGTGCGTTCTCAGCGGCGTGGACGCCGGCGTACGCGGGCTGACGCCCGTCAGGCGGTGCCGGCGGAAGTCGTCGGTGCACCATCCGCCGACTCCGTCGCTGCGGCGACCACGTTGCGCACCAGGGTTTCGAGCACGGCGATGTCGACGTCCTCGAGCCGCTTGAGGTACACGCACCCCTTGCCCGTCGTATAGGTGCCGAGCTGTTCGAACAGCGGGTCGGGTTCGTCGTCGTAGGCCGAGTACAGGCCGTAGAGCGTGAGCTGCGTCTTGCGCGGGGAGAACCCGACGAGGAACGTGTCCCCCTCGCGCCCGCTGGCGTATTTGTAGTGAACGGCGCCGAAGCCGACCATGCTGGGACCCCACATCACCGCGGGCAGGCCCGTCACGTGCTCGAAGAGGTCCTTGAGTCGGAATCCTTCAGCCCTGCGGCGTTCGTCCGGAACCGCGCGGAGGAACTCGTCGACGTCGACCGGGGTCGGGGCGGTGGCCGCACTCATGGGCGAAAGGGTAGACCCCCGCGCCGAACGTCGCCAGATTCGGCGCGATCGTCGCGAGGGTCATTCACCGTGCTCATTCGGCGAGAGTGCCGTACATCTCCTTGCGGAGAGCGTCCAGCTTGCCCGCGAACGCGGTGCGCTGCTCGGGAGTCGCCTCCGTGTAGAACTGCTTGGTCGCCTTGGCGAGCTTCATGAACGCCGTCCAGAACTCGTCGACGTCGCCGTCGCGGCCGGGAAGGCCACCCAGTGCGGCCTCGACCGCCTCGGCGTTGTCGGCGAGGAAGGCGCGGCCTTCGTCGGTGAGGGAGTAGACATCGCCGCGGCCGGAACCGGCGCCGGTGACGAGGCCCTCGTCGACCAGCTGCTGCAGCGTGGGGTAGACCGAGCCCGGGCTCGGGCGCCAGCGTCCCTCCGTCTTCTCGGAGATGGCCCGGATGAGTCCGTAGCCGTTGGACTCCTGCTCGCCGAGGAGCGAGAGAATCACGAGGCGGACATCACCGCGACGGGCGCGCGACCGGCCTCGAGGGCCGCCGAACGGACCGAAGTCAGGGCCGAAACCTCCGAAGCCAGGGCCGAAGCCCCCGGGGAAACCGTGGCCGTGCGGGCCCCGGTGAGCGAAACGTGCGCCACGTCGGGCGTCTTTCTGAGTGTTGGGGTCGAACATCGCGTTCTTCCTTCCTGATCTGTTGTGATACATAACGATATATCGGAACAGTCGGAAGTGCAAGAGGTCTTCTCCTCCAGCCGCCGCAGTGGTTGAGTACCCGTGAGAACCGCACGGCGACGATCGACGGAGGCGACCATGGAGATCTCGGCCGGAACGACCCTCAGCGCGACGCCCGCGGGCGTCGACCTCGTGCTCGTGCGCGGTGTGGCCCGTCCCATCCAGGACGTGTGGCGCGGCGTCACCGAGCCCGACCGGACCGCCGCCTGGTTCGGCACATGGCGCGGCGACGCCCGGCCCGGCGAGGCCATCGAGGTGCAGATGGCCTTCGAGGAGGGGGCACCCTGGACCCGAGTCATTATCGAGCGATGCGATGCGCCGCACCTGCTCGCGGTGGAGACGGAGCCCGAGGTCGGGGGCTGGAAGCTCGAACTGCAGCTGACGGAGATCGATGCCGGCACCGAGGTGCGCTTCATCCACCATCTCGCGTCGTCCGACGGCATCGGCGAGATCGGGCCGGGATGGGAGTACTACCTGGATCTGCTCGCCGCCTCGTTCACGGGAGTTCCGCGGCGGACGTTCGACGACTACTACCCGGCATTGCAGGGCGACTACGAGGCCCTCGCGCGGAGCACCCCCGACGCCTCGTAGACTCGACTGGTTCGGCGTTCGCGAGCCCCGAGGAGCACCTGCCACCGTGACCGGATCCGCCCCCACCACCGTCGTCGACTCGGTCGAGAATGCGCAGAGGACTCCTGAGAAGGAGCAGCCGTACGCCGCCCTCGGCCTGAAGGACGACGAATTCGCGAAGATCCGCGAGATCCTCGGCCGCCGTCCCACGAGCGGCGAGCTCGCGATGTACTCGGTGATGTGGAGCGAGCACTGCTCGTACAAGAGCAGCAAGGTGTGGCTGCGGCAGTTCGGGCAGAAGGTCAGCCCCGCCATGAAGAAGGACCTCATGGTCGGCATGGGCGAGAACGCCGGCGTCGTCGATGTCGGCGGCGGCTGGGCCGTCACCTTCAAGATCGAGAGCCACAACCACCCGAGCTACATCGAGCCGTTCCAGGGCGCGGCCACCGGCGTCGGCGGCATCGTGCGCGACATCATCTCCATGGGCGCGCGCCCGGTCGCCGTCATGGATGCGCTGCGTTTCGGCGCGATCGACGACCCCGACACCGCCCGCGTCGTGCATGGCGTGACGAGTGGTATCAGCTTCTACGGCAACTGCCTCGGCCTGCCGAACATCGGCGGCGAGACCTACTTCGACCCGGTGTACCAGGCGAACCCGCTGGTCAACGCGCTCGCGGTCGGCGTCCTCCGCCACGAGGACCTGCACCTCGCGAACGCGCGCGGTGTCGGCAACAAGGTCGTGCTCTTCGGGGCTCGCACCGGCGGCGACGGCATCGGCGGCGCGTCCATCCTCGCCTCCGACACCTTCGCCGAGGGCGGCCCCACCAAGCGTCCCGCCGTGCAGGTCGGCGACCCCTTCGCCGAGAAGGTGCTCATCGAGTGCTGCCTCGAGCTGTTCGCGGGCGACCTCGTCGAGGGCATCCAGGACCTCGGCGCCGCCGGCATCAGCTGCGCGACGAGCGAGCTGGCCTCGAACGGCGACGGCGGCATGTCCGTCGACCTCGACTCCGTGCTTCTTCGCGACCCCACGCTCACGGCTGAGGAGATCCTCATGTCCGAGAGCCAGGAGCGCATGATGGCCATCGTCAAGCCCGAGAAGCTCGCCGGATTCATGGCGGTCGTCGAGAAGTGGGATGTCGAGACCAGCGTGCTCGGGGAGGTCACCGACACCGGTCGTCTCGAGATCCGCTGGCGCGGCGAGAAGATCGTCGACGTCGACCCGCGCACCGTCGCCGTCGACGGGCCGGTCTACGAGCGACCCATCAGCTACCCGACCTGGCTCGACGCACTGCAGGCCGACAGCGCCGCAGGGCTCACCCGCCCCACTGACGGCGACGAGCTGCGCGAGCAGATCATCCGTCTCACCGCGAGCCCGAACCTGGCCGACAAGAGCTGGATCACCGACCAGTACGACCGATACGTGCTCGGCAACACGGCGCTCAGCTTCCCCGACGACGGCGGCATGGTGCGCGTCGACGAGGAGAGCGGGCTCGGCTTCGCCGTCGCGACCGACGCGAACGGCCGCTACTGCCAGCTCGACCCGCGTCGGGGAGCGCAGCTCGCGCTCGCTGAGGCGTACCGCAACGTCGCCGTCACCGGCGCGACCCCGGTCGCCGTCTCCGACTGCCTCAACTTCGGCTCACCCGAGAACCCCGAGGTGATGTGGCAGTTCTCGCAGTCGGTCGAGGGTCTCGCCGACGGCTGCCTCGAGCTCGAGATCCCCGTCACGGGCGGCAACGTGTCGTTCTACAACCAGACCGGTACGCAGCCCATCCACCCGACGCCCGTCGTCGGTGTGCTCGGCGTCATCGACGACGTGGCCCGTCGCGTTCCGTCGGGATGGCAGGACGAGGGCCACAACATCTACCTGCTCGGCACGACCGCGCTCGAGCTCGACGGCTCGGCGTGGGCGGGCACCGTGCACGGCCACCTCGGCGGACGTCCGCCGGCCGTCGACCTGCCGCGGGAGAAGCGCCTCGCCGGGCTGCTCGCCGCGGGTGCGAAGGAGGGCCTGCTCGGCTCGGCGCACGACCTCGCCGACGGCGGCCTCGCGCAGGCCATCGTCGAGTCGTCGCTGCGTTTCGGTGTCGGTGCGCGGATCTGGCTGACCGAGCTGTGCGAGCGCGACGGCATCGACGCGGCGACCGCGCTGTTCAGCGAGTCGACGGGACGCGTGCTCGTCTCGGTGCCGCGTGAGGACGATGTCCGCTTCGTCGGGCTCTGCGAGGCCCGTGGTTACCCGGTGCTGCGCATCGGCGTGACCGACGGGGGTGCGGGCGACGACCCGGCCATCGAGATCCAGGGCCTCTGCGGCATCGGCCTAGACGAACTGCGTACCGCCTCCGAGGCCACCCTCCCCACCCACTTCGCCTAGGTAGGGCGTTCCGGGCTAGGCCGAATCCCGGGCTCATCAGACCCGCTCGGTCCTTCTCCGGTCGTCGGGCTTCTCGCGATGGATGCTACGCGCACGTTCCGGCGCGAATACCGCGTCAGAACGTGCGCGCTCGCCCGGAACGCCCTACATGCCTGGGGCAGGGACGTGAGAACGCACGTTCCGGGCTTATGTGCCCGCCGGAACGTGCGTTCGTGCCCGCAATATCGGATTCAGCGGGTCGGATCTAGTGGGTGGCGGCGGCCGATGAGGTGTCCTGGGTCCAGGACTCCGAGGCGTTCTGCTTGGGCTTCGCGAAGAAGGCCACGATCAGTGCGCCTACCAAAGCGATCGCCGCCGGCAGCAGCAGGGTCTGGCCCATCGCGGTCGCGAAGCCGGCCTGCAGCGCCTCGGGCAGGGCGCCCGACCCGAACTCGGCGTTCGCAGAGCCGCCCGACGCTCCCGCGGGAAGCTCGGCCGCGAGGCGCGACTCGATGAGCACCGCGATCGAGGCGCTGCCGAGCACTGCCCCGATCTGACGGGTCGTGTTGAACACGCCCGACCCCGCACCCGCGGAGCGCGGCGGGAGGTTGCGCGTCGCCGTGTTCGAGATCGGCGCCCAGATGCCGGCGTTCGCGAGGCCGAGGACGGCGCTCGGGAACAGCAGCGCCCAGATCGGGGTGTCCGGAGTGAGGATCAGCGAGTACCAGCCGAGCGCGACCGCGAGCAGCACCAGACCGGTCACCGCGAGGTTGCGCGGGTTGATGCGGTCGATGAGGCGGCCGACGACCGGTGCGAGGCCCGCCGAGATGACGGCCATCGGCACGAGCATCAGCGACGACTCGGTCGGGGTGAGGCCCCGGACGGTCTGGAAGTAGAACACCAGCGGCAGCGACATGCTCGTGATCGCGAAGCCGACCGCGGTGATACCGGCGTTCGCGAGCGAGAAGTTGCGGTCGCGGAACAGACCCAGCGGCAGCAGCGGCTCACCCTTGCCGACGCGCTGCCAGACCACGAACGCGGCGAGCACGACGACGCCCGCGATGATCAGCGACCAGACGGAGATCGGGCCGGCGATGGTGCCCCAGTCGTAGGTCTCGCCCTCCTGGATGCCGAAGACGAGCAGGAACATGCCGACCGCGCTTAGCACGACGCCGAGGATGTCGAACTTGTGCGAGTGGGTCGCGAGCTTCGGCACATTGCGGGCCACCAGCACGAAGGCGACGATGCCGACGGGCACGTTGATGAAGAAGATCCACTCCCAGCCGAAGCCGTCGACCAGCAGGCCGCCGAGGATCGGGCCGACGAGCGTCGCCACACCGGCGGTCGCTCCCCAGACGCCCATGGCCGCGCCGCGGTTGTTCGGCGGGAAGATGCGGGTGATGACGGCCATCGTCTGCGGCGTCATCAGCGCCGCGCCGAGTCCCTGCACCACGCGCGCGGTGATCAGCATGCCGATGTCCCCGGCGAAGCCGCACCACGCGGACGCCGCGGTGAAGACGACGAGCCCGGCGAGGTAGAGGTTCTTCGGCCCGAATCGGTCGCCGAGGCGGCCCGTGATGAGCAGGGGCACCGCGTAGGGGAGGAGGTAGGCGCTCGTCACCCAGATGACCGCGTTGATGTCGGTGTCGAGGCCGCGGAGGATGGCCGGGTTCGCCACCGACACGATCGTGGTGTCGATCAGGATCATGAAGAATCCGAGCACCAGCGACCAGAGCGCCGGCCAGGGACGGACACCGGGGGCGATGTCGGGGGTGGGGGACGCGGTCGTCCCGGTCTTGTCACTCATCGAACGTGTCTTTCGTAGAAGGGGTGTGAAGGAGGAAGGCGTGTGTGAGCGCTGGCGGCGCAGGCGTCACCAGGCGATATCGCCGGATTCGATGCGGGCGAGCGTGGCATCGATCCAGTCGACCTGTGCGCGCAGCATGGACCGGCGGTAGGTGAGGTCGATCCAGATCTTCTCGTCGAGCGATTTCTGCCGCACGGCGGCGATCCCGTGGTCGATCGTGGCGAGCTCCTCGTCGATCCGCCGGATGCGGGAACGCAGCAGCAGCACCACGTCGGTGGCGGGAAGCAGATTCGCCTCGCTCAGGGCGAGGGCGAACTCGGGGAACTCGACGGCGGGAGTGGCGAGCATCGACGCGATCGCCGCGTCGAGTTCCTCCCTGCCGCGCTCGGTGATGCGATACGTGGTGCGTTCGGGCCGGTTGCCCTCACGGTCGACCCCCACCTCGTCGGCGAGCCCGTCGGTGTTGAGCCGTTCGATGGTTCGGTAGAGGGTTCCCGCCGAGACTCGAACGACCCTGTCCTCGCGCCGCTTCAGCATGAGCTGGAACATCTCGTAGGGGTGCATCGGCCGCTCGCTGAGAAAGGCGAGCGCCGCGACGGCGAGGGTGGGGAGGGACATTGCGTCTTCCGGTCGAACTATTCCGCATGGAATATACCCGTGGAAGCCGACGATGTCGACACCCCGCGCCTAGGCTCGGAGCGTGCGACTCGACACCATCCACCACATCGCGATCATCGCGAGCGACTACGAGCGCTCGAAGGACTTCTACACACGGGTACTCGGGCTCGAGCTCATCGAGGAGTTCTACCGCGCCGAGCGCGACTCATGGATGGGCAAGCTCGCCGTCGGCGGACGCTACCTGGTCGAGCTCTTCTCATTCCCGTCCCCGCCGCCGCGGGCGACGTGGCCCGAGACCACAGGGCTGCGCCATTTGGCGTTCGAGGTCGACGATGTGGAATCGACGCTCGCCGAACTCGACGAGGCCGGAGTGCGCCACGAAGAGCTGCGGACCGACCCGCACACGGGCAAGAAGATGGCGTTCTTCTTCGACCCCGACGATCAACCGCTCGAGCTCTACGAGCGCTAGCGCTCCTCGCCCGCGGCGATGCGCTCGTGGTGGTGGATGACCTCGGCCACCACGAAGTTGAACCACTTCTCGGCGAACACCGGGTCGAGGTTCGCCGTCGACGCGAGCGCCTTGAGTCGCGCGATCTGCTGACGCTCCCGGTCGGGATCCGCCGGGGGCAGCCCCCGCGCGGCCTTCAGCTCGCCGACCTTCTGGGTGGCCTTGAACCGCTCGGCCAGGAGGTGGATCAGCGCGGCGTCGATGTTGTCGATGCTCTGCCGCAGCGACAGCAGCTCATCGATGGCGAACTGATCCTCGGGCGACAACGGCTGATCCGACAGGCTCATGCTCCGAGGTTACTGGCAGGTGCGATGCGGAAAACTCGGAACTCCGCGCGCCTGAATGTCGGCCGTAGGAGAAGTGAAGGACTGCTATGACAACCGATGCGACCGAGTCGGAGACCGACACCAAGCTCAAGAAGGGCATCACCGGGCTGCTGCTGTTCGTCTTCATCCTCGGAGACGTGCTCGGCGCGGGGATCTATGCACTGATGGGCGTGCTCTCCGCCGAGGTCGGCGGCGCCCTGTGGGCACCCCTGCTCGCCGCGCTCCTCCTGGCCCTCCTGACCGCCGGCTCCTATGCCGAGCTCGCGACGAAGTACCCGCGAGCCGGAGGAGCCGCGGTCTTCGCCGAGCGGGCGTTCAAACTGCTGTGGCTGTCGTTCCTCGTCGGCTTCTCGATGCTCGCCGCCGGCGTCACCAGCGCGGCGGGACTCGCCCTCGCGTTCTCGGGCGACTACCTCTCGACCTTCATCGACGTGCCACCGGTGCTCGCCGCGATCGTCTTCCTCGCCGCCGTCGGCGCACTGAACGCGCGCGGCATCTCCGAGTCGATGCGCACGAACCTCGTCATGACGGTCATCGAGCTGAGCGGCCTCGTCATCGTGGTGATCGCGGGGGCGGTCGCGCTCGGCGGCGGCACCGGCGACGTCAGCCGTGTCGGCGAATTCCCGTCCGGGGTGAGCCCGGCCCTCGCCGTGCTGGGCGGCGCGATCATCGCCTACTACTCGTTCGTCGGGTTCGAGACGTCGGCCAACGTGATCGAAGAGGTCCGCAATCCGTCGAAGGTCTACCCTCGGGCACTGTTCGGCTCGTTGCTCGTCGCGGGCGCCGTGTACATCCTCGTGGGTCTCGCCAGTTCCATCGTGCTGCCGACGGAAGAACTGCAGGACTCGAGTGGCCCGCTGCTCGAGGTGGTCGCCGCGAGCGGTATCGCGGTCCCCGACTGGCTGTTCAGCGCGATCGCACTCGTGGCGGTGGCGAACGGCGCCCTCCTCACGATGATCATGGCCAGCCGTCTCGCGTTCGGCATGGGCGAGCAGGGGCTCCTGCCCGAGGTCTTCGGCCGTGTCCTTCCGAAGCGGCGCACCCCGTGGGTCGCGATCCTCGTGACCACCCTCGTCGCAATGGGACTCACCGCCGTCGGCGACCTCTCCACCCTCGCCGAGACCGTCGTGCTTCTGCTGCTCTTCGTGTTCCTGAGCACCAACATCGCGGTGCTCGTGCTGCGCCGCGACACGGTGGAGCACAAGCACTTCAAAGTCTGGAGCTTCGTCCCGGTCCTGGGCGCACTGTCCTGCGTCGGCCTGCTGACGCAGCAGGCGCCCCACGTCTGGCTGTTCGGCGGCATCCTCCTCGCCGTGGGCTTCGTCCTCTACCTCGTCGCACGATTCGCCCGGCGGAAGAGCACCGCGGAATGACGAGTGGCCCGGACTCCGCGAGTCCGGGCCACCGTCTCGTCGTCAGGAGACGACGGTGAGTGTCACGTCGATGTTGCCCCGCGTCGCGTTCGAGTAGGGGCAGATCTGATGCGCGGCCTCGGCGAGCTGCTGCGCCTGCTCCTCCGACACGTTCGGCACGTAGACGTCGAGTTCGACGGCGAGGCCGAAGCCGCCCTCGCCGTTGCTGCCGATGCTGCCGATGCTGACGCTCGCCGACACCGAGGCATCGGTGGTGTCGAGCTTCTCCTGGCGGCCCGCCGCGTGCAGAGCGCCGAGGAAGCACGCGGAGTAGCCGGCGGCGAAGAGCTGCTCGGGGTTGGTCCCGTCGCCGGATCCGCCCATCTCCTTGGGCGGTCGGGTGTCGAAGTCGAGTCGGTCGTCTTCGCTGCGGATATGACCGTCGCGGCCTCCGCCGGTGGCGTGGGCGATCGCGGTGTAGATGGCTTCCATTCGCGTCACCCTAATACCGTCCGGCAGTCGCCTTTCTGAGAGCCCGCACGGGATGGGACGCCACCGTCAGGCGCGCAGCGCGTCGATCCGGGACACCAGATTCGCGCGCACCTCGGGCCATTCGTCGACGATGATCGAGAAGACCGCGGAGTCGCGCCACGTGCCGTCGGCGCGGATCTTGTCGCGGCGCGCGACGCCCTCGAAAGTGGCCCCGAGCTTCGCGATCGCGGCGCGCGAGTGCGTGTTCACCATGTCCGCCTGCAGCTTGACCCGTCCGAAGCCGTGCGCGAACGCGTGGTCGAGCATCAGCAGCTTCGCCTCGGGATTGACGGCGGTGCCCCACACGGAGGGCGCCCACGCCGTCCAACCGAGGTGCACGGCCTCGCCCACGAGATCGAGGTCGCTGAGCGTCGACGTGCCGACGACCTCGCCCGATTCGACCGCTCGCGCGACGAATGTGGTGCCCGGGCCACCCCAGACGTAGTATTCGTGTGCGAAGTCGACGAAGCCCTCGAGGGTGTCGCGGTAGCCTGCCGGCCCTCCGCCGTAGCCGCTCGCGAACACTTCGGGACGCCCGATGGCGGCGTAGAGCTGTAAAAGATCCGTTTCGGCGATCGGCGACAACTCGATGACCCGCCCCCGCAGGACGGCGGGTTCGGGGATGCGGGCCGTCATGTCAGTCGAGCAGGTCGTGCCGGACGACGATCTCGTCACGTCCGGGTCCGACGCCGATGGCCGACATCCGCGATCCGCTCATCTCCTCGAGGGCGAGGACGTACTCCTGCGCCGCCCTCGGCAGGTCTGAGAACTCGCGTGCGCCGGTGATGTCCTCGTCCCACCCGGGAAGCTCTTCGTAGATGGGAACCGCGTGGTGGAAGTCGGTCTGCGAGACGGGGACCTCGTCGACACGGGTGCCGTCGACGTCATAGGCGACGCAGACGGGGATCTTCTCGAGCCCGGTGAGCACGTCGAGCTTCGTCAGGACGAAGTCGGTGACCCCGTTGATACGGGCCGAGTAGCGGGCGATCGGCGCGTCGTACCAGCCGGTGCGACGGGGGCGGCCGGTGGTGGTGCCGAACTCGAAGCCGCGGGCGCGCAGCCACTCGCCCGACGCGTCGAACAGCTCGGTCGGGAAGGGTCCGGCGCCGACGCGGGTCGTGTAGGCCTTGACCACGGCGATGACGCGGTCGATGCGGTTGGGGGCGACTCCCGAGCCGGTGGCGGCGCCGCCGCTCGTCGCGTTCGACGAGGTGACGAACGGGTAGGTGCCGTGGTCGACGTCGAGCATCGTCGCCTGGCCGCCCTCGAAGAGGACGGTCTTGCCGTCCTCGAGTGCGCGGTTCAGCTCGAGCGACGTGTCGGCCACCATGGGGCGCAGGCGATCGGCGTAGCTCAGCAGGTCGTCGACGATCTCGTCGGCCGAGATCGCGCGACGGTTGTAGACCTTCACGAGCAGGTGGTTCTTCTGATCGAGGGCGCCCTCGACCTTCTGGCGGAGGATGCCCTCGTCGAAGATGTCCTGGATGCGGATGCCGACCCGGTTGATCTTGTCGGCATAAGTGGGGCCGATGCCGCGCCCGGTGGTACCGATCTGCCGATTGCCGAGGAACCTCTCCGTCACCTTGTCGATCGTGCGGTGGTAATGGGTGATGACGTGCGCGTTGGCGCTCACCAGCAGACGCGAGACGTCGACACCGCGGGCACTCAGCGCGTCGAGCTCGGAGAACAGGACCTCGATGTCGACGACGACGCCGTTCGCGATCACCGGGGTGACTCCGGGGCTGAGGATGCCCGAGGGCAGCAGGTGCAGCGCGTACTTCTTGTCGCCGACCACGACCGTGTGGCCCGCGTTGTTGCCGCCGTTGAACTTCACGACGTAGTCGACGCGGCTGCCGAGGAGGTCGGTCGCCTTGCCTTTGCCTTCATCGCCCCACTGGGCGCCGATCAGCACGATGGCCGGCATGGGCCTCCCCTTCCGGTCTGGTCCGTGTACACCTGATCTTACCGAGCGCCCACCGACCATCCGTATAACTTGCACACCGCTGTGCAAGTTAGGTGTATCGTTGGCCGGTGCCCGCCTCCTCTCCGCCTCGTCCGCTGCGACGCGACGCCGCCGCGAACCGCGACGCGCTTCTCCTCGCGGCGCGCCGCGTGCTCGCCGCCGATCCCGAGGCGCCGCTCGAGGCGATCGTCGCCGACGCCTCCCTCACGCGTCGAGCCTTCTACGGCCACTTCCCCTCGCGAGACGCGCTGCTCGTCGAGCTCGCCCGCCGCGGGGCCTCCCGCGTGGCCGACGCGGTGCGCGACGTCGAACGCGATGACACCCGCCTCACCATCGCGCTGCTCGCCGCCCGCCTCTGGCGCGAAGTCGCCGATGTGCGTGTACTGACCCAGCGCACCCTGCACGGCCCGCTCGCGGCGGAGATCGCCGAGCCCCTCGCCCCGGTGCGTGCGCTCCTCGTCCGCACCGTCGAGCGCGGCATCGCGAACGGCGAGCTCCGCCGCGACATCCCCGCCGAGACGCTCGCCCGCCTGCTCGAATCGGCCGCCCTCGCGGTGCTGGACGAGGCGGCGACCACCGGCATGGCGAGCGACGACGCCCGGACGCTCGCGATGCGATCGACTCTGTCGACCGCCGGCCTTTCGTGGGCCGAGGCCGCGTCGTTGCTCGAAACGACCCCCGAGCTACAGGAGGATGCGTAACCGATGCGTATCACCGCCGACGAGATCGCGATCGGCAGCGGGATCGCCGCCGCCCTCCCTCCGACCAGCTTCAGCTTCGCCGACGGCGAGCCGATGAGCGTCGCCGTCGACACCGCCGACCGCCCGACCGTGCTCGCCCTCGCGACGACGGGACGGATGCGGCTCGACCGGGGCAGGATGCTGGTCGACGGGCGCGTGCAGGCCTCCGAGCTGCGCCGCGCGAGTGCGATCGTCGACGCCCCGTCCGTCGCGGAACCGTCCGACGCCGTCAGCACCCGGCATGTGGTGCACGAGGAACTCGTGATCTCGGGGCAGCCGAACTCACGCGGCGACGTCGACGCCCTCCTCGACCGCGCGGGCGCTCTCGACTACGCCGACGCCCCCCTCGGCGCCCTCCCCGGGGCGCTGCGCATCCGGCTGCTCGCCGAGTCCGCCGCGTCACGTCCGGGGGTGCGTGCCCTGGTGCTCACCTCGCCGGAACGACACGGCGGCGATCCTCGGGACCTCGCCGGGCTCGTCGCCGAGCTCTCCGACCGCGGCTTCGCCGTGCTCACCCTCACCTCGGCCGTCGCCGCCCGAGCCCTCTCCTGAACCAGCACGACTTAGGAATCGACGGATGACGATCCTCAATCTGATCGGCGCCGAGCTGCGCCGTCTTCTCGCGACCCCGCTCGCTCGCCTCGCGTTCGTGGCGCTGATGATCGTGCCGCTCATCTACGGCGGCCTCTATCTCTGGGCGAACCGCGACCCCTACTCGGCGCTCGACCGGGTGCCTGCCGCGCTCGTCGTCGAAGACACCGGCACCACCGTCGACGGGGAGGCCGTCGACTACGGCGCCGACATCGCCTCGACCGTGGTCGACGGCGGCGACTTCGACTGGACGCAGACCTCGGCCGAGGACGCCGCGGCGGGAGTGCGAAGCGGCGACTACGACTTCAGCATCACGCTGCCCGCCGACTTCTCGCGCGACCTCGCCTCCGCTTCGACCGACGATCCCACGCAGGCGCGGGTGGTGCTCACCACGAGTGATACCAACAGCTACCTCACCAGCACCATCGCGGGTCAGGCGGCGCAGACCATCCGCACCCAGATCGCCGAGCAGGTCGGCGAGGAGGCCGCGGACCGCTTCCTGGTCGGCTTCGCGACGATCCGCGAGGACCTCGGCACGGCGCTCAACGGCGCGACTCGGCTGGCCGACGGTCTGAACCAGAGCGCGGCGGGCGCGTCGACGCTCGCCGACGGCACCGTCGCCCTTTCCGACGGGGCGGCGCAGCTCGCAGGCGGGCTCGACGCGCTCGACGACGCGACGGCCGGACTGCCGGCGAGCGCGAACCAGCTGTCCTCCGGCGCCGCGCAGGTCGCCGCGGGCAATGCGGAGCTGGCGACGCGCGGATCCGCCGTGGCGGCCGCGTCGGCGCAGGCCGCGGCACGGGTGCCGCAGGCGCGCGCCGACCTCGTCGCGCTTCTCGATGCGACGGATCTGACCGCCGACCAGAAGGCCGAGATCCTCGCGGCGGTCGATCCGATCGGAACGGATGTGGAGACCGCGAACGCGGCGATCCAGACGGTGAACGGCCAGCTCGGAGCGCTCGCGGCGGGAAGCACAGCCGTCGCCCAGGGCGCCCGGCAATTGGCGGCGCAGGCGCCCGCACTGGCCGACGGGATCGGCTCCGCCGCGTCCGGCGCCGACGATCTGGCTTCGGGTGCGGCGAGCGCCCGCGATGGCGCGGCACAGCTCTCGACCGGGACCGCTCAGTTGGCAACGGGTGCCGCCGAGCTGCGCGACGGGCTCTCCTCCGGACTCTCGGCGATCCCGGACGCCGACGACGCCACCCGCACCGCGCAGGCGTCGACGATCGGCGACCCGGTCGACCTCGCCACCGACGATCTCGCGAAGGCGACCGATTACGGCGCCGGGCTCGCCCCCTTCTTCCTCAGCCTTGCCGCATGGATCGGGCTCTACGCCCTGTTCCTCATCATCAAGCCGCTCTCGAGGCGCGCGATCACCGCCCTGACCGCGCCGTGGAAGGTCACGCTCGCCGGCTGGTTGACTCCCGGGCTGCTGGGTGTGGTGCAGTCCGCGATGCTCGTCACCCTTGCGGGAGCGGTGCTCGGTTTCGGCATCGTCGAGCCGCTCGGGATGTTCGGCTTCGCCGCACTGGTATCACTCACGTTCGCCGCGATCCTGCTCGCCCTCAACGCCCTGCTCGGGTCGGTGGGCCAGTTCATCGGACTCGTCCTGATGGTCGTGCAGCTGGTCACCGCGGGCGGTACCTTCCCCTGGCAGACGCTGCTCGAACCGCTCGCGTGGCTGCACCGGCTGCTGCCCATGAGCTACTCGGTCGACGGCTTCCGGCACTTGATGTACGGGGGCTCGACGGGCGCGGTCGTCGGCGACATCGCCGTGCTCCTCGGCTGGCTGCTCGTCAGCCTGCTCGCCACCTACCTCACGGCGTCCCGCATGACGCGGTTCCGCACGCTGCGGGACCTGCGCCCGTCGCTGATCGGCTGACCTCCCCTTCTTGCCGGTTCGGCAAGAAGGGGCTGCCGGGCGCCGCGCGATTCGTACTCTGACGTCGGAGGTACGAGATGGACGAGCGGCACGAGCACGGGGCGAGCGGGGCGAGCGGCGAGGCGACGGAGATGTTCGAGCCCGAGGCGTGGGAGCAGCGCTACTCCGGCGACGAGGCGGTGTGGAGCGGCCGTCCGAACCCTCAGCTGGTCGCCGAAGCGGAGAAGCTGGACACGGGCACCGCGCTCGACGTCGGCTGCGGCGAGGGCGGCGACGTCATCTGGCTCGCCGCCCGCGGCTGGCGGGTGACCGGAGCGGACTTCTCGGCCAACGGCTTGGCCCGAGCCGCCCGCAATGCCGAGGCCGCCGGTGTCGCCGACCGCACCGACTGGTGGCAGGTCGACGCTCGCGAGTTCGACGCGGCGGGGCGCTCGTTCGACCTCGTCACGACCCATTTCCTTCATCCGCCGTCGGGCGGGATGGTCGAGGTCACCCGCCGTCTCGCGACCGCCGTCGCGCCCGGCGGACACCTGCTCGTCGTCGGTCACGCCCCGTCAGCGAGCTTCACGGGGCTGAGCGCACGGCACCGCGACGCGATGTTCGTCGCCGAGGATCTACTGCCCGCGCTGCCCGAGGACTTCGAGCCGCTCGTCGTCGAGCAGCGGCTGCGGACCGCCGTGCGCGACGGCGTCAGCATGGACGTCCACGACTCGACCCTGCTCGCCCGGCGTCGCCCCTGACTCCGCGACCGGTCAGGGCGTGGCGTGCTGCACGATCCAGGTGTGCATCACGATCGCGGCCGCGGCGGAGGCGTTGATCGACCGCGTCGACCCGAACTGGCGGATCTCGACGGCCAGGTCCGCGGCCGCCAGCGCCTCGGCGCTGAGCCCTGGCCCCTCCTGGCCGAACAGCAGGACGCACCGCTCGGGCAGTGTCATCGTCTCGATGGGCACCGACCCGGGCAGGTTGTCGACGGCGACGATCGGCAGATCCCTCTCCCGAGCCCAGGCCACGAGATCGTCGATGGTCTCGTGGTGCAGCACGTGCTGGTAGCGGTCGGTGACCATGGCTCCGCGCTTGTTCCACCGCCGCCGACCCACGATGTGCACCGTCTCGGCGAGGAACGCGTTGGCGCTGCGCACGATCGAGCCGATGTTGAGGTCGTGCTGCCAATTCTCGATGGCGACGTGGAACGGGTGCCGGCGGCGATCGAGGTCGGCGACGATCGCCTCCATCGTCCAGTAGCGGTACCGGTCGATCACGTTGCGGGTGTCGCCGTGGGCGAGGAGCTCGCGATCGAAGCGGGGGTCGTCGGGCAGCTCGCCGGGCCAGGGGCCGACTCCGTGCGTGCTCAGCTCGGGGGTTGCGGGCGTGCCGTCGTCGATGCGCTCGCCCTCCACGAGCGTCAGGTTAGCGGAAGCGGACGCACGGCTGAGTCGGGTGCACCGCGTAGCGTTGACGGTATGGCGAGGGAACGTGGTCTTCAGGCTCCGAAGCTGCACCCGCTCCCCGGGTTCGAGCTCGAGGAGGTCGACGGCGACCGGCTCGCCGCCGAGGAGAGCGTCGACCGAGCCCGGCTGCGATTCGGCGCACGCGGTGAGGCCCGACTCGATTTCGCCGCACTGACCGAGTGCGACCTGCCCGAACCGCGTCTCGAGTCGCTGTCCACCCGGGGCGCGCGGTTGAACGAGGTGCGCCTGAGCGACGTCGACATCGTCACCTGGCACAGCCGCGATGCGTCCTGGCGGGACGTCGAGCTCGGACCCGGTCGCGTCGGATCGCTCGATCTGTCCGACGGCGAGGTGCGCGCCGCGACCGTCTCCGGGTTGCGGATCGGCTACATCGACCTCCGCGCGGCGACGCTCTCGGACGTGCTCTTCGAGGGGTGCAGCATCGGCTCGCTCGACCTGCCTTCGGCATCGCTCACTCGAGTGCGTTTCGTGGACTGCACCGTCGATGAGCTCGACCTGCGGATGGCGCAGTGCTCGTCCGTCGATATCCGCGGCCTGACGATCGGCGCCCGATTCGAGATCTCCGGCCGGGCCGGCCGACCACCGCTCGAGGGTCTCTACGCGACGCCCGAGCAGGCGGCCGAACTGGCGCCAGTACTCGCTCGCACGGTAGGCCTCACCCTTCTCTGACGACTGCTCGGGCTACCCATACCGTTCTCGGCATGTGAGCCGCGGGCACGCCTCGGTCGTACGCTGGCGGGACACGACGGCCCGGGAGGTACCGATGCGCGCAGTCTCCGTCTCCGAGTACGGCGGCCCCGACGCCCTTCATCTCGTCGACCGCGGCGAACCGACGCCGGGTCGCGACGAGGTCCTCGTGCGCACCGACGCGACCGGCGTCAACTTCATCGAGACCTACCAGCGCAGCGGCATCTATCGAGTCCCGCTGCCCTTCACCCCCGGCGCTGAAGCGAGCGGAACCGTCATCGCCGCCGGCGACGACGTGACGACCTTCTCCGTCGGAGATCGCATCACCACGGCGGAGGCGCGGGCGACCTACGCCGACGCATTCGTCGTCGAGGCGTCCAAAGCCGTCCGCGTTCCCGACGGCGTCGATGCCGAGACCGCGGCGGCCCTCCCCCTGCAGGGCCTCACCGCGCATTACCTCTCCCGCTCCGTCTTCCGCGCGGGCCCGGAGCATACGGTGCTGCTGCACGCGGGCGCAGGCGGCGTCGGCCTGCTGCTCACCCAGCTGCTGACCGCGGTCGGCGCACGGGTCATCACGACCGTGGGCGACGACGCCAAGGCAGAACTGTCGCGCCAGGCGGGCGCCGACGTCGTCCTCGGATACGACGGCGTCGCCGATCGGGTGCGGTCGCTGACCGACGGGCGCGGCGTCGATGTCGTCTACGACGGCGTCGGTCGTGCGACGTTCGACGACTCCCTCGCCTCGCTCGCGGTGCGGGGAACGATGGTGCTCTTCGGCGCATCGTCGGGCCCGGTGCCTCCGTTCGACCCTCAGCGCCTCAATGCCGGCGGGTCGCTGCTGCTCACCCGCCCGACGATGGGTCACTTCCTCCGCACCCCCGAGGAACGCGCGAGCCGGTATCGCGACCTGTTCGACGCGGTCGCCGGCGGTCGACTGCGCGTGCGAGTCGGCGAGCGCTTCCCGCTCGCGGAGGCATCCCACGCGCACCGCGCCCTCGAGTCGCGGGCGACGACCGGCAAGGTCCTCCTCCTGCCCTGACCGACGCGGCCCAGCGCATAGGAGCCACCCCCGTGCCCATGCCCGCTAGCGTTGACCGGAAGCGGGACCGTTCCCGCCATTCGATGAAGGCGGGAACCGTGGCACGCGAGGACATCGACTGCTGGCTCACCGACATGGACGGCGTGCTGGTTCACGAGAACCGCGCCATCCCCGGTGCGGCCGAACTGCTCGAGCAGTGGTCGAACCAGGGCGCCCCCTTCCTGGTGCTCACCAACAACTCGATCTTCACCCCGCGCGACCTCAGCGCCCGGCTACGCGCCTCGGGTCTGATCGTGCCCGAAGAGGCGATCTGGACCTCCGCACTTGCGACCGCCGACTTCTGCGCGTCGCAGATCCCGGGCGGCAGCGCCTTCGTGATCGGCGAGGCCGGTCTCACGACGGCCATGCACGAGGCCGGCTTCATCATGACCGAGACCGACCCCGACTACGTGGTCGTCGGCGAGACCCGCAACTACTCGTTCGAGGCGATCACCAAGGCGATCCGCCTCATCGGCAACGGCGCGCGCTTCATCGTCACCAACCCCGATGCGACCGGACCGAGCCAGGAGGGTCCGCTGCCGGCCACCGGCGCGATCGCCGCACTCATCGCCAAGGCGACCGGCCGCGACCCGTACGTCGTCGGCAAGCCGAACCCGATGATGTTCCGGTCGGCGATGAACCGCATCGGAGCCCACTCCGAGAACACGGCGATGATCGGCGACCGCATGGACACCGACATCATCGCCGGCATCGAAGCGGGCCTCCACACCATCCTCGTGATGACCGGCATCAGCGACCAGGCCGAGATCGAGCGGTACCCGTTCCGTCCCGACGAGGTCCTCGGTTCCGTCGCCGAACTCGTCCTCGCCACCCCTCAGGAGACCGAGCTCTGACCTCCCAGCGGTACCCTGAGGGGGTATCGGAGGACACCATGAGCGAGCACGACCACGCCGGCCACGGCTATATCCAGAACAAGGACGACTACCTCAAGCGCCTCCGGCGCATCGAGGGTCAGGCGCGCGGTCTGCAGGGCATGGTCGATGACGAGAAGTACTGCATCGACATCCTCACCCAGGTCTCGGCCATGACGAAGGCGCTCGAGTCGGTCGCCCTCGGCCTCCTGGAAGACCATCTCGCGCACTGCGTGAAGGAGGCGGTCGCCGCCGGGGGCGACGAAGCCGACGCGAAGATCGCCGAAGCGTCCGCCGCGATCGCCCGCCTCGTGCGCAGCTAGCGCGGAACCGCGATGCTGCCCGTGATCGCACCGCCGCCGGCGAGCGAGGCGAAGCAGAAGTAGTCGCGGTCGCCGGCCACCCACCGCTGCTCGTTCGCCGGGTACGACGCCTGCAGTTGCACGTCGGGGTAGGCGCCCGCGAGCCCGTAGTCGATGACGCTCGGCGCCGAGCAGAGCAGATTGAGCTGCGCCACGAGGGCCGGTTCGCCCGGGTACGGCGCCGCCGGATCCGCCCCGTAGCTCCCGCGAGCGACCAGCTGCGCCGGATGCGGGACGGCGCAGTCGACCACGGTGAACGTCCGTTCCCACGGAGAGACGTAGGGGTCGATGCACTCGCCGCCGCCGAGCGCATCCCAATCGTGCTCCCCGGGAGCGACCGGTCCGACGATGGCCACGGGCGTGGGGGTCGGAGTCGGAGTGGGGGTCGGTGTCGCCGTCGGCGTGGGAGAGGGCGCCGGCGCGGGCGTCGAGCCGAGGATCGAGCCGAGGAAGAATGCGAGGGCGATGCCGAGCACGGCGATGGCCGCCACCGACACGATGATCACCGTCCGCCGGCGTCGATCCCCCTCGTCGGATGTCGCAGCGGGCGGTTCGGTCTCGTTCGCTCCCGGTTCGGGCGCGAGCGAGCTCTCGGCCGAGGCCGGCCGGTCCGCCTCCCCCGGGTGGGTCACGTCACGCGAGTCCGAGATCGGAGAGATCGATCGCCGCGTAGTACGGGTATCCGGCCGCTTCGATGATCTCCTTCGCGCCCGTCGCGCGGTCGACGACGACGGCGACCCCGGCGATCTCGGCACCGGCAGCGATCAGTGCGTCGATCGCCTTCAGCGGCGACCCGCCGGTGGTGGAGGTGTCTTCGACCACGATGACACGCTTGCCGGCGACGTCGGGCCCTTCGACCTGCTTGCCGCGGCCGTGGTCCTTCGGCTCTTTGCGCACGACGAACGCGTCGTAGGCGAGCCCGCGAGCGGCGCCCTGGTGCAGGATCGACGAGGCGATCGGATCGGCACCCATGGTGAGCCCTCCGACGGCGTCGACCTCGGGGATGTCGACGATCAGGTCGAGCATGACCTGCCCGATGAGCGGGGCGACGCGGTGGTCGAGGCTCACGCGGCGCAGGTCGACGTAGTAGGTCGCCTTCTTGCCGCTGGTGAGCGTGAAATCGCCGTGGAAGACGGCGTCGGACTTGATGAAGTCGATGAGTTCTGCGCGCGCGTCGGTCACGAACGACAAGCCTAGTTCGCCGCCCTGAAATGGAACTCCCCCGTCACGGCGGGGAGCGCGTGACGGGGGAGGGTCGGATCCGAGGAGTGTCGTCTCGGAGGATCAGGCGGCGTCGGTACCCGCGAGGTCGGCCTCGGCCTGCTTCTCCTTGGCCATGCGGCGCAGCAGCGTCGCGACCCAGGGCAGGTAGACGAGGGCGAGCAGGGACACGATGCCGTAGAACAGGTCCGGCCCGCCACGCCAGGTCGCGATGAGCACGATGCCGCGGGCGAGGTCGAGGACGGCCGCCGCGTAGAGGACCCAGCTGATGGTCAGCAGGGTCTTCGCGCTGCGGCTGTTGATCATCCGGTACGCCGGAGTCTTCTTGTAGATGTCGGTGAGCGCCATGGGACAAGCCAATCGCGCACGACCTGACGGCGGCAGCCCCACTGCGTGTGCCACTCGGTCGGGGGTGTCGGCGCGAGTGGATATCGTGGAGCCATGCGGGTGGCCACGTGGAACGTGAATTCGATCCGAGCACGAGTCGACCGCGTGGTCGACTGGCTGGTGCGCGAGGACATCGACGTTCTGGGCATGCAGGAGATCAAGTGCAAGCCCGAACAGTTCCCGGTGCAGCAGTTCCACGACGCCGGATACGAGCTCGAGATCCACGGCGCCAACCAGTGGAACGGCGTCGCGTTCGCGAGCCGACTGCCGATGACGGACGTCGAGCAGGGGTTCCAGCACATCCCCGGATTCGGCAAGCCGCATGAGGACGGCTCGCTCCCCGTCGAGGCGCGTGCGCTCGGGGTGACCGTCGAAGGCCTTCGCCTCTGGAGCCTGTACGTCCCGAACGGTCGCGCGATCGGCGACCCGCACTACGACTACAAGCTCGACTGGCTCGGTCGCCTCGCCGCCGAGACGACGGCGTGGCTCGCCGCCCACTCCGATGTCCCGCTGGCGCTGATGGGCGACTGGAACATCGCCCCGACCGACGAGGACGTGTGGGACATGTCCGTCTTCGAGGGCTCGACGCATGTGACCGCACCCGAGCGCGCGGCGTTCGCAGCGTTCGGCGAGCTCGGCCTCACCGACGTCGTCCGCGACAGGGTGCCCGTGGGGTACACGTACTGGGACTACAAGCAGCTCCGCTTCCCCCGCAACGAGGGCATGCGCATCGACTTCATCCTCGGATCGAAGCCGTTCGCCGACCTCGTCACCGACGCGAGCATCCACCGCAACGAGCGCAAGGGAACCGCCCCGAGCGACCACGTGCCGGTCGTGGTCGACCTCGATGTGCCGACGAGCCTCGACGACGACCGCCCGATGATCTTCTGACGCGTCCGGGGAGATGCCACCCCGGGGAGCCTCGTGATTCACAGAGCTCTCACATTTCGACCCATGATTCCTCCGGTTCGGTCGCGTACGGTCCTGCCGTATGGCCGTCACTCGACCACAGTCCTTCTCGCCCGTCATGCCTGCTCACCGCCTCGAAACCCCGCACCTGCGCGAAATCATCAGCAACACGCGCTCGATGCTCGGCTTGCGTCGTCCGCGGTTCCTGCGTGGCCCGCGCCTGCCGAAGCCGGCGGTCGCGCCGATCGTGGCGACCGAGCGGCTGCGGCTGCGTCCGCACGAGATGAAGGATGCGGGCGACTGGCTGCAGATCCAATCGAACCCCGACGTCGTGCGGTACCTCGACTGGCCGGTCAGGAACGCCGTCGAGTCGCGTCGCCACCTGAAGCACCGCACCCGTCACACCGTGCTGCTGCAGGCCGACGACTTCCTCGCGCTCGCGGTGGAGCGCGAGGGCCAGGTCATCGGCGACGTCTCGCTGCACCTGCGCGATGTGCACTCGAAGATCGTCGAGATGGGCTGGGTGCTCAACCCCGCGCACGGACGCCACGGCTACGCGACGGAGGCGGCCGCCGCGCTGGCGATCTTCGCGTTCGAGCACCTCGGGGCCTGCGAGATCACGGCGGTCATCCACGAGAAGAACGAGCGCTCGATCGCGCTCGCGAAACGGCTCGGCTTCGTCGGCGACCCGCAGCGGATGCTGCTGACCCGCGAGCGCTTCGACAGCAGGCCCGCTCTGGCGTACCTCACCGACGAGACCGAGCGCGTGACGACCGGTCAGATCCCGATAGTCTGGCCGCAACCCATCGCCGAGTAGCACCCCGTCTCGCCAGCGCTGTCGAGGCGCCCAGATCTGCGGGTCTGAGCGCTGAAACACCCGCAGAAGTGGGCACCTCGCGCTGGGCGTCAGGCCGCGGCCACCGCGGTGACCTCGATCTCGATGCGCGCCGTCGCCGGCACCATCGCGTCGACCTGCAGCAGAGTGCTCGCAGGCCGGGCCACACCGAAGGCGCGCGCGTGGACAGGGGCGATCAGGTCGTAGTCGCCGAGGTCGACGAGGTACACGACGCAGCGCACCACATCGTCGAGCGACGAACCGAGTTCGGCGAGCGCCGCCGCGATGTGCTCGAGCGCGTCCACCATCTGCGTCGCGGTATCACCCTCGAGGGCATCGCCCCGCGCCGTCGTACCGGAGACGTAGATGTGGTCGCCGGCGCGCACGGCACGGGAGTAGCCGTACTCCTCCTCGAACCGATAACCCGAGGACAATCGCCGTCGCTGCATGTCTCCCTCTCGTGGACGTCCTGCGTAGGCTACCGGCACTGCCGCCGCCGCTCCTGACGCCCTCTGTCGGGGGCGGCTGGTAGACCAGAGGGATGAGCGCACAGGTCGACCGACGGCGAGCGCTGGTCGACATCCACCGGATCTACGCCGAGCCGGCGGCGGCCGAGTCGCCACGGGGACAAGAGATCCTGGCCCGGTGGCCCGACGCCGAGGTCGTGCCGGTCGAGTCGCACTGGCAGATCCCCGAAGTGCACGGGGATGAGCGGAACGTCTCGCGGTGGGTGCGTATCAAGTCCGAGGCGCTGGTGCTGGGGGTGAAGAAATCGGTCGTCACCCGGCCGAACGGCCGATCGGCCGACTTCATCGCTCCATCGACCGCGAACGGCTGCGCGATGGCGTGCGCCTACTGCTACGTGCCGCGCCGCAAGGGGTACAGCAACCCCGTGACCGTGTTCACCAACATCGAGCAGGTCACCCGGCACCTCGCGCGGCACGTGCACAAGCAGGGCCCGAAGACCGAGCCGAACCAGTGCGACCCCGAAGCGTGGGTTTACGACATCGGCGAGAACAGCGACTGCTCCGTCGACGCGATGCTGAGCGACAACGTGCGAGACCTCTGCGAGCTGTTCCGCATGACTCCGACCGCCAAGGCCTCGTTCGCCACGAAATACGTCAACCGAGACCTCCTCGATTGGGATCCGCTCGGCCGCACCCGCATCCGCTTCTCCCTGATGCCGCACGACATCGCGAAGGTGACCGACATCCGCACCTCGCCGGTGGCCGAGCGCATCGCGGCGATCAACGACTTCGTCGAGGCGGGCTACGAAGTGCACGTCAACTTCGCCCCCGTGATCATCGCGCCCGGGTGGATGGAGGCCTGGGCGGAGCTCCTGCACGAGCTCGACGACACGTTGACCGAGCCCTCGAAGGCGCAGCTCGCCGCCGAGGTGATCTTCCTCACCCACAACGAGCGTCTGCACGAGGTGAACCTGGGCTGGCACCCGAAGGCCGAGGACCTGCTGTGGCGTCCCGACCTGCAGGAGCAGAAGCTGTCGCAGAACGGCATGGTCAACGTCCGCTACCGGGCCGAGATGAAGAGGCGACACATCGACGACTTAACCGCGCTGGTGGCGAGCATCGCCCCCTACTGCCGCATCCGCTACGCATTCTGAGCGGTGCGGTGCTGTGCTGTACGGCGTCAGGTCAAGTCGTCGAAGTCGCCGCGCGCCCAGGCGGCGTGACGCTCGGCCGAGGTCGAGATGACCTGCTTGGCGCTGTCCGCGATGACGTTGTCGAAGTTGCCGTAGAGCCGGTCGAAGTCGAGCCGGTTCAGAGAGTCGGCGATGCGGAGCGCGACCGGTCCCGAGAGCGGGATGCGGTTCGGGTAGCTGCGCATGAAGCTCACCGATGTACGGTCCGGATTCGGGAAAATGGTGTCGCCGACGAGTAGTGCACCTCGACCCTCCGCGCCGTCGCGCCACTGCAGCACCGCGCTGCCGGGGAAATGCCCGCCGATTTGATGCAGCGTGAGGCCGGGCGCGATCTCGACTTCTCCGCTCCAGATCTCGATGACGGGGTCGTCCCGCCGCACCCAGTGCGCGTCGGCCTCGGCGATGAGTACGGGAGCGTCACCGAGCCGCCGACTCCACTCGACCTGCACCCCGTACATGTGCGGGTGGCTGGCCGCGATCGCGAGGACGGGCCCGTGCGAGGCGATGCGCTCGACGGCGCTGTCGTCGAGGTAGCCGATCGGATCCCAGAGCACCGAGCCCTCGGCAGTGGTCACCAGTTTCGACCACTGTCCGATGCCGACGTTCGGCGAGGAGGTGATGCCGATCAGTCCCGGCTCGAGGTCGACGACGCGGGTCTGCTCGCCGCGGGCGGCGAGCTCCTCGAGGGTCGTCCACTTCTGACCGGACTCGGGCACCCATTGGCGCTCGTCGGCGCAGATGTCGCACACGGCGGTCCGCTCGGCGTGCTCGACGCCGCAGGTCGCGCAGATCCAGAACCTCATCGATACGCTCCTCGCATCCTCGCCACACTCATCGTCGAGCCAGGGAACGACGCACCGCAAGCCTTCAGCGTCGACCATTAGCTTCCGAGCCATGCGAAAACTGATCGTCTCCGTGCTCACCTCGCTGGACGGCTACTACGAGGGGCCCGACAAGCGGCTCGACGGTATGCCGTTCGAGGACGCGTTCAACGACCACAATCTCCGCCTGCTCCGCGAGGCCGACACCCTCGTGTACGGCAGTACCTGGTTCCGCGACAACTGGGAGCACTGGTCGGACGTCGCCGCCGATCCGAGCCAGGGCGAGCGTGACCGGGACATCGCCGCCCAGGTGCTGTCGAAGGAGATACTCATCATCAGCGACTCGATGACGATCGATCCGGACGCCCCATGGGCATCGGCTGCCGCGGTCGTCGCCCGAGCCGACGCTGTGGCGGAAATCACTCGCCGCAAGCAGGGCGGCGGCGGCACCCTGCTCATGTTCGGCAGCTCCACCACGTGGAACCCGCTGCTCGAGGCGGGAGTCGTCGACGAACTCATCGTCTTGGTCGGGGCGGCCCTGCTCGGTGACGGGTCGAAGGTCTACGACGGCGCTCGCGCACCTCTGCACCTGCTCGGGGCGGACGTCCTCGACGGTTCGCAGCTCGTCGCACTCCGCTACGGCGTCGGCGACCGCCAGGAGTGACGCGGAACGACGAAGCCCCCGCCGACCCGGTGGTCGGCAGGGGCTCCTTCAAGTGAACGCTCGAACGCGCTTAGAACTCCCAGTCCTCGTCCTCGGTGGCGACCGCCTTGCCGATGACGTAGCTGGAGCCCGAACCGCTGAAGAAGTCGTGATTCTCGTCGGCGTTGGGCGACAGCGCGGAGAGGATCGCCGGGTTGACGTCGGTCACGGTGCTCGGGAAGAGCGACTCGTAGCCGAGGTTCATCAGCGCCTTGTTCGCGTTGTAGTGCAGGAACTTCTTGACGTCCTCGGAGAGGCCGACGGTGTCGTAGAGGCTCTCGGTGTACGCGGCTTCGTTGTCGTAGAGCTCGTACAGCAGCGAGAAGGTGTAGTCCTTGATCTCCTCGCGCTTCGACTCGGAGACCTTCTCGAGCCCCTTCTGGAACTTGTACCCGATGTAGTAGCCGTGCACGGCCTCGTCACGGATGATGAGGCGGATCATGTCGGCGGTGTTGGTGAGCTGCGCGCGGCTCGACCAGTACATCGGCAGGTAGAAGCCCGAGTAGAACAGGAACGACTCGAGCAGCGTCGAGGCGACCTTGCGCTTCAGCGGATCGTCACCGTGGTAGTACTCGAGGACGATCGCCGCCTTCTTCTGCAGGAACTCGTTCTCCTCCGACCAGCGGAACGCCTCGTCGATCTCGCGCGACGACGCGAGGGTCGAGAAGATCTGCGAGTAGCTCTTCGCGTGCACCGACTCCATGAACGCGATGTTCGTGTAGACCGCCTCCTCGTGCGGGGTGATCGCGTCGGGGATCAGCGACACCGCGCCGACCGTGCCCTGGATGGTGTCGAGCAGGGTGAGGCCGGTGAAGACGCGCATGGTGAGTTCGCGCTCTTCGGGCTTCAGCCGCGCCCACGACTGCACGTCGTTCGAGATCGGCACCTTCTCGGGCAGCCAGAAGTTGTTCGTCAGACGGTTCCAGACCTCGAGGTCCTTATCGTCGTGGATGCGGTTCCAGTTGATCGCGCTCACGCGATCGATGAGCTTCAGCTTCTCGGTCATCTTCTTCGTTCGTGTGTGAGAGGGTCGGCGGGCGTCACAGCATGCAGCTGACGCAGCCCTCGACCTCGGTGCCCTCGAGCGCCATCTGACGGATGCGGACGTAGTAGATGGTCTTGATGCCCTTCTTCCACGCGTAGATCTGGGCCTTGTTCACGTCGCGGGTGGTGGCGGTGTCCTTGAAGAACAGCGTCAGCGACAGCCCCTGGTCGACGTGCTGCGTCGCCGCAGCGTAGGTGTCGATGATCTTCTCGGGGCCGATCTCGTACGCGTCCTGGTAGTAGTCCAGGTTCTCGTTCGTCATGAACGGCGCCGGGTAGTAGACGCGACCCAGCTTGCCTTCCTTGCGGATCTCGATCTTCGAGGCGATCGGGTGGATCGACGAGGTCGAGTTGTTGATGTAGCTGATCGACCCGGTCGGCGGCACCGCCTGGAGGTTCTGGTTGTAGATGCCGTGCTCCATGACGCTCGCCTTGAGAGCCTCCCAGTCGGACTGGGTGGGGATCTCGATGCCGGCGTTCGCGAACAGCTGGGCAACGCGCTCGGTGGCGGGAGCCCAGACCTGGTTCGTGTACTTGTCGAAGAACTCGCCCGACGCGTACTTCGAGTTCTCGAAGTTGTCGAACGTCGACCCCGTCTCGATCGACAGGTTGTTCGAGGCGCGCAGCGCGTGGAAAAGGACCGAGTAGAAGTAGATGTTCGTGAAGTCAATGCCCTCGTCGCTGCCGTAGTGGATGTGCTCGCGGGCGAGGTAGCCGTGCAGGTTCATCTGGCCGAGGCCGATCGCGTGGCTGCGGCGGTTGCCGGCGGCGACCGAGGGGACGGCCTGGATGTCGCTCGCGACCGAGACGGCCGTGAGCGCGCGGATCGCGGTCTCGACCGTGCGGCCGAGGTTGCCGCCGTCCATCGCGAGGGCGATGTTCATCGAGCCCAGGTTGCAGGAGATGTCCTTGCCGGTCTCGAGGTAGCCGAGGTCCTCGCCGAGGGTGCTCGGGGTGTTGACCTGCAGGATCTCGGAGCAGAGGTTGCTCATGTTGATCCGGCCCTCGATCGGGTTCTCCTTGTTGACCGTGTCCTCGAACACGACGTACGGGTAGCCCGACTCGAACTGCAGCTCCGCGAGGGTCTGGAAGAACTCGCGGGCGTTGATCTTGGTCTTGCGGATGCCGGGGTTGTCGACCATCTCCCGGTACTTCTCGCTGACCGAGATGTCGGCGAACGGCTTGCCGTAGATGCGCTCGACGTCGTACGGCGAGAACAGGTACATCGGCTCGTTGTTCTTCGCGAGCTCGAAGGTGATGTCGGGGATGACGACACCGAGCGAGAGGGTCTTGATGCGGATCTTCTCGTCGGCGTTCTCACGCTTGGTGTCGAGGAAGCGCATGATGTCGGGGTGGTGGGCCGACAGGTACACCGCGCCGGCACCCTGGCGGGCACCGAGCTGGTTGGCGTAGGAGAAGGAGTCCTCGAGGAGCTTCATCACGGGGATGACACCGGACGACTGGTTCTCGATCTTCTTGATCGGGGCGCCGTACTCGCGGATGTTGCTGAGCAGCAGGGCCACGCCGCCACCGCGCTTGCTGAGCTGCAGCGCGGAGTTGATGCCGCGGCCGATCGACTCCATGTCGTCTTCGAGACGGAGCAGGAAGCAGGAGACCAGCTCGCCGCGCTGGGCCTTGCCGGCGTTGAGGAAAGTGGGGGTCGCGGGCTGGAAGCGGCCCGAGACCATCTCGTCGACGAGTTCGTTCGCGAGCTGCTCGTTGCCGGCGGCGAGGGTCAGCGCGGTCATGACGACGCGGTCCTCGAAGCGCTCGAGGTAGCGGGTGCCGTCGAAGGTCTTCAGCGTGTAGCTGGTGTAGTACTTGAACGCGCCGAGGAAGGTCGAGAAGCGGAACTTCGCGGCGTACGCGCGGTCGTTGAGCGCGGCGATGAAGTCGAACGCGTACTGGTCGAGCACGGCCTTCTCGTAGTAGTCGTTCTCGACCAGGTAGTCGAGACGCTCCTTGAGGCTGTGGAAGAAGACCGTGTTCTGGTTGACGTGCTGCAGGAAGTACTGACGAGCGGCCTGTCGGTCGGCGTCGAACTGGATCTGACCGTTCGCGTCGTACAGGTTCAGCATCGCGTTCAGCGTGTGGTAGTCGAGCTGAACCGGCGCCACCGTGGGGGCGGGCAGTGTCGTGCTCACAGGGTCTCCATTCCTTCCCTGACGACGCGCACGTCGTCGGGGGTTCCGAAAAGTTCGAAGCGGTAGAGGTGGGGCACCGCGCACTTCGCGGCGATGATGTCGCCCGCGAGTCCGTATGTCTCACCGAAGTTGGTGTTGCCGGCGCCGATGACGCCGCGGATGAGAGCGCGATTGCTCTCGTTGTTGAGGAAGCGGATGACCTGCTTGGGCACCGCCCCGTTGCCGTTGCCGCCTCCGTAGGTCGGCACGATCAGCACGTAGGGCCGATCGACCAGCAACGGCTCATCCCGCGCGTAGAGCGGGATGCGCCGTGCCGGCAGGTCGAGCTTCTCGGCGAATCGGTGCGTGTTGCCCGATGCGCTCGAGAAATACACGACCTCGTTCATGACTGTGGCCTCGTGATGGACGCTCGCGACGCGGGACCCGAGGGTCACGCGATCTTCGCGGCGAGCTCCTCGATGCGGTCGGGGCGGAAGCCGGACCAGTGGTCGTCGTCGGTCACGACGACGGGAGCCTGCATGTAGCCGAGCTCCTTGACTGCCTGAAGCGCCTTCTCGTCGATCGACACATCGAAGATCTCGTACTCGAGACCCTTCTTGTCGAGCGCGCGGTAGGTCGCGGTGCACTGAACGCAAGACGGCTTGCTGTAGACGGTGATGGCCACTCTGGGCGCCTCTCTCCCCTTTGGTGTCCGAGCTGCCGAACCTTCGACAGGTGTCTTCAGGTACAACATCTCGGACTCCACCCGTATGCCCGATCAGCCGACCGGACAGCGGCTCCCCAGCCGCAGATCGATACTACATATGCGCACCGACATTGGATGGGACCACAAGATGATGTGGTCGGCGTGTCGCACCTCGGCGCCCCCTCTGTGGAAGGAACCTGCCCTTCGGTCAGGGCTTTCTTCCTGCTGGGGACAGGTTTGTCCACAGGGGTCAGTATCTGTGGAGGGCGTTTCGGCGGCGTGTCGCCCCCACATGGACACAATGTCTTGTGGTCGGGATGAGTCGTGTCGTCGGAACGAGCGGAAGACGCGAGGACCTGGGCGGCGACGCCGGGGCCGACGGCCTCGTCACGTGGCGACTGGCCGGGGTGGCGGTCTGCGTCGCGCCCGACGCCGATCTCGCGGGTGGCTCTGTCGATCGGCTCGGCCTCGAAGAACGCATCCGCGACGAGTCGACCCCGTCCGACCGCAGGCCCGCTTACCGCGCCGGTCGGCTGCTGCTCCGCCACGCCGTCGCGCAGCTCGGCGAGGACCCGGGGGAACTCGCTCTCTCGGCGCGGTGCGAGACCTGCGGCGGACTGCACGGCCGTCCGCGGGTGACGCATCCCGTCGCGCTCCGCCACCTGTCCCTGTCGGTGAGCCATTCCCAGGGGGTCACGGCGGTCGCCGCCGCGACCGGCCGCGCGATCGGCATCGACCTCGAGGCCCGAAGCGATGCCGGCGTCCCGGCGATGCCCGACGGGTTCTCGACACTCGCCGAGTGGACCCGCGCGGAAGCGGTGCTGAAGGCCGACGGCCGCGGGCTGCGGGTCGACCCGCTCGCGGTGGCCGTGATCGAGGACGCCGAGGGGGTCCACGCCACCATCGGAAGCGATCGGCGACGCTACCGGCTCGTCGAGCCCGCACTCCTCGCGACTCACCACCTCGCCGTGGCGCTCGCGATCGACCCGCCGTCGGGCTAGCGCGGCAACCGGGGCAGAGCCGTGCGGAACAGCCAGAGGTCGAAGAACGCCGCGGCGCCCGACCCGTGCCCGTCGAGGCCGTGCCGCCCGGCGAGCTCGACGAAGTCGGCGGTGGAGGCGACGCCGTGCCGGTGCGACCGCGTCCACTCCTGCACCAGCGCCCAGAAGGCGTCGTCGCCGATCGTCAGGCGGAGAGCGTGCAGCGTGAGCGCGCCTCGCTTGTAGACGCGGTCGTCGAACATGTCTGCGCTGCCGGGGTCGCCGATCAGGATGTCGGCCGGCAGTGAGCGCAGCGCCACCGCGAAGCGGCGCGCCAGCGCGTCGGCGGTCGGTCCGCCGGCGTGCTCCGACCAGACCCACTCCGCGTAGCAGGCGAAGCCCTCGTTCAGCCAGATGTCCCGCCATTGCGCGACGCCCACACTGTTGCCGAACCACTGGTGGGCGAGCTCGTGCGCGATGAGGCGCTCGGAACCGGACCGTCCGTCGACGTGGTTCGCCCCGAAGATGGCCATCGACTGCGCCTCAAGGGGGATCTCGAGCGGATCGGCGGTGACGACAGCGGTGAACTGCTCGAACGGGTAGGGCCCGAAGCGCGAGGAGAAGTGGCGGATCATCTCGGGCAGGGGGGCGAAATCGTGCTCGACGCGGCGCAGCAGAGCCGTCGGATGCACGATGCGCACCCCCACTCCGTCGACGTCGTCGCGTCGAGACACGTAGCGTCCGATCTGCACGGTCGCGAGATAGGCGCTGGTCGGCTCGGGCTGCTCGTAGAGCCGCGAGATCCGGCCGCCCCGGTCGGAGGATTCGCGGAGGTAGCCGTTCGCGACCGCGTCGTATCCGGCGTCGGTGCGGATGCGGATCCGATATGCGGACTTCTCGGCCGGATGGTCGTTGCAGGGGAACCAGGTCGACGCGCCCGAGGGCTGGGCGGCCACGAGCACCCCGTCCTCGAGCTCCTCCCAGCCGAGCGGGCCCCACGGGGACCGGCGCGGAGCGGGAGAACCCCAGTACTCGACGACGACGACGACCTTCTCGCCGTCGGGCAACGGGGTCGCCGGGCGCAGGACGAGCTTGTGACCGGTGTGCCTCACACCGGCCGGGCGCTCGCCGTCGATGGTGACCTTCGCGACCCGAAGTCCGGAGAAGTCGAGCGAGAGCTCGTCGACCGTCCGCCGAGGGAGGATCGTCAGTCGCGCGACGGCCTGCAACCGGTTGCCGCGGACCCGGTAGTCGAGATCGAGGTCGTAGCCGACCACGTGGTAGCCGTCGTCGCCCATGCCGGGCAGATAGCCGTCCACCGGCGACGAGGCGGACGCGCCGGTCACGCCGTCCGAGCCGACCGGGCCGATGCATCGCGGTACTCGCGCACCCGCACCTCCCGCCACGGACCGATCGGATTGCCGCTCCACCTGGTGCCCTGCGGCACGAGTTCGCCGCGCATGACGAGGGACGCGGGACCGACCACCGCCGAGCGTCCCACCGTCGCGGCGGGCAGCACGACGCTGTGCGGACCGAGCGTGGCGCCGGGCTCGAGTACTGCTTCGTCGATCGTCATGATCCGATCATGGAACAGATGCGTCTGAACGACGCATCCGCGCCCCACACTGGAGCCGGCTCCCAGCGTCACGAGGTCCGCCTCGGGCAGCCAGTAGGTCTCGCACCAGACCCCCGCCCCGATGCGCGCACCGAGGCTCCGCAGCCACCAGACGAGCGCCGGCGTGCCGCCCGCACTGTTCGCGAACCACGGGGCGGCGACCGTCTCGACGAAGGTGTCGGCGAGTTCGCTGCGCCAGATGAACGACGACCACAGCGGGTGCTCGCCCGCGCGGATGCGACCGACGAGCAGCCACTTCGCCGCGGTCGTCACGGCCGCGGCAGCGGCCCCGGCGCCGATCAGGACGAGGCCCGAGAGCAGCGCGGCGAGCCAGGGCGACACGGTGGCGAGCCCGACCAGGGCGGCGACCGCGAGCACGCCGATGGCCCACGACGCGAACACGGGGACGATGCGCAGCGCTTCCCATCCGCCCCGGGCCAGACGCAGCGACGGGGTCGGCCGGTAGGTGCGCGACGCCTCCCCCTCGGTGGGCGTGCGGCGCAGCCGCACCGGCGGGGACCCCATCCACGACGACCCCGGCTTGCTCTTCACCGGCGCCGACGACAGCACCGCGACCAGGCCGTCCTTCGGCACGATGTGGCCGGCGCCCGCCATGCCGGAGTTGCCGACGAAGGCCCGCTTGCCGACTTCGGCGCGAGCGACGCGCACGTAGCCGCCGCCCAGGTCGTAGCCCGCGACCATGGTGTCGTCGGCGAGGAAGGCGCCGTCCTTCACCGTGGTCATCGCGGGGATGAGCAGCACGGTCGACGCTTCGACGTCGCGGCCGACCTGCGCGCCGAGCAGACGCAACCACGTCGGGGTGAACCACCCCGAATAGAGCGGGAAGAGCAGAGTGCGCGAGAGGTCGAGCAGCCGCTCGGTCGCCCACACCTGCCACCCGACGCGGCCGCGGACGGGGAACACGCCCTCCGACAGACCGATGCCGAGCAGGCGGACCAGTCCGACGACGAGAGCGGCGAGCACGGCGCCGGCGACCAGTACCGCGGGTGCCACGGCGAGCAGCGCAGGGCCTAACGCAGCGGCGGCGTCGGGTGCCGGGCGCACCGCGGCGAGGATCACGGCGGCTCCCGCGATCAGCGCGAGCACCGGCACCAGCGAGATACCGACCGAAGCGCCCGCGTAGGCGGCGATCCACCGCCGGCGGCGCGCGGGACGCTCGGCGGGCCACCACGGCTCCGCCGACCCGATGCGCGCCGCCGGCGACCCCGCCCACCGCTGTCCCGCCCGCACCCGGCCGAAGACCGCGGATCCGGGATCGATCTCCGCCCGCTTGCCGATGCGCGTGCCGGGGAGGAGGGTCGATCGGGCGCCGACCCGGGCATCGGCACCGATGCGGATCGCTCCGAGTCGGAGGGTGTCGCCGTCGATCCACCACCCCGACAGGTCGACCTCGGGCTCGATCGAAGCGTGTGCGCCGACGCTCAGCATGCCGGTGATGGGCGGCAGCGAGTGGAGGTCGGCGTCGTCGCCGATCTTCGCCCCCAACGCCCGCGCGTAGTAGACGATCCATGGCGCTCCGGCGAGGGAGGCGGCGCCGACCGCCGCCGCGATCGATTCGGCGGCCCAGAGGCGCAGATGCACCGATCCGCCGCGCGGATGGTCGCCCGCACGCACGCCGAGAAGCAGCAGCCGGGCGGCGACGACCGCGATCGCCATCCGCCCGAACGGCGTGCCGAGCAGGACGAAGGCGGGCGCGAGCAGCCACCAGGAGGCCTGCGGCAGGAAGTCGAAGCCGAGTGGCGCGAGCAGCGTGCCCGCCGCCAGGAGATAGACGAGGTAGCGCAGGCCCTCGACGGTGCGGATGAGCACGCTGGAGATGGTCTGCAGCACCTGGGCGCGCACCGGCACCGGGTCGACCCTTTCGACCTCGACGGGCGCGGCCACGGTCGACGCGCGAGATCGGAGGTAGTCGAGCATCGCGCCGAAGCGCGGGTGGGCGTAGATCTCGGCGACCGCGAACTCGGGGTCGCGTTCGCGGAGGCGGGCGACGAGACCGGCGGCCGCGAGCGAGCCGCCGCCGAGGTCGAAGAAGTTGGCGTCGGGGCCGTCGACGGGCACACCGAGCACGATCTGCCACTCCGCCCGCAGCCAGGATTCGTCCTCATCGGCCGACTCGGCCCCGGGTTCGGCAGGCAGCGGCCACGGCAGCGCCGCCCGGTCGACCTTGCCGGAGGTGCGGACGGGCAGCGAGTCGACGACGGCGAGCACGGGCACGAGCGCCGCGGGGAGTTCGCTGCGGAGGCGGGTGAGGGCGTCGGCGCGGTCGAAGGCGAGCGGATCGGGGAGGGCGAGATAGCCGACCAGCACCTGGTGCCCGGCGGCGGTGGTGCGCACCGCGGCGGCGGCACCGGAGACGCCCGGAAGATTCTGCAGCGCGTTCTCGACCTCGCCGAGCTCGATGCGCCGCCCGCCGACCTTCACCTGATCATCGGCGCGCCCCTGGAAGATCAGCCCCTCGCGATCGAAGCGGACGAGGTCGCCGCTGCGGTAGGCGCGATCCCAGCCGAGGGTCGGCGCCGGGGCGTACTTCTCGGCATCCTTCGCGGGATCGAGGTAGCGGGCGAGCCCGACACCACCGATGACCAGTTCGCCGATCCCGCCGTCGGCGACCGGCTGCCCGTCGGGGTCGACGACCGCGAGCTCCCACCCGTCGAGCGGCAGACCGATGCGGACCGGCCGGCCGGGGAAGAGGCGGGCGCCGCAGGCGACGACCGTCGCCTCGGTCGGACCGTAGGTGTTCCACACCTCGCGGTCGTCGGTGGCGAGGCGGTCCGCGAGCTCGGGAGGGCAGGCCTCGCCGCCGAAGATGAGGAGCCGCACGTTCTCGAGCGATTCGGCCGGCCACAGGGCGGCGAGCGTGGGCACGGTCGAGACGACGTTGATGCGCCGGGTGGTCAGCCACGGGCCGAGGTCCATCCCACTGCGCACGAGGTCGCGCGGCGCGGGCACCAGGCAGGCGCCGTGCCTCCAGGCGAGCCACATCTCCTCGCACGACGCGTCGAAGGCCACCGAGAGACCGGCGAGGACCCGGTCGCCGGGCCCCAGCGGCGCGTCTTGGAGGAACATCCCGGCTTCGGCGTCGACGAAGGCGGCGGCCGAGCGGTGCGTCACCGCGACGCCCTTCGGGGTTCCCGTCGAGCCGGAGGTGAAGATGATCCAGGCGTCGTCGCCGACCTCTGGGGCGGACACGGACACGACGCCACGGCGGTCCCGCTCGGAGAAGAGAGGCGTCGCGCCTCGTCCCGGTTCGCTCGGCACGAAGTCGCCGCCGCCGAGGATCACCCCGGTGACGCCCGCTTCGCCGAAGACGAGGAGGGCCCGTTCGTCGGGATCGTCGACATCGACGGGCACGTAGGCGGCACCGGCCGCGAGGACTCCGAGGATGGAGAGGTAGAGCTCCCGGCGGCCGGAAACCATGCGCACTCCGACACGGTCGCCCCGGCCGACCCCCGCACCGTGCAGCGCGGCGGCGACCGCGTCGACCTCGGCGATCAGCTCGCGGTAGCTGAGCGCCCCGCGGTCGTCTTCGAGAGCCGAGGATTCGGGATGCGCTTTCGCCGTCGATCGGAGGATGTCGAGCAGGGTGCGCGGCGCGGGCGTCGGACCTGCACCCCGGAGGATGCTCGTGCTGTCGTCGATGTCCGGGTCCTCCGTCGCCTGTGGCCGCGCGCCGGACGAGGTGGGCGCGCGGGGCCACAGGGTAACGGCGGCAGGTTAACGACGAGTGCCTCAGCTCGCGTCGGTGTCGGCCTGGCCGTCGGTCTGCCCGCCCGGCGCGCCCGGGAACCCGCCGTCGGGCATCTGCCCGCCTCCTGGCCCGAACCCGGTCTGTGACGAGCCGACGCCGGAACCGCCGAGTGCGAAGCCGATGGCACCGCCCGCGATGGCCCCGATGCCGATGCCGGCCACGAGGGTGGCGGCGATCGCCACCGGAAGCAGCCAGCGGGGCCGCACGCTGCGCGGGTTCGCCCCCGACGCCCGTCCCGCCGGCGGGCTGGCGTGGACGTCGGCGGCGGAAGCCGAGGTGGGATGCTGCGGGGTGGCAGGTCCGTGTGCCGCGTCGGTCTTTACTGGTGTCGTCATGTCGTTCTCTCCTGATCCGGCTCGCGCCTTCGGTGGAGGGTCGACGGTAGAACCCGCGTCTCGCAGCGGCCCGGCAGAGCGCGAAGAGCCGGCGATGCGTCCCCTCGCAGGCGAGCCGGAGCACGCCATGAGGATCCGATGCCGCTCAAGCGAGCAGCAGCGAGACCACGAGAAGCACCGGCAGCGATCCGACGGTCGTGACGAACACCGAGTCGCGGGCGATGACCTCGCCGCGTCCGTAGCGCTGGGCGAAGTTGAAGACGTTCTGGGCGCACGGGAGCGCGGCGAGCACAACGACGGCTCGCAGGGTCGGTGCGTCGAGGGCGAGCAGGGTGCCGACGATCCATGCGATGACCGGCATGATCGCGAGCTTGATGGTGGACGCGAGGATCACATCCCGGCGGTCGGTGCCCGGCGCGAGGACGCGTTGACCGTGCAACGACATGCCGTAGCCGATCAGCACGACCGGGACGGCGGCGGCGCCGATGATGCGGAACGGCTCCATCACCGGCTCGGGGATCGGCAGGCCCGTCACCGAGACCAGCACTCCCAGTGCCGAGCCGATCAGGATCGGGTTCGTGAGCGGCTGGAGCAGGATGCGGCGCGGCGACACGTTGCCCGAGGTGGTGAGGTCGAGCAGGGTGAGCGAGATCGGCGCGAGCACGAGCAGCTGCAGCAGGAGCACGGGCGCGGCGAACGCCGGGTCGCCGAGCACGTACACCGCGACCGGGATGCCGATGTTGTTGGCGTTGACGTAGCCGGCGGCGAGCGACCCGACGATCGCCTCGGGCAGCTTCCGCCGGAACACCAGCAGCGCGATCCCGACGAACAGCAGAGAGCAGGTGATCGCGGCGACGGCGGCGACCACGAGGCTTGTGGAGAAGAGGCTGTGCACCTCGGCATCGGCCAGCACGGTGAAGAGCAGGCAGGGCGAGAGGACGAAGAAGACGAGCCGGCTGAGCGCCCGCGGAGCGTCGGGACCGAGCAGGCCGATGCGGCCGACGAGGTAACCGATGCCGATGACGACGGCGATGATCCCGAAGCCCGTCAGCACACCCGCCACGGTCATAGTCTGCCGGACGCCGCTCCGATGCCCTCCCGGGCCTTTCTCCCGCGGGCGCGGGTGCCTACAGTCGGAGCGTGAGCACCCGCACCGCCGCCGAACCGGTGTCGACGAGGCGCCCGGTGAAGATCTGGGACCTCGTCCTCACCATCGTGCTCGTGCTGCCGCTCCCGGTGCTCGGCGTGCTGACCGCGATCATGGCGGGCCTGCTCGTCATGGTGAGCGACCCGTGCACCGCGCAGACCTGCGACTACGCGCGCATCGATGCCGGGGTGATCGTCGCCTTCATCGCGCCCATCGTGATCATCGTCCTCGGCGTCGCCGCCTCCATCATCGTGCTGGTGCTGCGCCGACTGGCCTTCTGGATTCCGCTCACGACCGCGCTCCTCGCCGTCGCGGCGTGGTTCGGCGGCTTCCTCCTCGCCGGAAGCGGTGTGCCCGACTTCTTCTGATCCGGCACACCGCTCCCCTGACCGATCAGCCGTCGATCACCGCGAACCCCTGCGCGGGCAGCAGCACCTGCCGAGACCGGTCGAGCGCGCGCTCGCGAACGAGCGTCCCGTTCGCGTCGTAGATCCGCACCACGGAGGCGCGGTCCTCGAACCCCGCCGGGGTGGGAACCGGGACCCCCATCCCGTTGACGAGGAGCACCGACCGCTGGTCCCCACCCGTGGTCTCGAGACGGGAGACCGCGGGGCGCACGAGGATGCCGTCGAGGTCGACCACCCCCTCGATCGCTCGCACCTCGACGGAGGCGCGCGCCCCGGGCAACGGGAGTGTCAGGCGCTGCGGCAGCAGCGCGCCCGACGCCCCGGTCACGCCCTGCGCGCCGACCTCGTGTCGCAGCAGGCCGAGAGGCAGAGACTTGCTGCGCCACAACGATGACGCCGAGGGATCGACGCCCGACTCGGGGTTCCAGGTGACCGGCTCGAGGATGCGGACTCCATCGGCCTCGCCCAGGTCGAACGTCGCGGTCCGTCCGCGGTCGAGCCGCAGGAAGTCCCCGTTCCAGGACGACTCCTCCGTCCACGACGACTCGGGGGTGACGATCTCGCCGTCGGTCGACACCGCGTCCTCCGCCTGGACGAAGGCGAGTCCTTTCCGCGCGGTCTCGGTGGTCAGGGTCTGCGCCCGCGCCGCGACGTCGGGGTGCGCGTCGAGCGCCAGCATCGCGAGCAGTCCGTGGATCGTGCTCTCTGCTCCGGAGTTGCGGTTGATGCGGCCGTCCGCCTCGATGCCGTCGAAGGTGACCCCCGTGGCGCTGTCGTAGACCGCCTCCCTCGCAGGGTTCTGGCCGAAGAACCATGCGCCCTGCAGTGCGGCGAGGTCGGTGAAGGCGCTCGACCCGGTCGCGTCGGCGAGCGCGAGAGACACTTGCAGCCGCGAGTCGGCGCCGTAGGCGATCTGCACGCGCTCGGTCGGGCTCGGATACCAGCCGTTCTGCGGGCCGCCGGCGGCGAGGAGGATCGGGGCGAAGCGAGCCCCTTCGACGATCGCAGGCTGGAGCAGCTCCGGGTCGCCGAGTGCGGTCGACGAGGCGACGAGAGCGGTCGCCATCTGCGACGACCACGCGTGCCACATGCTGCGCGATTGTGCCCACGGGAGCGCTGCACCGTACGGCCACTGGGTGGTGGCCGCGTCGGTGGTCGTGCGAGCGAGCGACGCCACACCGTCGGCGAGCTTCGCTGTGGTCGCCCGTACCGCCTCGTCGTCGGGCTCGGCGACGACGTAGGCGGAGAGACCGAGCAGCGATTCGGCGGTCGCGTCGGCGCCGTCGGCGATCAGCCATCCCGGCACCTCGACGCCGTCGGCGATGTCGTACTCGCCGTACCGGGTGAGCACCTCGCGCTCTACCGCACCCGTCGAGAGACGCAGGCGCTCCTGCAGGAACGCGGCGAACTTCGGGTCGGCGTCGCGGAATGCCGCATAGCCCTCGCCGAGCGCCCACAGGGTGCGGGCGAGCCAGTAGCTGTCGGCGGAGTCGCTCGGGTCGGGGAGCTCGACCGGTTCGGCGCTCGGGTTGAGCGTGCCGTCGGTCTGCATCCAGAGCACGACGTTGCCCGCATCCTCGCCGGTGGTGGTCTGGAAGTAGGCGAGCGCGCGCAGCACTTCGTATGCCTTCTCCCGGCTCCCCTCGTCGCCCGTCTGCTGCCAGTGCCGCAGGTAGACGACGGCGGCTCGCGCGACATCGTCGGTGTTGTAGGCGCCCTGAGCGTAGTCGCCGGTCGCCTCGTCGAGCGGTCCGCCGCCGATGCGCTCGAAGGCGCCTCCGTCGCGGGCGTCGGCGTAGGTCCACGGCAGGGTGATGGACGGCTCCTCCGCGAGCCGGTAGGTCGTGTGTCCGTCGACCGCCGGAGGAGCGGCGGTGTCGAGCAGGAAGTCGAGGTGGGCGGTGTTGGTGAGCGGGGCCGCCTCATCGGTGGCGTGGGCGGGCACCGCGACGGCGGTGAGCAGCGCCGCGGTCACGGCGGTGATGGCAGCGGCTGCGGTGCCGCGGCGTAGGACGTTCGCCATCGAACGTCTCCTTTCGTCGGAAGTCTCGTCTCGTCGGGGTCTCATCGGGTGCGCGGTCGGCCGGGCGGAGGATCAGGTCGCGGTCCTCCGCCCGGCCGGGCGCGGCGATCATCCGGTGGTGCGGATGAGGCGGGCTGCGCCGATCTTCGAGTCGGCCATGCCGTAGAAGACGAAGTGCTGCCCGTCGATCTCCTCGATCGCGGTCGGGAAAACGACGTTCGGCACGATGCCGCTGCGCTCGTCCTCGGTCTCGGCGCTGAGCAGCGGCTCGGACGTGCGGGCGAGCACCTTCGAGGGGTCGTCGCCGTCGAGCAGGATGGCACCCGCCGCGTAGTTGACCTTCTGCTGTTGCGCGAACGCGCTGTCGATGACGCCGGTCACTCCGTGGTGCAGCAGCAGCCAGCCTTCGGGCACCCGCAGAGGGGCGGGGCCGCCGCCGATCTTGACCTCCTCGAACGGGAACTCAGGGCCGACGAGGAAGCGGTGCCGGGTCCAGCGGGTGAGGTTCGCGAGGTCGCGTTCGACCTCCTCCACCGGCACGTAGCTGATCCATATGCTCTGTCGGGAATCCTCGATGCCGGCCGGCAGCCGCACCCCTTCACCCGGCTTGGTTTCGCCGATGTCCCACATCGGTCGATGCAGCACCGCATACGATCGCGTGCCGTCCGGCGCGGTCACCTGCTCGGGGAAGAACACGGTGTCCTTGTTGTGGAACAGGTTGAGGTCCATGTCCAAGGTGTCGTCGTAGGCGAAGGACACCGGGCCGAGTCGCGTCCATTCGCGCAGGTCGGAGGAGACGGCGATCGCGGTGCGGGGCCCGAGCGGGCCGTAGGCGACGTAGGTCATGACGTGCAGCCCGAGGTCGTCGAGGAACGTCACGCGTGGATCCTCGACGCCGGCGTTGTTCGCGCCCCGTTCCCATCCGCGATCCGGCTCGAGCACGACCGCCTCGCGTTCGACCGCGACGGGCGCCCCGTTCTCGACGACGACACGGGCGAGTCCCACCCGGGAGACGTTGCCGTCCGCGACGAGACGAGGAAGCAGATACACCTCGCCGTCGGGGCCGCGGCCGCTGCCGGGGTTCAGCACCCCCTCCGCTTCGAACGGGTTGCCGGGCTCCGGCTCCATCACGACTCCCGCGCGCTCGAGGCGGTAGGGGACGGTGGTGGGATCGGTCATGGTCATCCTTTCACTCCGGAACCGAGGTCGGTCGAGACGAAGTAGCGCTGGAACACGATGAACAGCACCACCACGGGGACGGCGAGCACGACCGCGCCCGCCAGGATCGCTCCGAACGGGTTGTCGGTCGACGACGCGACGTTCGAGATGTAGTTGGCGAGGGAGACGGCGAGCGGCTGCTTCGTCGCGTCCTTGGTGATAAGGAACGGCCAGAGGAACTCGTTCCAGGGGCCGATGAAGGTGAGCAAAAGCCCGGTGACGAGCGCCGGGCGCACCAGCGGCAGCGCGACGCTCCACAGCAGCTTCAGCTCGCCGGCGCCGTCGATGCGGGCGGCTTCGAACAGCTCCTTGGGCAGCTGCAGGAAGTACTGCCGGAAGATGATCACCGCTGTCGAGTTGATGAGGAACGGCAGGATCATGCCGAGGTGGTTGTCGGCGAGCCCGTAGTCGCGGGCGATCAGCACGTACAGCGGGATCTGCAGCAGCTGGAACGGGATCACCTGCACTAGGAGCACCAGCGCGAAGGTCGCCGAGCGGCCGCGCCACTGCAGCATCGCGAGCGCGTACCCCGCGAGCACCCCGAACACCACGGTGCCGAGCAGCACCCCGCCGGTGAAGATGCCCGAATTGACGAGCCCCGACACCAGGTTGATGCGGTCGTTGACGTTCGCGTAGTTCTCGAGCGTCAGGTTCGACGGGTTGGGCACGGCGCCGGCGATGGTCGGATCGGGGTCGGTCTGCAGCGAGCCGATGACCATGTAATAGAACGGGAAGAGGAACGCGGCGGCACCGAGACCGAGCACCACCCCTCGCAGGACGACCTGGAATCGGGTCATCCCAGCCGGCCGGCGGCGCGGTGCGGCCGACCCGCGGTCCGGTGAGAGCGCGGCGGTCTGCGTCTGCGCGGTCATGACTCCCTCTCCCCCGCGAAGCGGTTCTGCAACCAGGCGACGATGAGCACCGCGATGACGAGGACGACTCCGATCGCGGAGGCGACATCGGGCTGCCCCTGCTGGATCCCGAGCTGGTACATCAGCAGCACGGGCGACGCCGACGCTCCGTTCGGTCCTCCTCCGCCGGTCAGCAGGTAGGGCTCCGTGAAGAGATTCGCCCCGGTGACGGTCGAGACGAGCAGCACCAGCACGGTCGCCGGCCGCACGCCGGGCACGGTCACCGAGAAGAACTGCCGGAGCTTGCCCGCCCCGTCCGTCGACGCCGACTCGTACAGCTCCTTCGGCACGTTCTGCAGCGCCGCGAGGTACAGCAGGATGTAGAAGCCGAGCTGCTTCCAGGTCACGTAGAGCGCGATCACCGGCATCGCCAGCTGCTCGTTGATCAGCCAGCTCGGGTCGGGTGCGAGCGGACCGAGGATGCTGTTGACCAGGCCGTTGCCGTTGAAGAGGAACAGCCAGACCGCGACGACCGCGACGCTCGCCGTGACGTAGGGGACGTAGAAGCTGACCCGCAGGAAGGTGCGGGCGTGCACGACCTTGTTGAGCGCGGCGGCCAACACGATCGACAGCACCACGGTGAGCGGCACGTTGATGATCAGGAAGATGCCGATGTTGCCGAACGATCGGAGGACCTGCGGGTTCGAGAAGGCGGCGACGAAGTTGTCGAAGCCGACGAACGGCCGGTCCACCTGCGCACCGGGCGCCGCGAAGAAGAAGTCGTGGAACGAGATCCACACCGCGTAGACGATCGGGAACGCGAAGACCAGGATGACGAACGCCAGGTAAGGCGTGCTGAACAGCAGTCCGAGCGGCTGCCGACCGAACACGCGTCTCAGCAGACCGTGCTTCGCGACGGGCGGCTCCGGTGCCCCGGCGCGCTGCGGCGCCGGGGCCTTCGGAGAGGGGGCGAGGGTGCTCATGGGGTCACTGCTGTCCGGCCAGGTCGGTGACCTCCTGCGCCGCGCCGTCGAGCGCCTCCTGCGGGTCGCCCTCGCCGAAGATCACCGACTCGCTCCACGCGTCGCGCACCGCCTGCAGCATCTGCACGGTGTTGGGCCCGGACGGGACCTCGATCGTGCGTGCCGCCTGGGCGCCGAATGCCTCATAGGCGGGGTTGGCCGAGAAGTAGTCGGCGTAGGTCTCCTGCAGGTTCTGCCGCAGCGGCATCTGCCCGGTGGTCTCGAGGAGCGCGCCGTCCAGCTCCTCGCTAGTGGCGAACTTCAGCACCTCCCACGCGGTGCCCTTGTTCTCGCAGGCGGTGAAGAGTCCGACGTTCTTCGCGTCGCTGAAGGTCCAGGTGTCCTCCGCCGGGGTGCCGTCCGGGGTGGGCACGGCCACCGAGCCCCAATCGATGTCGTCGTAGACCGAGATCGCCCACGGTCCCACAATCGCCATCGCCGCCTGGGTGTCGGCGAACGCGTCGCCCTGCCACTGCTCGCGCCCCGCGAGTCCCTCGTCGTAGAGGGTCTTCCAGAAGTCGGCGACGCCGTAGCCGGCCTCATCGGCGAAGGTCGCCTCGCCGTCGACGACGAGTCCCTCTCCGCCGGTCGCGGCCGCGTAGAGCGGCATGAAGTCGAACTGGGTCTGGAAGAACTCGCTGGTGGGCGCGGGCCAGATCGCGTACTGCGCCGCGCCCGAGTCGACGATGGTCTTCGAGGTCGCGAGGAAGTCGTCGTAGGTCGACAGGGCCGGGTTCTCGGCGTCGAGACCCGCCTGCTGGAAGATGGCCTTGTTGTAGAAGATCTGCACCGGGTTGCTCTTCCACGGCATCTGGAAGTACTCGCCGTCGGCGTTCTGATACTGCTCCGCGAGGTCTCCGCTGCGTTCCTCGATGTACGAGGCGCCGTCCTCGAAGTCGGAGAGGTTCACGAGGCCGCCCTGGCGCTCGAACTGGCCGACCGCGCTCGGGGCGGTGTTGAAGACGAGGCACGGGGCGTTGCCCGCGGTGATCGCCGCGCCGATGACCTCCTCGCTGCTCTTGCCCGCGGGGATCTCCTGGCCGGTGATCTGCTCATCCGGGTGCTCGGCGTTCCAGGCTTCGACCATGGCCTCACCCCACTCGACCTCCTGCTCGTTGTTCGAGTACCAGATGGTGATGGGCCCAGTGGCGGTCAGGTCGGTCGACGCAGCGCCGCCCCCGCCGCACGCGGTGAGGCCCAGCAGGCCGACGGTGGCGAGGCCCGCTCCGGCCAGCCACCTCGTCTTCGAGGAAGTAATCACTGTCTCTCCTTCTGTCGAACTTCTTCGCTGAAAGGCGGCGGCGACGCCGCCTTCGTCGGTCACGACCGCGGCGGTGCGGTCGAGTTCCTGACGACGAGCCCCGCGGGGGGCAGGTCGAGGTCGGGTGCGGCGCCGTGGTCGACCAGCTGCAGCAGGGTCGCCGCGGCCGCCTCGCCCCACTGGCCAGGTCGAGTGCGCACCGAGGTCAGCGCGGGGTAGATGTAATCCGCGATGTCCGAGTCGTCGAAGCCGGTGATCGACAGGTCCGTCGGCAGGTCGAGGCCGCGGCGGTGCGCGACCCCGAGACCGGCGATCGCCATCGGGTCGTTCGCGTAGACGATCGCGGTGGGGCGGTCGTCGAGATCGAGCAGCGCCGCCGTGGCGGCCGCACCGTCGGCGGCGCTGAAGTCGGTCTCGACCACGAGGGTCCCGGGAAGCCCCTGCTCGGCCGACGCCGCGAGGAACGCGTCGCGCCGGTGGAGGGCGTGCAGCATCCGGGCGGGGCCCGCCACGTGCGCGATACGGCGGTGTCCGAGGCCCGCGAGATGACGGACGGCGTCGGTGATGCCCGGCGTGTCGTCGAGCGTCACCGCGGCCATCGGTCCGCCGCCGTCGACCCTGCCGAGGGAGACGGCCGGAAGCCCCAGCTGCTCGAGCAGCGCCGGGCGGAAATCGTCGGTGCGGAGGTCGGTCAGGAAGACGCCGTCCACCCGCTGGTCGGCCGCCAAGGTGCGGTAGGTCTCGGCCTCGGCCTCGTCGTCGGGGACGAAGCTCAGCACCAGCGCCCGGCCTCGCTGCGCCAGCACCTGCTCGACGCCCGAGATGAAGCCGGGGAAGAAGGGGTCGGCGGCGATGACGTCCGGGTTCCTCGCGACGACCAGCCCGAGCGCGAACGAGGTGCGCGTGGACAACGAGCGGGCGGCGATGCTGCGGCGGTATCCGAGTTCGTCGGCCGCGTCGAGGATGCGCTGACGGGTTCCCGCTGCGACGCCCGGGCGGTCGTTGAGCGCGAACGAGACGAGTCCCTTGCTGACACCGGCGGCGCGGGCGACGTCGAGGATGGTCGGTTTGCGCGCCATCGCCGTCACCTCGCTCATCGTCGAACTCGTGGACCGGTCGAACTGAACCGGTTTAGTCGACGGTAAGAAGGGAACCTCAGTTTTCCCTGTGAAGAATCGCGACGTGTCGCTTCGGAATCAGCGCGCCGAGCGCACGGTGTCACCGATTCCAGGCGGAGCGGCGGCCAGCAGCTGATCGACGGTCACCAGGGTGAAGCCTCGTGCGTGGAGGCCGTCGAGGATGGCGGGCACCATGCGGGCGGTGTTCTCGTGGATGTCGTGGCAGAGCACGATGTCGCCCGGGACCGGCCGGTCGACCGTGCGCTCGAGCAGCGTGGCGTCATCCGGGATCCGCCAGTCCTCGGGATCGACGCTCCAGAGGATCGCCGGCATGCCGGCGAGGCGCTGCACGCGATCGTCGATGTCGCCGTAGGGCGGCCGGTAGGTCATCGAGCGCTGGCCGGTGATCGCGACGATCGCCGCGGTGGTCTCGCCGAGCTCGCGTCGGACGTCGGCGTCGCTCAACCCGGTCAGGTGCGGGTGCGCCCAGGTGTGGTTGCCGATCTGGTGGCCCTCGTCGAACGCCCGGCGCACGAGGTCCTCGTCGCCGCCGATGTTCACCCCCTGCACGAAGAAGGTGGCGGCGTCCCGGCGGGAGCGGAGCTCGTCGAGCACGCCCGACGTGTAGCGTCCCGGGCCGTCGTCGAAGGTGAGCGCGACGCAGGCGAAGAACGCACAGTCGACCGGTTCTCGGCCGCGCGCCTCGGCGGCGGGAAGGTCGAGGGGCGCGCCCACGGCCAGTGCCGCCGCGATCTCGGTGCCGCGCGGCGTCAGGTACTGACCGGCCGATACCGCCGGCACGGTGACCACCAGCGGCGGGTCGTCGGGAAGGGCTCCGAGGGCATCCAGCTCGTCGGTGCGAAAGTCCCTCGGCAGCCGCACGACGAGCGACCCGTCCGGTGTCAGCTCGACATCCGTGAAGAGGGCGGTCAGCCGGTCGGGCGGCCATCCAGAGGGATCCTCTTGCATCGCGGGCTCGAACGCGCCGGCAGCGATCTTCAGGGTCTCGACGATCGAGCGCAGCAGCTGCGGCGTCTGCCCTGCGTCGAGGAGGTCGGCGGGCTCCGCCACAAAAGCGCCGTGGGTGTCGGCGTAGAGCGTGCGGACGGTGTCCGTCTGCACCTCGGCGCCGTCAGCGACCACGATCCGGATCTTCTGCACGACCAGACGGCCGGTGGCGGCAACGATCTCGCAGACGACGCTCACGGAACGCCCGTCGCCCGGCGCCGTCGAGACCGGGTCGGCGAGCAGCTCCCCCACCGGGCCGCTGGCCGAGCCCGGCTGACAGACGACGCCAGCGCCGGAGCGAGGTCCGTCGGCGCGCGGCACGTAGGCGACGCCCGTCGCGGCGGCGTTCTCGTCGATGAGTCGCCGGACCTCGCCGCGCAGGAGGGAGTTGAGGACGTCATTGCCTGGGATCTCGATCCAGCGCGCCGCGATGCGAGCGCCGGGGGCGTCCGAGTAAATGACGCGAGTCTCGAGTCCGAGGGCGGGCGCGTCGGGTGCGAACTCCGCGGAATTCGGTACGCCTGCGTCGTTTCCCGCATCTGCCTCGGGGCCCGCGGCGAGCGCCACCGCCCCAGTGGCCGCCGGACGGGGATGCCAGGTCGGGTCGGCGAGGTCGACCTTGCATCCGGAGAGCGCGACCAGCACGCCCGCGGCGAGCGCCGTCGCGGCGAGAACCGGCGCGGCCGGCCGCCTCACGGCGTCACCTCCATCGACGCGACGATGGCGGCGACCTCGGTGCGATAGCCGTCGGGGTCGGTGCCGCGGATCTCGGCGACGACGGCGATGGGGACGCGGTGACCGGGGATCTCGACGACGGCGAGGATCGATCCGCCGCCGTCCTCGTCCTTCCGGGTCGTGTGCTGGACTCGCGCGCCGCTCGACAGCGTCTCGGTGCGCCACCGCGGCTCCGTCCCATCCGAGAGGTCGGCCGGCAGGTCGTCGCCGCGGTCGTTCAGCGACAGTGTGACGTGCATCCGGTCGTCGGGTGAGGCGAGCAGCACGCGCGAGGGGTCGGGCAGCAGGCCGAGGCGCGCCCATCCCTCGTCGACGGCGACGCCGATCCTGTCGTGTCCGTCATCGAGCGTGAGCACCGCCGCCCGATCGAATCGCTCGACGGGGAACCCGGCCAGAGGTCCCGCGGCGAGCAGGAACGCGCCTCCCGCGAGGATTCCGGCGCCGGCGGCCACCCCGCCGACAACGACCGCCGCCCGGCGCCCGCGGCGGGAGCGCTGGAGCCGGTCGCGACCGTGCGAATCGTCCATCGAGCGCACGTTAGCGCTCGGTTCGCAACGAATCGGCGCAGCGCGCAGCAAAGCTGCGCATCGGTGCAATCATCCACCCGCCCGACGCTCCATAGTCTCGGAAGGCAGCAGTCTCGGAAGGGAGCGGGTGCGGCGCCATGCCGGACACCCGGACACCAGACGCAGGACATCGAACACAGGAACTAGGGCCAAAGGAGGCGAACACATGACGGATGCAGTGCGCACGGCGATCATCGGTGAACCCGAGGTCGTCGAGGACAGGGTCGTCGAGGACAGTGACGAGCTGCCCGCCGACTGGTTCTCCCTCAAGGCCGCCGCCACCGCGTTCCAGAGCCTGCAACGCCACGACGGCGCACTCGACGACGGCGCCGATCCGGCGGAGGCGTCACGCCTCCTCGACCGGGTGGTCTCGTCGGTGCAGGCCCTCGCGCCGCTGTTCCCGCACGACGCGGCGTATCTCGACGCCCTGGTGACGGATCTCGGGGCGTGGCGGGACGGCGGATTCGGGGTTCCCGACTTCCTCGACTCGCTGGTCGCCTTCCAGCCGCAGCTCGACCGGCGCGACGGGGTTCGCCACCTCGTGGTGTTCCCCATGTACACGCAGAACGGCAGCACCGACCGACTGCTCGAAGCGGTTCTCGTCGAGACGCTGTGGCCGGACTTCGTCGACGCGCTCGAGTCGGGCCCGTACTCGAACGCCCTCTTCGTCCCCATCCGGTTCCTCGACTTCACGCCCGGGTACGACACCAACTCGGCGGTGCTGTTCCCCGAGACGGTCGCGATGCGGGCCGTGCCGGCGTTCACATGGGGTGCGATCTTCGCCGACCGCGAGGCGGCTAGGTTCCGGGTCGTGACGCGCGCGGCGGCGCGGATCACGAAGCTCGGGCTTCCCGCCGACACCGAGCGGCTCCTCGCCGACCAGCGCCTGGCGGAGGAGACGTTCGTCATGTGGGACCTCATCCACGACCGCACCCACATGCGCGGGGACCTGCCGTTCGACCCATTCATGATCAAGCAGCGGATGCCGTACTTCCTCTACTCGCTCGAGGAACTGCGGTGCGACCTCACCGCGTTCCGCGAGTCGGTGCGGCTCATGCGCGACCCGGGCACCGACGAGCTGACGCGCGACCGGGCGCGGCTCGTGCAGTACGCGGTGCTCTTCGACCGTCTCTTCCGCTTCCCGCTCACCGGCACGCGGGTGCGCAACTACGACGGGCTGGGCGGTCAATTGCTGTTCGCCTGGCTGCACCAGCGTCGCGTGCTGCACTGGACCGACACGGCGCTCGCGTTCGACTGGGAGGCGGTGCCCGACGCGGTCGTCGCGCTCTCGGACGCGATCGACGAGTTGTACTGGAGTTCGATCGACCGGCCGAAGACGGTGCACTGGCTGGCGGCGTACGACCTGGTGCGGTCGGTGCTCGCCCCTCATCCGGCGTCGGCGTGGGCTCGCGGCTTGTCGGACGAGATCCTGTCGGGTCCGCCCAAGGGGATGACGGACGCCGTCCTCGACGACGAGTTCCCCCTGTCGATGTTCTACGAGGCTCTGGCGAAGAAGATGACCGGCGTCATCGAGAGCACTGCCGGCCTCCGCCCCTAGGTCGGATATTACGGGCACAGACGCACGTTCCGGCGCGGCGTGTCGCCCGGAACGTGCGTTTCCGCGTCGAGTGCTCGGGTGAGGCGTCTCCCGTAGGCGAAGAGCGTGGCGATGGCGCGGTCATCGGAGAATGAAGCATCCTGCCGGGGTCACTAGCGCGGGTACGCACGTTCCGGGCGAAGTGGCCCGCCGGAACGTGCGTTCCTGCCCGCAATATCCGACCTGGGAGGATGTGGGGGTGAGTCTGCATGATGCCGAGAGTCGTACGTTCGCTTCCGACAACTACGCGGGGGTGCATCCCGAGGTGCTCGCGGCCCTGGCTGCGGCGAACGGCGGACACCAGGTCGCGTACGGCGGCGACGTCTACACCGCCCGGCTCCAGCAGGTCGTGCGCGAGCACTTCGGCGAATCGGCCGAGACGTTCCCCGTATTCAACGGCACCGGCGCGAACGTCGTCGCCCTGACGTCGATGATGCCGCGGTGGGGCGCCGTCATCGCCGCCGACACCGCGCACATCAACACCGACGAAGCCGGTGCGCCCGAGCGGGTGAGCGGACTCAAGCTCCTCACCGTGCCGACGCCCGACGGCAAGCTCACCCCCGACCTCGTCGCCACCGAGGCGTGGGGCTGGGGCGACGAGCACCGCGCCCAGCCGCTCGCCGTGAGCATCACGCAGACCACCGAACTCGGAACCCTGTACTCGCCCACCGAGGTGCGGGCCATCGCCGACTACGCCCACGACAACGGCATGGCCGTGCACATGGACGGGGCGCGCATCTGGAACGCCGCCGCTGCCCTCGGCGTCGACTTCCGTGCGTTCACCGCCGACGCCGGCGTCGACGTGCTGAGCTTCGGCGGCACCAAGAACGGTCTCCTCGGCGCCGAGGCGATCGTCGTACTCGACCCCGCCCGAGCCACCGGACTCACCTATCTGCGCAAACTCAGCATGCAGCTGACCAGCAAGATGCGCTTCGCGAGCGCCCAACTGCTCGCCCTGTTCGACGACGACCTCGGCATCCGCTCCGCAGCCCACGCGAACGCCATGGCAGCCCGCCTCCGCGCCGCCATCGAGGATGTTCCCGGCCTCTCGTTCAGTCAGAGCACCGACGCGAACGCCGTGTTCGCCGTGCTCGACAACGCCGCCGCCGATCGGATCCGCGAGCGGTACCGCTTCTACGACTGGGACCGGGCCGCCGGGCAGGTCCGGTGGATGTGCGCGTTCGACACCACCGAAGCGGATGTCGACGCCTTCGCCGCCGCGATCCGGGAGGAGCTCGAGCGCTAAGCCGCGGGCCCGCGCAGACTCCGCATCCGCTGGGAGGCCGATGGACGCACGCCGGAAAACAGGGTGATACCAGCTCCCGCTTCCTAGCGTGATGGCATGCGCACCTCCCGTCTCTCCCTGGTTCCGCTCGCCCTCGCCGCCACGCTGCTCGCCGGCTGCACGGGGCAGAACGCACAGCCCGTCGGCGCCCAGACGCCGGAGCCGATCGACGACGACGCCCTGCTCGTCGCGCTCGAGGACATCGCGCCGGGACTCGGCGGCGAGGGCTCCATCGAGGCCGCCGACGCGATCTGCGCGGCGATCGACGACGGCGACGACAGCGAGGCGGTCGACGAGCTCGCGCTCGAAGAACTCGGCGGGGTCGCGGACGAAGAGCTCACGGAGGAGCAGGTGCAGTCGGCGGTGCGGTACATCGCCACCGAGTACTGCGCGTAACGACAGGCTCAGAAGGTTCAGCCGGTCAGGGCCGACCGGCGCGCCGCCGTGCTCAGCGCTGGGATAGCGGGAGGAGACGGGCGAAATCGACGGCCACCGGCAGAATCCTGTGAATCAGCCGGAGATTGGGGTTGACCCCCGTTCGCGGAGTGTTTGCTGTTGCCCAGCTGAGAGCGGCCTCGGTACGTCGGCCCTCGACGCTCGGCGCTGCACCGGGGTGACCCGCCCCGGTGGCCGGACCCCCACCCCTACCCCGAAGGCCACACCCATGACCCTCTCCCGCCCCTGGCGGGGCGCCCTCGTCGTGCCCGCCACCGCTCTTCTCACGCTCGGAGGCGCGCTCTTCGCGGCGCCCGCGCACGCCGAATCCGAGCCGTCCACCAGCTCGATCGTCGTCGAGACCTCCCCCACCGGCGCAGAGGCCGACGAGTCGACCGAGGCCGAAGGCACCGCCCCGGCTGACACGACCGAGCAGCAGGACGAGACCACTCCGTCGGGCGAGTCCACTCAGCCCGAGGCGACCGCGCCGTCGGAAGAGGACGCGCAGAGCCCCGAGGCCGCTCCGGCGGACGACACCGACCAGGCCGACGACGGCGGACAGCAGGGCGTCGACGACTCTGAGTCCACTCCCGTCCCCGCCGGCACCATCGAGATCACGAGCCCGCTCGAGGGCGACACCGCGGACACCCGCACGGTGACCTACACCGGAACGGCGCCCCTCGGGTCGAGCATCACGGCGACAACGGAGTACCCCCTGCTCGGCGACCTGGCGCTGGGACCGATCCCCGTCGATGCGGACGGCGAATTCGTCGTCATCATCCCCTTCGCGCCCGCCACCGAGAACCCGGTGAGCGTCACCTTCTCGGGCACCGACGCGACCGGAACGGCGCTCGAGCCGGTGACCGTCTCGATTGATCTCCCCGATCCGGTCGACACCCCGGTCATCACCGCTCCGACCGCGACGAGCATCGTCGGCACCTCCGTGACCTTCTCCGGTACCGGGATCCCTGGCAACGGCATCGCGATCGTCATCGTCCCGGCCGACGAGGCGAGCCTCGCCGCGCTCGCCACGGTCGACCCGCTCAGCCTCGCGGCGCCGATTCTCGTGCAGCCCGACGGGACGTGGACGGCCACGTACACGCTCGCGCTCGGCACCTTCGCGGTGACCGCCGTGCACATCAGCGACCCGAGCACCTCGCTGATCCCAGAGATCCTGTCCCTGCCCTCGGCGCCGGTGACCTTCAGCCTCGTCGCACCGCCGATCGTCACCTCGTCGATCAACACGACGCCCGTGGCGCCCGTCCTCCCCGACACCGGTCCCTCCGAAGCGGCGCTGATGGGTCCGCTGGCCCTCGCGCTGCTCGCGGTGGGCGCGATCATGCTCGGGGCACGCCGCCGCCTGGCAAAGGTCGCCGCGCGCTGACCGAACGAGGTGCCCGGTTCTGCGGGTCTCGAGCGCCGAGAACCCGCAGAACTGGGCACCTCGGTGTCAGCGGTCGAGGTCGGTCAGGGCGCGCTCCGCTTTCGCCAGCGCGTCGGCCGCCGCCGCCCTCGCCGCGACCAGGTCCTCGAGCTTCTCCTCCTGCGCCTCCAGCGCGTCGGCGACCTCGTCGAGGCGGCGCTGCAGGTCGGACTGCTGATCGAGCAGGTCGTCGCGCTCCGCTCGGGCGGCGTCACGGGCGGTCTTCGCCTCGGCGAGCGCCGCAGCCGCGTCATCGCGTGCACGCGTCGCCTCCGCTCGGCGCTGTTCGAGTTCCCGCCGCTCGGCCTCGGCCCGCTCGTCGTCCCGTTTGCGCCGCGCCGCGTCGAGGTCGTCGACCCGAGCTCCGCCACCCTTCGTCCGCCGAGCCCGCGGCGCCGGCGGCGCGTCGCCCAACGCCACGGCGCCCGCGAGGTCGACGGCATCGAAGCCCGTCGAGCTGATCGCCCGGATGAGTCGACCGGAGCGGACGGCGGCTCCGGCGTCCTCGTCGGCGAGCGCCGCAAGGAGGGTCTGCTCGATCTCATCGCGCGCGGACGGCCCCACCTTCTGGCCGAGTTCGGCGCCGAGCGCCTCGGCCTGGTCGGCGAGCTGCTCGACGACCTTGCGCCGCTGCGCGGTCAGTTGGCGCAGCGCGGTGGCGTCGAGGTCGTCCTGCGCGCTCCGGAGCGTCTCGCCGAGTTCGAGGAACGAGGCGATGTGGTCGGCGCGGTGCCGCGCCAGCATGTTCACCGCCCACGCCGAGACCGACGGCTTGCCGAGGCGGGCGATCTCCGCGGAGGCCTCCCGGTCGCCGTCGGCCTTCGCGCGCTTCGCGGCGGCTCCCCGCTCGGCGATGAACCGGGCGGGGAGCTGTGCGTAGAGGGTGTCGGCGATTGCGCCGAGATCGGCCACGGTCAGGCCAGGGCGCTCTCGAACTTGACGACGTCGAGTCCGTCGCCGTCGGCGCCGACATCGACGCGCACGGTGTCGCCGTCGCGGATGGCGCCCGCGAGCAGTGCGTTCGCGAGCCGGTCGTCGATCTCGTGCTGCATGAGGCGGCGCAGCGGCCGCGCGCCGTACACCGGGTCGTAGCCGCGCTCGGCGAGCCAGGTGCGGGCGTCGGGCGTGACGGCGAGCTGCAGACGACGCCCGGAGAGGCGCCTCTCGAGCCGGTCGATGTAGAGAGACACGATCGAGCCGAGGTCGTCGGCGGACAGCGCCTGGAACACGACGATGTCGTCGAGACGGTTGACGAACTCGGGCTTGAAGGCCTGACGGACCACCGCCTGCACCGCCTCCTCCTTCTGCTCGCTCGTCAGCGACTGGTCGACGAGGAACTGGCTGCCGAGGTTCGAGGTGAGGATCAGGATCGTGTTGCGGAAGTCGACCGTCCGCCCCTGACCGTCGGTGAGACGTCCGTCGTCGAGCACCTGGAGCAGGATGTCGAAGACCTCGGGATGCGCCTTCTCGACCTCGTCGAGCAGCACCACCGAGTACGGGCGACGGCGGACCGCTTCGGTGAGCTGGCCGCCCTGCTCGTATCCGACGTAGCCGGGAGGAGCGCCGACGAGGCGCGAGACGGCGAACTTCTCGCCGTACTCGCTCATGTCGATGCGCACCATGGCCTTCTCGTCGTCGAAGAGGAATTCGGCGAGCGCCCGCGCCAGCTCGGTCTTGCCGACGCCGGTCGGTCCGAGGAAGAGGAACGATCCGGTCGGACGATCGGGGTCGGAGATGCCCGCGCGGGTGCGGCGGACGGCGTCGGCGACGGCGTGGACTGCCTTCTTCTGGCCGATGAGCCGCTTGCCGAGCTCCGCCTCGAGGTTCAGGAGCTTCTCGGTCTCGCCCTGCAGCAGACGCCCCATCGGGATGCCCGTCCACGCGGCGACGACGGCGGCGATGTCCTCGTCGGTGACCTGGTCGTTCACCATCCGCGGCTCGGCCGGCTCGGCTTCGGCGCGCTCCGCCTCGGCGAGCTCACGCTCGATGACCGGCAGCTCGCCGTAGAGCAGGCGGGACGCCTCTTCGAGGTTGCCCTCGCGCTGCGCCCGCTCGGCCCGCATCTGCAGGGCCTCCACACGCTCCTTGAGGTTTCCGACCCGGTTGAGGTCGGCCCGCTCGCGCTCCCACCGCCGCTCGAGTTCGGCGAGCCTCGCCTGACGCTCCGCAAGATCTTCGCGCAGCTTCTCGAGCCGCTCCTTGGACGCGTCGTCCTTCTCGCGCTTCAACGCGAGCTCCTCGAGCTTCAGCCGGTCGACGGAGCGGCGGAGCTCGTCGATCTCGACCGGTGCCGAGTCGATCTCCATGCGCAGTCGCGACGCGGCCTCGTCGATCAAGTCGATGGCCTTGTCGGGCAGCTGACGGGCGGTGATGTAGCGGTTGGACAGCGACGCCGCCGCGACGAGCGCCGAGTCGGCGATCGCCACCTTGTGGTGCGCCTCGTAGCGCGGCTTCAGCCCGCGGAGGATCGCGACGCTGTCCTCGACGCTCGGCTCGCCGACGAAGACCTGCTGGAAGCGCCGCTCGAGCGCGGCGTCCTTCTCGATGTACTGGCGGTACTCGTCGAGCGTGGTCGCGCCGATCATCCGCAGCTCGCCGCGAGCGAGCATCGGCTTCAGCATGTTCGCGGCGGCCACGGAGCCCTCGCCGCCGCCCGCGCCCATCAGGGTGTGCAGCTCGTCGATGAAGGTGATGACCTGGCCGTCGGAGTCGTTGATCTCCTTGAGGACCGCCTTGAGGCGCTCCTCGAACTCGCCCCGGTACTTCGCTCCGGCGATGAGCGCCGAGATGTCGAGGGCGACGAGCTGCTTGTCCTTCAGCGAGTCGGCGACGTCGCCCGCGACGATGCGCTGGGCGAGGCCCTCGACGACGGCCGTCTTGCCGACGCCGGGCTCGCCGATGAGGACGGGGTTGTTCTTGGTGCGGCGGGTCAGCACCTGGCTGACGCGCCGGATCTCGGAATCGCGTCCGATGACGGGATCGAGCTTGCCGCTGCGGGCGATCTCGGTGAGGTTGATGCCGTACTGCTCGAGGGCAGACTTCGGCTGCTCGTCGCTCGAGGGGGCACCCTGCATCCGTGCCATCGATACCTCCTGATCTTGTCGACCGATGACGATAAGTTGAGTCTTGGTGACTCAAGTTTATTGCTCAGGTGCCCCGGGGCGCTAGAGGTTCGCGCCCGGCCGCGCTCGCCCTCAGCGAACCGGCTCCTCCATGGCGTCGATCAGACCGGACTGCAGCCAGCCGAGCCAGCCGTAGATCTCACCGGTGGCACCGAGGTCGGAGGCCTCGAGCCGCTCCGGTCCGATGCGCTCGGCGAGGGCGAGGCGGATGTCGTTGAGCGCGAGCAGCCAGTCCTGCGCCTCCTGGGGGCCCAGAGCGAGGAAGTCGGCGCGCTCGAGGCCGGCGGTCAGCGCGGCGAGCCGTTGGCGCTTCGCGTCGAGAATCCGCTCACGGGTGAACTCGGCGAACTCCGCCGACGCCTCGGGGTCATCGGCGCCGTAGGCGTCGGGCACCAGGCGGGCGAGGACCGGGTCGCCCGCCTCGGCCTGGGACACGGTGCGGTCGAGGCCCTCGGCGAGGCCGCGCAGCACCCGGATCTCGTCTTCCGAGAACGCCCGGTAGATGCCGTCGCCCCGCCGGACGAATCCCGCGGTCACTCCTCGGACCGGCGAAGCGTCGCCCAGAGTCCGTAGCCGTGCAGCGCTTCCACGTGCCTCTCCATCTCTTCGCGCACCCCGGACGCGACGACCGCCTTGCCGTCGTTGTGCACCTGCAGCATCAGCCGCTCCGCTCGGTCCCTCTGCATGCCGAAGTAGCTCGTGAACACCCAGGTGACGTAGGTCATGAGGTTGACCGGGTCGTCCCAGACGATCACGACCCACGGCGACCCGAGCGAGAGCTCCTCGTCGAGGACCACCTCTTCGACGCCCGTCGGTTCGATCCGGGTCCCCTCCAGGACGTCGCTCATCTCTGCACCCTCATGTCTCCACCCTCACATCTCAACCCTGTCACGGTCGACCTCGGGGCGGGCCTCGCCGTCGGGCGGCTTCGGCGGGTAGACCCAGGTGACGAGCACGACCGACACGATCATCAGCAGGAACCAGGAGACCAGCTTCGACGCCGATACGGGCTCCCACCCGTCGACCTGATCGGGATACGCCCACGCACCCGCCCACGTCGCGACGTTCTCGGCGATCCAGATGACCGCCGCGAGTCCCGCGAACGCGGCGAGAAGCGGAAGTCGGAAGCTGCTGCGCAATGACCGCACCACCATCGTGGTCCGCCACCACAGCACGGCGACCAGCACGAGGAGGAGGTAGCGGAGATCGACGACGAAGTGGTGGCTGAAGAAGTTCAGGTAGATCGCGGCGGCGACCACCGCGGTGGCCCAGACCGGCGGGTAGCGCACGAAGCGCAGGTCGAACAGCCGGTAGACGCGCACCATGTACGACCCGACCGCGGCGTACATGAAGCCGCTGAACAGGGGAACCGCGGCGATGCGGAGCACGCCGCCCTCGTCGTAGTTCCACGACCCGACGTCGGTCTTGAACAGCTCCATCACGGTGCCGACGACGTGGAAGAGCACGATGACCCGGAGTTCGCGCGCGGTCTCGAGGCCGGTGGCCACCATGAGGATCTGGATGATCACCGCCACGACCGTGAGCACGTCGTTGCGGGCGATCGCCGCGTCGTCGGGGTGGAGCAGCCGGGCGAGCACCAGGGCGACCAGCAGCAGGAAGCCGAACACCGACGACCACGCCTGCTTGGCGACGAACGCTGCGAACTCGATCAGCCATGCGCGCACGCCGCGGTCGGCCGCACGGTCGAGCAGCTCGCGGGCCCAGGCATCGAGGCGGGCCTCGAGGCGCGTGAAGCCGAACCGTCGTCCCCCGCTCGCCGCCTCGCCCACCGACAGCAGGCTACGTCGTCGGCTCCCGCGTCGGCGCGAGCGCGGGTGGATCGCGGGCCGGGTTCAGGCGCGCGACTGAGTGATTCGCAGCATGTTGCCCGACGGGTCGCGGAAGGCGCAGTCCCGCATTCCGTAGGGCTGGTCCACCGGTTCCTGCAGCACCTCTCCACCGGCGGCGCGCACCTGTTCGAACGCGGCATCCACGTCGGCCGCGGTGAAAATGGCGCCCCGGAGCAGCCCCTTCGCGAGCATCTCCGCCATGGTCTGCTTGTCCGCGTCGGAAGCGGTGGGGTCGGCGAGCGGCGGTTCGAGCACGATGGAGACGTCGGGCTGGGCGGGCGAGCCGAGCGTCACCCAGCGCATGCCCTCGAAGCCGACGTCGTTGCGGACCTCGAGTCCGAGGGCATCGCGGTAGAACGCGAGCGCCTGATCGAAATCGGAAGTGGCGATGAAGCTCTGCGAAAGCGTGATATCCATGGTCGCCACGTTAGGCAGGCCGGTCGGCCGACGCTTCTCGGATCCTGACCGGTCTCGTCGCGACCTTCGCGACGCAGGCGGGGATGTCGGCGCCGGCGTCATGGGCACGCGACCGGTAGACGCTCGGACTGACGCCGACCAGTTCGGTGAACCGCGTGCTGAACGACCCGAGCGACGTGGCGCCGACGGCGACGCACACCTCGGTCACCGACAGGTCACCACGACGCAGCAGCGCCTTGGCCCGCTCGATACGCCTCGTCATCAGGTAGTTGTACGGAGTCTCGCCGTAGGCGGCGCGGAAGCTGCGGGAGAAGTGCCCGGGCGACATCAGCGCGGTCCGCGCAAGGGCGGGGACATCGAGCGGCTCCGCGTACTCGCGGTCCATCCGGTCGCGCGCCCGCCGCAGCCGTACGAGGTCGTCGAGATCCACGCGACCACCATCCCACAGGCGGATCCGCACCGGAACAGGGGCGTCTCAGACCATCCGGTAGGTCAGACCATCCGATACGACTGGGGGCCGTTCGCCGCGGGGCGGGACGAGGCGGTCGCCTCTGCGGCGGCGAGCCGCTTGCGGGCCTTCAGATACCAGCGGATCGCGGCCCCGAGCATCCCGAGCAGGCCGAGGAGACCCGCGCCACCGGCGAGGACCTCGGTCGGGGCGGTCGCCGCGGCGGGAGCGGGCTGCGCGGCGGCGGCATCGGGGGCCGCAGCGGCGGCGATCGTGCCGCTGTCGGTGACCGACGAGGTCCCCCCGGACACCGTCACCGTGTTCGTGCGCGCCCCGGATCGCGTCTCGGCGGAGGCGGCAGCGGTGGCCGCAGCGGAGCCCATCGACGCGGTCGTGCCGCGGGTGACGAGTACCGAGGTCCCCGTGGAGGTGACGGTGGTGACGAGCTCGATGAGAGGTTCCTCGGGGGCGGCGCTCGGCGGCGCGGGCTCGGCCGTCGGTGCGGCCGCGACCGGGGGCCGCAGGGGTGCGATGCTCCCCGCGGTCGTCACCCAGGCGCTCGTGCCGGTTCCGTTCGCCGCTCGGACCCGGACGGTGTAGCCCTGATCGCTGGTCAGACCGCCGAGGCGGAAGACGTTCCCGGCGAGCTCTTCGGCGCCGACCGAGCGCCACACGCCCGCACCGGGTCCGCTCGTGGCGGCGACCTGCCAGCCGACGGCGACGACCGGCCGATCGACGCTCGAGGTCGCAGCGAGTCGCACGGTGAGGGCGGCGATCCCCGGTTCGGCGGCGACGATGATCGGGGCGACCGGGGACGACACCGGAGTCGTGGGCTCGGAATTCGTCGAGACGGTGCTGCCCGTCGGGTTGGTCGCCACCACCCGCACGGAGTAGGCGGCACCGTTGGTGAGGCCCGAGAAGACGTAGCGGCCGCCGACGATGGTCGGGGTGGCGTCGGACCAGGAGCCGATGCTCGTCACCCAGCCGTAGGGCGGTGCGGCGATCGCCGCCCCGGATCGCAGCTTGCCCTGGGTTGCGGGACCGTTCGGGCTGCCCTCACCCGCGGCGGTCGCGGGCGCGAAGTGGACGGCGGCGATCTGCCAGACGGCGCCTGCGAGCGGCGCGGCGGCCGTGTCGGGCAGGACGGCCTCGATGCTGAGGCGCCCGTCGCCGGGGATGACCCGACCGATCGCGGGCGTCGTCGGTGCGGCGATCGGTCGGAAGGCGGCCGGCGAGGTCCATGCGGAGACGCCGTAGGCGTTGGTGGAAGCGACCCGCAGCAGGTAGTCAGTACCGTTCTGCAGGCCCGCGAGCACGAACCCGCCCGCGCTGACGGCGACGACCTGCGCCGTGGACCAGTCGTCGGGGTCGGCGGCCCTCGCGACCTGCCAGATCGCGTCCGCCTCGTCGGCGGGTCGACCGTCGGTGGACGGGAAGTCCACGGTGAGGTCGGCACCGGAGGACTTCGGCGTGACGACCGGTGCGGTCGGCGGCGTCGGCGCTCCGACCGCGAGGAAGGCGGAGGATTGCGTCCACGCGCTCGCACCGACGTCGTTGCTCGCCCGGACGCGCACACGGTAGGTCGTTCCCGACTCGAGGCCGTCGAAGAGGATCGAGCCGCCGTCGGAGGTGGGCACGACGTCGGTCCACGCGTCGCCGGATCCGTCGGTCACGGCGGCGAGCTGCCATGAGGTGCTCGCGACCGGCGCGGCGGCAGACGACGGGACCGTCACGTCGATCCGCGCGGAAGAGTCTGCTCGCGTGATCGCGCCGAGTGCGGGCGCGGCGGGTGCGGCGACGGGAGTGACGAGGACCCACGCGCTGGCCGGCGCCTCGCCGATCTCGTTCGCCGCCGTCACGCGGATCCGCTGCGCGACGCCGTTCTCGAGGCCGGTGACCGTCCAGGTGTCGGCGGCGCCGGTCGCCGGGACGACGCGCCAGGACCCTCCGGAGTCGGTCGACACCTCCCACACCGCGTCGGCGCCGAGGCTCGGCCGCGCTGGCATGGAGCGGAAGTCGACGACCGCGGTGACGCCGCCGTCGACGCGCGTCGTCGTGCCGATCACGGCGCGCGAGGGGCGGTCGATGGTGCGCACGGCACCGCTCTCGGACCAGGCGCTGAGGCCGACCTGGTTCGTGGATGCGGCGCGCAGTCGGTACTCGACACCGGTGGTCAATCCGCTGACGGTGTAGCGACCGGCGCCGGACGTCGCGGGGAAGACGGGCGTCCAGCTCGTTCCGGACGGGCCGACCGTGCCGAGCTGCCAGAAAGTGCTGGTCACGGGTGCCGCGACGGTGCCGCCGAAGTCGGCGACGATGCTGATCGAATCCGGGGTGCGGGCGACGCTGCCGAGGACCGGAGCGGCGGGCGCGGCGATCGGGGTGATCGCCGTCTCGACCGTCGCGCTCTCGCCGATGCGGTTGACGGCGCGAGCGCGGAGCGCGTAAGGGGTCCCGTTGACCAGTCCGGAGAAGGTCCACGAGGAACCCGTTCGGATGGGGGCGACGCGCACCCAGTCGGTGGTGCCGGCAGGAGCGAGGTCGAATAGCGCCGATGCCGGGTCGCTCGGCGCCGCATCGGTGCTGACGAACGTCGGAGACCAGATGGCGCCCCCGTTCAGCGGGACAGGGGTGGCGTTCGCGGGAGCGGCGGGAAGACCGATCGGGCGACCGGATACGGCCTCGGAGGTCTCGTGCTCCACTCCCGCGACGATCGTGGTGACCGTGAAAACGTAGTCCTGACCGTCGACGAGTCCGCCGACATCGGCCTGAGCGGTCGTGCCGCCGCCGATGTTCACGGGCGTCCAGGTGGCCGATCCGAGGGCCCGCCACTTCACCCGGTAGCCGGTTCCCGGCGCGATGACGGCGGGAGGCGTCCAGGTGAGACGCACCACACCCGCAGCGAGAGGCGCCGCGGCCACACCGGTCGGCGCCCGGTAGCCCAGGTAGCGGGTCTCGGTGACCAGGTCGAACCGGGTCGACTCGACGCCCCACTGACGCTCTTCCACCCAGACCCGGTAGTTGCCGAGCGGGAGGCCGGTCATGCTGAGGGTCGCTCCGGTCCAGCCGACGGAGTTGTCGAGGGTGACGCTGCGCTGGTCGGTGGCGTTGGTCGCGAGGTTCAGATACCTCAGTCGGTACTCCCACTTGCCACCGACCTGGGCACCGAGCGCGATCTCCGCACTGAAGCCGGTCTGGCCGATGGTTGTGATCGTGGCGGTCGAGGCGGCCGCGTTGGCAGCGGGTGCGGGCGCGACGACGATCATCGCCAGCACACCGATGACGGCGAGACCGGCGACGAGCAGAGAGCGTGCCCGCCGGATCACCCGGCGCCCCGCACCTTGGCGACGAGGTCGAGGATGCCGCCGAGGACTCCCTTTCCGCCGCCGCTTCCCGTTCCCGGGTATTCGAGGTCGAGCAGGCGGGTGAGCTTGAGGCGTCGGATGCGGATGCTGACGCTCGCCGCGGCTCCGGCGACCGCGCCGGTCGCGGCGGTGGCCGCGACGGCGCCTCCGACGAGGTACGGCACGGCGGCGTCGCCCTGCAAGGCGAGGATCTCGGCGAGCCCGCCCTCGTCGGTCGGCGCCGGGGCGACCGGTGCGACGACGGCCTCGTCGGCCGCCGCCTCGATGGTGATGGTGTACTCGCCGGTCGCGGTGCCGCCCGCGAGGTCGGTGCCGGTGAAGACGAGGGTGTGCTGCCCTGGGGCGAGGTCCGCGGGGAGCGGGAACTGCGCGTCGACGGCGCCGCTGTCATCGGTCGTCCCCTCGACGAGCTTCGTCTCGGCGATCGACAGCCGCACGTTGAAGGGCGTCGACGGGGCGAGCGAGGCGCCGGTGACGCGGACGCCGGCGCCCACGATCGTTCCATCGGGCCCCGGAACGAGCGAGAACGAGAGTTGAGCTGCCGCTGCCGCGGTGGCCGCGGGCGTCGGCGCTGCGGCCGTCGGGGCCGGGGCGATGGGGGCAGGAGCGGACGGTTGCGATGCACCGGAGTCTCCCGTGACGGAGATCCAGACGGGTACCGCCGAGGACCGGGCTCCCCCGGCGATGGCGACGACCGAGGCGCTCCACGAGCCGGGCCGCTGACCGATGAAGGTCATCGAGGCCTGCGAGGCGGGCGCGGTGCGAGTGGAGACGGCACCGGCCGCGTCCGTTGCGGTGACTTCGACGGTGTCGACGTCGGCGGTGGTGTACCAGTCGAGGTAGACGGCGCCGTTCTCTCCGTGGGTGGAGGCGGAGACGATCGGTTCGTCGACCATGACCGCGGCGGCCGCGGCGGTCGGCGCGAACAGCGCGACGAAGCTCAGCGCCAGCACGGCGATGAACGCGTTGAACGGTCGCTTCACGACTCCCCTTCCCGCGGACAATCCTGACGGGCGCCGCGAGAATGCGCCTCCCCCCTTACGGGACGGTGTTCGCTGAGCGAACACCGGGCTCGCTGAGGGGCGGGCCCGCCCGTTGAGCGGAGCGATACGAAGGGACCCGCTCCCCCTGCTCGCTGAGGAGGCCCGCCAGGGCCGTCGCGAAGCGAGGAACCGCCCATCCAGCCGAACTTCGAGCCCACCGACCAACCCGCGTCGCATCGCGACGGCCGTGAACGGCCTCCTCAGCGACCAAGTGTCAGCCGCCCGTTGAGCGGAGCGATACGAAGGGACCCGGTCGCCCTGCTCGCTGAGGAGGCCCGCCAGGGCCGTCGCGAAGCGAAGAACCACCCCATCCGGCCGAACTTCGGGCCCACCGATCAACTCGCGTCGCATCGCGACGGCCGTGAACGGCCTCCTCAGCGACCAGGTGAACGAAGCGCGTCGACCTCGGCGCTGCGCTCTCGATACGCTCGTTCCTCGCTACTCGAGCCGTCTCGATACGGCGCTGGCGCGCCTACTCGACGACCGGTGGCGCACCCATCCGCCCGTTGAGCGGAGCGATACGAAGGGACCCGCTCCCCCTGCTCGCTGAGGAGGCCCGCCAGGGCCGTCGCGAAGCGAGGACCGGACTTCGAGCCCGGTCAGCGCTCGAGGGGGCGCCAGACCACGACGGCGTTCTGCTTGCGCACGCGCGCCCCCGCCCTGAGCGAGATGACGTCGCCCTCGGTGCCGGCGGCGAACACGCGGCTGCCGGGTCGACGCAGCAGCTCGTCGGCGAGCGCCGACTCGAGCTCGCGCACCCGTCCGCGCAGGCTGCTGACCTCGTTCTCGAGTTCGAGGATGCGCCGTATGCCTTCCAGGCTGATGCCCTCGGCGCCGAGACGGGCGACTTCGCGCAGCTGCACGATGTCGCGCATCGAGTAGCGGCGGGACTTGCCGGCGGTGCGGGTCGGGGAGACGAGGCCGATGCGGTCGTACTGGCGGAGCGTCTGCGGGTGCATGCCCGCGAGCTCGGCCGCGGCGGCGATGGCGAACAGCGGCGCCTCGATCATGTCGTCCATCCCCTCCCCCGTCACGCCGTTCTGGCCTTGCTGAGCAGGTCGTCGCGCGGGTTCTCGCTCGGGCCGGCGGCCTCGAACGCTTCGAGCGCCTCGCGTTGGGCGTCGGTGAGTCGGTTCGGCACCGCGACCTCGATGCGGGCGAGGAGGTCGCCGGTGCCCTTGCTGGTGGTGACGCCGCGGTCCTTGACCCGCAGCACCTTGCCGCTCGAGGTGCCGGGCGCGACGCGCAGCTTGACGGGGTCGCCGCCGAGCGTCGGCACCTCGATGGTGGCGCCGAGCGCCGCCTCCGCGTAGGTCACCGGCACGGTGATGCGCAGGTTGAGGCCGTCGCGTTCGAAGACCGGGTGCTTGCGCACGGTGACGGTGAGGACCAAGTCACCGGCCTCGCCGCCGTCGGGGCTCGGTTCGCCCTTGCCGCGCAGCTTGATCTTCTGGCCGTCGCTGACCCCCGCCGGGATCTTGACGTTGATCGGCTTGCCGTCGGCGCCCTGCAGGCGCACGGTGTCGCCCTTCGTCGCCGTCAGGAAGTCGATGATGGTGGTCGCCGAGACATCGCGACCCGGAGTCGGGCCGCCGAACCCGCGATAGCCACCGCTGGTCTGGCCGAAGCCGCCCTGGCCGAAGCGCCCGTTGCCGGGTGCTCCCCCGCCGAACATCGAGAAGATGTCGCCGAAGTCGGCCTGCGAGTATCCCGCGCCCGGTCGTCCGCCCCCGCCGCCCCCGAACATGCCGCCGAAGACGTCCTCGAACCCGCCCTGGCCTCCGCCGCCCGCGGTGAAGCGAGCGCCGGAGCCCATGGCGCGGATCTGGTCGTACTCGGCGCGCTGCGTCGAGTCGGAGAGCACCGAGTAGGCCTCGGAGATCTCCTTGAACTTCGCCTCAGCCGCGTCGTTGCCGGGATTCGAGTCGGGATGGAACTGCCGCGCGAGCTTGCGGTAGGCCTTCTTCACCGCCTGCTCGTCGGCGTCCTTGGACACGCCGAGCACCTTGTAGAAGTCCTTGTCGAACCAGTCTTGGCTTGCCAATGGCGTCCTGTGTGCTTTCTGACGTGGGCGTCGAGCCCGTGCGAGTTACGGGGACCCGATGCTATTCGGAAGGGGTGTCGACGACGACCTTCGCCGCCCGGAGGGTGACATCGCCGATGCGGTAGCCGCGTTCGACGACGTCGGCGACCGTCGGTGCGGTCACCTCGGGGTTGGGCTTCTGGAAGATCGCCTCGTGCTGGGTGGGGTCGAACGCTTCGCCCGGCTCGCCGAATCCGACGAGACCGATGCGCTCGGTGGATCCGCGCAGCTTCGACGCGATCGTGGTGAGCGGTCCGCCCTCGGCGAGGTCGCCGTGCTTCTCGGCACGGTCGAGGTCGTCGAGCACCGGGAGCAGTAGCTTCACGACGTCGCCGACCGCACGGTCGCGCTCGATCTGCCGGTTCGCCTCGGTGCGGCGGCGGTAGTTGGCGTACTCCGCCGACACGCGCTTCAAGTCGGCGAGGTGTACGCTCTCGGCCGACTCTGCCTCTTCGGCGCTCGCGGTGCCGGAGGACACGTCCTCGAGGAAGGACAGGTCCTCCTGCGAGAATCCGCCGTCCTCGTCGGCGCCGCCCGCATCGGGCGCGGCTCCGCCGGTGGGGGTCTCGATGTCGGGTCCCTCCATCGAGACGAAACCGGGCTCGGCCGGAGCCGACGAGGCGGTGTTTTCCGCGTCGTCGGCTCCGTCCTGCTGCGGGCTGCGGTCCTTCGGGTCTTCTTCTTCCTTGGGGGCCATCTGCAGCGGTTCCTTACTTCTTGTCGTCTTCGTCGTCGACGACCTCGGCGTCGACGATGTCCTCGTCGTTGCCGCTCGACTCGCCCGCCGGCGCACCGTCGGCCGGAGCCTGCTGGTCTGCCTGCGGCTGCGAGTAGATCGCCTGACCGATCTTCGTCTGGCTCTCTGCGAGCTTGTCGGCAGCGGTCTTCACCGCATCGTCGTCGTCGCCTGCGAGCGCCGTCTTCAGAGCGTCGACGTCGGCCTGCACCTCGGTCTTGACGTCCTCGGGCAGCTTGTCGTCGTTCTCCTTGATGAGCTTCTCGATCGAGTAGACCATCTGCTCGGCGCTGTTGCGGACCTCGGCGGCCTCGCGGCGGCGCTTGTCCTCGGCCGCGTGCTCCTCCGCCTCGCGGACCATGCGCTCGATGTCCTCCTTGGGCAGCGACGAGCCGCCCGAGATGGTGATGGTCTGCTCCTTGCCGGTGCCCTTGTCCTTCGCGGAGACCTGCACGATGCCGTTGGCGTCGATGTCGAAGGTCACCTCGACCTGCGGCACGCCGCGGGGGGCCGGAGCGATGCCGGTGAGCTCGAAGGTGCCGAGCGGCTTGTTGTCGCGGGTGAACTCGCGCTCGCCCTGGAAGACCTGGATGGCGACCGACGGCTGGTTGTCGTCGGCGGTCGTGAAGGTCTCGCTGCGCTTGGTGGGGATGGCGGTGTTGCGCTCGATGAGCTTCGTCATGATGCCGCCCTTGGTCTCGATGCCGAGCGACAGCGGGGTGACGTCGATGAGGAGGACGTCCTTGCGCTCGCCCTTCAGCACACCGGCCTGCAGGGCGGCGCCGACGGCGACGACCTCGTCAGGGTTGACGCCCTTGTTGGGCTCCTTGCCGGTCTCCTGCTTCACGAGCTCGCTGACGGCGGGCATACGGGTCGAGCCACCGACGAGCACCACGTGGGCGATGTCGCCCACCTTGATGCCGGCCTCCTTGATGACGTCCTCGAACGGCTTCTTGGTGCGGTCGAGGAGGTCCTTGGTGAGGTCCTCGAACTTGGCACGGGTGAGGGTCTCGTCGAGGTTGGCGGGGCCGTTCTCGGTGAGCGAGAGGTAGGGCAGCTGAATGCTCGTCGAGGTCGAGCTCGACAGCTCCTTCTTCGCCTGCTCCGCGGCCTCCTTGAGGCGCTGCAGCGCGATCTTGTCCTTCGAGACGTCGACACCGGTCGAGTCCTTGAACCGCTGGATCAGCCACTCGACGACGCGCTGGTCCCAGTCGTCGCCGCCGAGGCGGTTGTCACCGGCCGTGGCACGGACCTGGATGGTCGAGAAGTCGTCGTCCTTGCCCACTTCGAGCAGCGAGACGTCGAAGGTTCCGCCACCGAGGTCGAAGACGAGGATGAGCTCGTCCTCCTTGCCGCGGTCGAGGCCGTAGGCGAGGGCGGCCGCGGTGGGCTCGTTGATGATGCGCAGGACGTTGAGTCCCGCGACCTCGCCGGCCTCCTTGGTGGCCTGACGCTCGGCGTCGTTGAAGTAGGCGGGGACGGTGATGACCGCGTCGGTCACCGTGTCGCCGAGGTACTGCTCGGCGTCGCGCTTGAGCTTGCCGAGGATGCGAGCCGAGATCTCCTGCGGGGTGTACTTCTTGCCGTCGATCTCGGTGGTCCAGTCGGTGCCCATGTGGCGCTTGACGCTCGAGATGGTGCGGTCGACGTTGGTGACCGCCTGACGCTTGGCGGTCTCGCCGACAAGGACGTCGCCGTCCTTCGTGAAGGCGACGACGGAGGGGGTGGTGCGGAAGCCCTCGGCGTTCGCGATGACGACGGGCTCGCCGCCTTCGAGGACCGAGACCACCGAGTTGGTGGTTCCGAGGTCGATGCCTACTGCACGTGCCATGTTGTGTGTTTCTCCTTCTGTGGCCTTCGAGGCCGTCGGTCTTTCGGTCGGAGCGACCCGGGGGTCGCGGAAGTCGGATCGGGCACGAGCCTGACGGGCAGACTTGAGCCTTGATGACTCAACGCTAGTACGCGACCGTTTCCGGGTCAAGACGAGGAGCGAAAAACTTGAGTCGGGCGGACTCAAGTCGAGTCGAGTCGGGCATACGGCGGAGGCCCCGCACCACGCCGACGCGGTACGGGGCCTCTCGAGGATGCGCTCCGATCAGATCTGCTGCTTGCGGCGGGTGCGCGCGGCACCGATCCACCACGCGGCTGCGCCGAACAGGGCCATCAGGATCAGGAGTCCGATTCCCCCGGTCACCAGCATGTCGGTCGCGCTCGTCGCCGAGGACGCGGGCGATGCCGCGGCGTCGTCCGCCGACTCGTCGCTCGACCCCGCCGACTCGTCGTCCGCCGTGTCGGTGCCGATGACGGTTCCCTTCACCGGGGCGGCCAGTGTCGAGGCTGCCGCGGCGGGGGCCGCCTCGACGAGAGCGCGGGTGCCACGTCCACCGTTCGAGCCTGAGCCGCTGCCCGACCCGCTGCCGGAGTTCGAGCCGTTGCCGGTGCCGTTGCCGTTGCCGTTACCGTTGCCGCCGCCGTTTCCGGTGGCCGGGTTCGGGCCGGTGGGAGTGCTGTCGCTGACGTCGGGCGTGCCGTCGTTGTCGTCGTCGGGATCCGTGATGTTCGGGATCCCATCGCCGTCGACGTCCGGGTCCGACGCGTTCGGGATTCCGTCGCCGTCGATGTCGGTGTCGAGCTCGTTGGGGATGCCGTCGCCGTCGATGTCACCGGGGGTGCCGATGCCGTTCGGGGTCTCGTCGGAGCCGTTCGGGATGCCGTCGCCATCGGCGTCGGAATCGGAGCCGTTCGGCACACCGTCACCATCCACATCGGGGTCGAAGACGTTGTTCACGCCATCGCCGTCCACGTCCGGGTCCTGCCCGTTCGGGATGCCGTCACCGTCCACATCGGGATCGGATCCGTTCGGGATGCCGTCGCCGTCCACGTCCGGGTCGAGTCCGTTCGGGATGCCGTCGCCGTCCACGTCCGGGTCCTGCCCGTTCGGGATGCCGTCGCCGTCCACGTCGGGGTCGGATCCGTTCGGGATGCCGTCGCCGTCGATGTCGTCTGAGGTGCCCACACCGGTGTCGCCGGGCTGCGAGCCCGGGCCGGCAGGCGTCGGGTCGGACCCGTTCGGAACGCCGTCCCCGTCGATGTCGTCGTCGTTCGCGTTGTTGCGTCCGTCGCCGTCGATGTCGGAGTCCTGGTCGTTCGGGATGCCGTCGCCGTCGATGTCGCCGGGCGTGCCGATGCCGTTCGGGGTCTCGTCGGAGCCGTTCGGGATGCCGTCGCCGTCGGCGTCGGGGTCCGAGGCGTTCGGAACGCCGTCACCATCCACGTCGGGATCGAAGACGTTGTTGATGCCGTCGCCGTCCACATCCGGGTCGGAGCCGTTGGGGATGCCGTCGCCGTCCACATCCGGGTCGGAGCCGTTGGGGATGCCGTCGCCGTCCACATCCGGGTCCGAGCCGTTCGGAAGGCCGTCGCCGTCCACATCCGGGTCCTGCCCGTTGGGAATGCCGTCACCGTCCACATCCGGGTCCGAGCCGTTCGGAAGACCGTCGCCGTCCACATCCGGGTCCTGCCCGTTCGGGATGCCGTCACCGTCCACGTCGGGGTCGACGCCGTTGGGGATTCCGTCGCCGTCGATGTCGTCGTCGATCGCGTCGGGGATGCCGTCGCCGTCGATGTCACCGGGGCGACCGGGGCCCGTGCCGGTGGGCTGCGAGCCGGGGCCGGCAGGCGTCGGGTCCGAGGCGTTCGGGATTCCGTCGCCGTCGATGTCGTCGTCGAAGACGTTGTTCACGCCGTCGCCGTCCATGTCGGCGTCGTCCTCGTTGCGGATGCCGTCACCGTCGATGTCCTCGGGGGTACCGATGCCATGCGGGGTGCTGTCGGACCCGTTCGGGATCCCGTCGCCGTCGGCGTCCGCGTCGTCCTCGTTGCGGATTCCGTCGCCGTCGATGTCGTCGTCGAAGACGTTGTTCACGCCGTCGCCGTCGATGTCGGGGTCGAGCTCGTTCGGGATGCCGTCACCGTCGATGTCGGAAACCGTGCCGGTGCCCGTGCCGCCCGGCTGCGAGCCGGGGCCCGCAGGCGTCGGGTCCGAGGCGTTCGGGATTCCGTCGCCGTCGATGTCGTCGTCGAACACGTTGTTCACGCCGTCGCCGTCCATGTCGGCGTCATCCTCGTTGCGGATGCCGTCGCCGTCGATGTCCTCGGGGGTGCCGAGACCGTTCGGGGTGCTGTCGGAGGCGTTGGGGATGGCGTCGCCGTCCGCGTCGGAGTCGGATCCGTTCGGGATGCCGTCGCCGTCGATGTCGTCGTCGAACACATTGTTCACGCCGTCGCCGTCGATGTCGGGGTCGTCCTCGTTGCGGATCCCGTCGCCGTCGAGGTCGTCGGAGGTGCCGAGACCGGCGTCCCCGGGCTGTGAGCCAGGGCCGGCAGGAGTCTCGTCGGAGGCGTTCGGGATTCCGTCGCCGTCGATGTCGTCGTCGTTCGCGTTGTTGCGACCGTCGCCGTCCATATCGACGTCGTCCTCGTTCGGGATGCCGTCACCGTCGATGTCGCCGGGCGTGCCGATGCCGTTCGGGGTGCTGTCCGATCCGTTCGGGATGCCGTCGCCGTCGGCGTCGGAATCGATCCCGTTGGGGATGCCGTCGCCATCGATGTCGTCGTCGAACACGTTGTTCACGCCGTCGCCGTCGACATCGGGGTCGATGCCGTTCGGGATGCCGTCGCCATCGAGGTCGCCGGTGTCGCCGAGGCCGTTCGGGGTCTCGTCGGAGCCGTTCGGCGACCCGTCGCCGTCGGCGTCGTCGTCGTCCTCGTTGCGGACGCCGTCACCGTCGATGTCGTCGTCGACCGCGTTGTTGCGCCCGTCGCCGTCGATGTCGGCGTCATTCTCATTCGGGATGCCGTCGCCGTCGATGTCACCGGGCGTGCCGATGCCGTTCGGGGTCTCGTCGTCCTCATTCGGGATTCCGTCGCCGTCAGCGTCGGGGTCGGAGGCGTTCGGAACGCCGTCGCCATCCACATCGGGGTCGAAGACGTTGTTCACGCCGTCACCGTCGACGTCGGGGTCGGTGCCGTTCGGGATGCCGTCGCCGTCGATGTCGGGGTCGATCGCGTTGGGGATGCCGTCACCGTCGGTGTCGGGTCCTGTGGCGGGCGTCGGGTCCGTCGCCGGCAGATGGTCGGGAGTGGTCGCCGCGCTGGGCGTGACGGTGCTGTTCCACGCCGTCCACGAGCTCGCGCCCATCGCATTGCGGGTGCGAACGCGCAGCTGGTAGCCGGCGCCGTTCTCGAGGCCGTCGATGCGGAAGGCGTTGTACTCGATCGAGGAGACGCCGTTGTGGTCGACCAGGACGGTGCCCACGTCGGTCGCCGATGCGGCGGTCCAACGTCCGGCCGTCGCGCCCGTTGTGCGGGCGATCTGCCACTCGAGCGACGTGACGGGCCGCGCCGCGGTCGACGTGCCGGCGAGGCTCGACACGATCGCGCCGTCCTGCGGGCCGGCGATGACGAATCGCGGAGCGTCGGGAGCGGCGATGGGAGCCACGGTGCCCGAGGTGGAGCGAGTCGTGTCCACCCGGTTGGTGGCTCGGACGCGCACACGGTAGGTCTCGCCGTTGGTCAGCCCGCTGAAGACGTAGGTGCCGCCGATGAGAGTCGGGGTGGCCACGACCCAGCTCCCGGAGTGCGTCCAGCCCCCGTCGTGTGCGGGCGAGGCGCCGCCCTGCAGCAGACCCGGGCTGGCGGGCGCGGGCTGGCTGTTCGGCGAGGGGACCGGCTGGAAGTTCAGGCGCGTGATCTCCCAGGTCAGCGAATCGATCGGAGCGGCATCGGTCGCGTGGGGGTCGATCGTGACCGACAGGGTCGAGTCGCCGGCGGTCATCGAGGTGAACTCCGGCCCCTCCGGCGCGGTGATCGGTCGGAAGGAGGAGGTCTGCGCCCACGCGCTCGGACCGCTCGCGTTGTTCGCGCGAACGCGGACCAGATAGTCGGTCCCGTCGATGAGCGGCTGGATGGAGAACAGGCCCGATCCCGAGGTCGGGGTGACGCTCTGCCAGGTCGGGTTCGACCCCGCAACGGCGTACTCCCACTCGGCGTCGGCGGCTGCGCTCGGGTTCGCGGCGGACGTCGGGAAGGTCACCTGCAGGCGCACCTCTCCGTTCGCCGCGGCGACCGTGCCGATCACAGGGGTTCCCGCGGCGGCGATGGGGCGCAGCGTGGCGGTCTCGACCCACGAGCCGGCGCCCGACTGGTTGATCGAGCGGACGCGCAGTCGGTAGTCGGTGCCGTTGGCCAGGCCGGAGAAGGTCGACAGGCCGGACGCCACGGTGGGAGTGACGGCGGCGTAGGTGCCGACGACGCCCGACGTGACGGTGGCGATCTGCCACTCGACGCCGGTCGAGGGCGCCGCAGCGCTGCTCGGCACCGTGATCCGCGCCGACAACGAGGCGTCGCCGCGCGTCGCCGAGACGACGACCGGTGCTCCCGGCAATTCGACCGGGGTGACGGGAGCTGCGGCGTATCGCCACTGGCTTCCCGCGACGGAGTTCATCGAATAGACGCGCAGGCGGTAGGCCGTGCCGTTGTCGAGGCCGCTGATGACCCAGACTCCGTCGGTGAGCACCGGGTACACCCGGCTCCACGAGGTGACGCCGTCGGTGGTGGTTCCCACGTGCCAGACGGCGGCGTTCGCGTTGCTCGGGTTCGCGTCGGTGGATGGGAAGGAGACATCGGCGAGGATCCGGCCGTCCGCGGGGGTCAGCGAGCCGATCACCGGCTGCGCCGGCTCTGCGATGGCGCGGACGGTGGACGACTCGGTCCAGGCGCCGGCTCCTGCCGAGTTGATGGCGCGGGTGCGCACCCGGTACTCGGTGCCGGCGGTGAGGTTGTCGAAGGTGCGGGTGACGCCGTCCGCCGAGACGGCGGGCGTGATGGCGGTCCAGCCGACGGGGCTGCCCGCCACCATCTCGGTGATCTGCCACTCGTTCGAGACGACGGGTGCCTGCGTGGTGCCGGTGTAGACGGCGGAGACGGTGAACGCCCGCAGCCACTGCAGGGGCGTGCTCACCGTCGGCGCCGCGGGCGCGGCGACGGGACGCAGCACACCGCTCGTCACCCACGCGCTCGAACCCATGCCGTTCTTGGCACGTACGCGGAAGCGGTAATCCGTTCCATTGGTGAGGCCGGAGATTTGGAACGGGTCTGACCCGCTCACGGTGGCCGCAGTCCACGTATTCGTGGAAGTCGGCGCGTACTGCCACTCGGCGGCGGAGTACTGGCTCGGCTGAGCCGCCGAGGTCGGGAAGGTGACGCTGGTGAGAATACGACCGTTGTCGCCAGAGCTGAGACCGATGACGGGCGCGGCGGGTGCGCCGTAGGGCGTGGCCGAGGCGACGGAGGAGGTGGTCTGCTCTCCGCCCGCGTCGAGGGTGGTCACCGAGAAGTCGTAGGGCGTGCCGTTGGTCAGACCCGTGACGGAGGCCGTGGTGCCGGTCACGTCGCCGAAGGTGCTCCACGAGGCGTCGGAGCTCTTCTTGTACTTGACCCGGTACGACGGCGTCGTCGGGGCGGGCGACGGAGCCGCCCAGGCCAGCGAAGCGCTCGAGTCGCCGGCGGTCGCGACGACGGAGGTCGGGGCGCCGAAGACCATGCGCATGGTGCTCGAGACGACCTCGGTGGGCCCGAAGGTCTGGTAGCCCCAGACCCGGCCCCGGTAGCCCATGGACACGGTGTAGGTCTCGCCGGAGACGAACGACGAGGCCGGAACCGTCACGGTGGTCGGGTTGCTGGCGACCCCGACGTTCGAGGCCGCGATCGTCGGATTCGACGGGTTGCTCGGGACGAACGAGTAGTTGAAGGTCGTGTCGCTGGTCCCCGGATTCGGGAAGTTCATCACGACGGAGCCGTTCGCCTGCTTCACTGCGGTGGGCGCCCAGTTGTCGGTGCTGATCACCTGCGAGCTCTGCACGACGCCGTTTTTCAGCAGCTCCACGGTCCAGTTGCCGTCGACCGGGAAGCCGAGGCCCGACTCCCAGGTGCCGACGAACTGGTCGAAGGCGTAGCTGGTGGTCAAGACCTGTCCCTGAGGTCCGGTCGCACGCACCGTGAAGGTCTGCGGCGTCCCGTAGTCGTTGCTCACCCAGAACGAGAGCAGCTGCGGGTAGATCGACATGATGCGCGTGTCGTAGGCGAACGCGACGTTCGTCGGGATGACGGCGGCGACCACGGCGATGAATGCGGTGAGCACGGCGGCGAGCTTGAGCCGCAGTCGACCGCGGCTGGTCGCGCGGTCGGTCGTTGTCGTTGTCATGTGAAGCTGATTCCCCCATTGCTGCAGATCAGGGAGCACAGCCACCCGCGGGCGCCTTGAAGCGCGTCCACGAAATGCCCCCTGTTGCTCGAACGGTCCCCCCGGACCTGTGGTGCTCGAGCAGAGCTATTCCACTAGAACGGTGCCACCCCCCGCTAATCCCCGAAAGAGTGCGCCTGACTCGGGGGGCACCGGATGTTCGCTCACCGAACGTTCGCCGCGTACCGTCGGCCCGAAACGACGGAAACAGCCGCCGACGCGGCGCGGTAACCCCCGGTTCACCGCTCGGACACCGGGTGCGGTCTAGCCTTCAACGCATGACAGCACCGAGCAGCGACGCTCCCCCCACGCCTCTTGCGGCGACCTCGGCGAGCGCCGCGAGCGTGTTCGCCACCGGCGGCTCCGTACCCCGCTCGAAGGTCTTCGCCTGGGCGCTGTGGGACTGGGCGACGCAGCCGTTCAACACGGTCATCAACACCTTCGTCTTCACCGCTCTGTATCTGCTCACGGAGGCCTTCACCTCCGACGGCGTGAGCGTCGACGATCTCTCCGCGCAACTGGGCCTCGCTGTGGGCCTCGCCGGTGTCGTCGTCGCCGTGCTCGCACCGGTGCTCGGGCGCCGCACCGATGCGGGCGGCAACCGCAAGCGCTGGCTGATGGTGTGGACGGCGCTGCTCGCGGTGGCGATGGGCGCGATGTTCTTCGTGGAGGAGAGCCCATCGTTCTTCCTGCTCGGTGCGATCCTCGTCGCGGTCGCCGGCGTCTTCTCCGAGCTCGCCGCCGTCAACTACAACGCGATGATCGTGCAGGTCGCCACCCCGCGCACCCTCGGCAAGGTCAGCGGCCTCGGCTGGGGCTTCGGCTACATCGGCGGCATCATCACACTCGTCCTCGTCATCGTCGCGCAGCTCTCCAGCTGGTTCGGCATCCCCGACGAGAACGGACTGCCGCTGCGTCTCGTCGCCGTCATGTGCGCCGTGTGGACCGTCGTGTTCTCGATCCCGCTCTTCCTCGCGATCCCCGAGATCCCGCCGGTCCCCAGTGCGAAGCGCTCGTCGTTCTTCGGCAGTTACGTCGACCTCGCCCGCGACGTCGCCCGCATCTTCCGCGAGGACCGTCCGCTGTTCTGGTTCCTCCTCGCTAGCGCGATCTACCGCGACGGACTGTCGGCGGTGTTCGCCTTCGGCGGGGCGATCGCGAGCGTCACCTTCGGCTTCGAGTTCATGGAGGTCGTCGTCTTCGGCGTGGCCGGCAATCTCGTGGCGGGTCTCAGCACGATCATCGCCGGCCGCCTCGACGACCGGTTCGGGCCTCGAGCCGTCATCATCGGCTCGATCGCGGGCCTCGTCGTGTCGGGTCTCGGTGTGTTCCTGCTGCGCGACGCCGGCACCGCGCCCTTCTGGGTGGGCGGCCTCCTGCTCTGCCTCTTCGTCGGGCCCGCCCAGGCGGCGAGCCGCTCCTACCTTGCTCGGGCCACTCCCCCGGGTCACGAGGGCGAGCTCTTCGGCCTCTACGCCACGACCGGTCGGGCGGCGAGCTTCATCGCGCCCCTCGCGTTCTCGGGCTTCATCGCCTGGTTCGGCGCCCAGGCCTTCGGCATCATCGGCATCGTCCTCGTCCTCGCGGTGGGCGGCGGGCTGATGTTCCTCATCCGCACGCCGCGGTCGGCGGCGAACTCGGTCGACTGATCCCTCGACTCGTGAACGACGAAAGGCCCTCGGGAACGATCCCGAGGGCCTTTCGTGTCATGGACGCGTCCTAGTCGGCGCCCTGCTCCTTCCGTCGCTGTCGAGCGATCAGCAGCCAGATCCCTGCCAGGAGGAGAAGCAGCAGGGCGCCTCCGGACAGCACGAGGGTGATGGTGGGCGAGGCGATCGTCCGCTCGCCCTCTGCTTCGGCCCCGGCCGAGGCCGCCGCGTCATCCTCCTCCGAGGCCAGGATGCGTTCGGTCACGCCGGTGTCCGACGTCGATGTGTCCGCGTCGTCCGTGTCGGACGCGGGAGCCCCGTCGACCGCGATGCCGGACCCCGCAGGGCCCTGGCCTGCGGGCCGCGATGCGGTCCCCGGCGTTCCGGCCCCCTCGGAGGGTCCGCCCGGCCGACCGCCGCCGCCCTGAGGCAGTGGCAGGTCGCGGACGGGTCCCGCCGGGCTGGGGTCGCTGAAGTTCGGCACCCCGTCGCCGTCCATGTCCGAGTCCCGCTCGTTCGGGACGCCGTCACCATCGATGTCTCCGTCCCGGTCGTTCGGGATGCCGTCACCGTCGATGTCACCGTCCCGATCGTTCGGGATGCCGTCACCGTCGATGTCGTCGATGGTGCCGATCCCATTCGGGGTCGGGTCGAGGCCGTTGGGGACGCCGTCGCCGTCACGGTCGGTGTCGGTTCCGTTCGGGATCCCGTCGCCGTCGATGTCCGGGTCGAACACGTTCGCGATGCCGTCACCGTCCACGTCGGGGTCCGACCCGTTCGGGATGCCGTCGCCGTCGATATCGGGGTCGGACCCGTTGGGGATGCCGTCACCGTCCACATCGGGGTCGAGACCGTTGGGGATGCCGTCACCGTCCACGTCGGGGTCCTGCCCGTTGGGGATGCCGTCACCGTCCACATCCGGGTCGGACCCGTTGGGGATGCCGTCGCCGTCGGTGTCGGTGTCGGTGCCCGCTCCGGTGTCTCCGGGCTGGGTTCCGGGGCCGGCCGGAGTGCCGTCCTGGTCGTTGGGGATACCGTCGCCGTCGATGTCATCGTCGCTCGAGTTGTTGCGCCCGTCGCCGTCGATGTCGGTGTCGTCCTCGTTGGGGACACCGTCGCCGTCGATGTCCTGCTCGGTACCGATGCCGCGCGGAGTGGTGTCGTCGGCGTTCGGGATTCCGTCGCCGTCGATGTCGGGATCCGACCCGTTCGGCAGTCCATCGCCGTCGACGTCGGGGTCGAAGACGTTGGCGATGCCGTCACCGTCCACGTCGGGATCCGAGCCGTTCGGAACACCGTCACCGTCCACATCGGGGTCGGAGGCGTTCGGCACGCCGTCGCCATCGACATCGGGGTCGAGACCGTTCGGAATGCCATCGCCATCCACGTCCGGGTCGAGACCGTTCGGAATGCCATCGCCATCCACGTCCGGGTCGAGACCGTTCGGAATGCCATCGCCATCCACGTCCGGGTCGAGACCGTTCGGAATACCGTCACCATCCACGTCCGGGTCGAGACCGTTCGGAACGCCGTCACCGTCGATGTCGTCGTCGATCTGATCGGGGATGCCGTCGCCGTCGATATCGCCGGGACGTCCGGGCCCGGTGCTGCCGGGTCCCGTTCCGGGCCCTGCCGGGGTGGGATCGGCGGCGTTGGGGATTCCGTCGCCGTCGATGTCGGGATCCGACACGTTCGCGATTCCGTCACCGTCCATGTCCGGGTCGTCCTCATTGCGGATGCCGTCACCGTCGATGTCCTCGGCGGTGCCGATACCAAGCGGGGTGCCATCGGAGCCGTTGGCCGTTCCATCGCCATCGGCGTCGGGGTCCGACCCGTTCGGGATGCCGTCCCCGTCCACATCCGGGTCGAAGACGTTCGCGATACCGTCGCCGTCCACATCGGGGTCGGTCGCGTTCGGGATGCCGTCACCGTCGATGTCGTCTGCCGTGCCGACGCCGGTGTCTCCCGGGCTCGATCCGGGGCCCGCGGGCGTCGAATCGGTGGCGTTCGGGACGCCGTCGCCGTCGATGTCGGGGTCCGACACGTTCGCTACGCCGTCGCCATCCATGTCCGGGTCGTCCTCGTTGCGGACCCCGTCACCGTCGATGTCCTCGAGCGTGCCGATGCCGTTCGGCGTCGAATCGACCCCGCTCGCCGTCCCATCGCCGTCAGCGTCGGGGTCCGACCCATTCGGGATGCCGTCACCGTCCACATCCGGGTCGAAGACGTTCGCGATACCGTCGCCGTCGACATCGGGGTCGATGGCGTTGGGGATCCCGTCGCCATCGATGTCGTCGAAGGTCCCGACGCCGGTGTTGCCCGGCTGCGAGCCCGGCCCGGCCGGAGTGTCGTCGTCCGCGTTCGGGACGCCGTCGCCATCGATGTCGGGGTCCGACACGTTCGCGACCCCGTCGCCGTCCATGTCGGAGTCGTCCTCGTTGCGGACGCCGTCACCGTCGATGTCCTCGAGGGTGCCGATACCGTTCGGAGTGGCATCGCTGCCGTTCGGCAGGCGGTCGCCGTCCGCGTCGGGGTCCGACCCGTTCGGGATGCCGTCACCGTCCACATCCGGGTCGAAGACGTTCGCGATACCGTCGCCGTCCACATCAGGGTCGACCCCGTTCGGGATGCCGTCGCCGTCGATGTCGTCAGCCGTGCCGACGCCGGTGTCCCCCGGCTGCGAGCCCGGACCGGCGGGCGTCGGGTCGGTGGCGTTCGGGATCCCGTCACCGTCGATGTCGGGATCCGACACATTCGCGACCCCGTCGCCGTCCATGTCCGGGTCGTCCTCGTTGCGGACGCCGTCACCGTCGATGTCCTCGAGGGTGCCGATGCCGTTCGGAGTGGCATCGCTGCCGTTCGGCAGGCGGTCGCCGTCGGCGTCGGGGTCCGACCCGTTCGGGATGCCGTCACCGTCAACATCCGGGTCGAAGACGTTCGCGATACCGTCGCCGTCCACATCGGGGTCGGTCGCGTTCGGGATGCCGTCGCCGTCGACGTCCGGGTCGATGGAGTTGGGTACCCCGTCGCCGTCGGTGTCGGGATCGGTCGCGGGAGGATTCGGGTCGGCCGGGATCGGGTCGGCCGCAGCGGTCGCCGACGGGGTGAGAGTGCCGTTCCACGCCGCCCACGGGCTGACGCCCGCGGCGTTGCGCGCCCGGACCTGCAACTGGTACGCGGTTCCGTTGTCGAGCCCGTCGATGCGGTACGCGTCCGGTACGGTCCGGGCCGAGCCTCCCTCTCCGACCGAGACGGAGCCGAGCTCGGTCACCGTGGCGGGCCTCCACGCTCCAGCGCGCGAACCCGCGACCTCCGACACCTGCCAGTCGAGCGAGTCGACGGGATTGGCGCGGGTCGAGGTCGCTCCGAGGGCGGTGACCAGCGAGCCGTCGCGACCGGCGGCGACCACGAACTCGGGCGCGAGCGGGGCGTCGATCGGGGTGACCGTGTCGCTGACCGCCCACCCCGAGGCGCCAGACGTGTTGCTCGTACGGACGCGCAGCACGTAGCTCGATCCGGCGGAGAGGCCGCGCACCACGTATCGCCCGTCGAGCTGCTCGGGTGTGACGGCGACCGGGACACCGGCGGAGGAAGTCCACCACCGCACGGGCGTCGCACCTCCGGTCAGAAGATTTTGCGAGGGCGGCACGTCGGAGTCCGAGGCGCCGGGGACACCGGCGGTCGCGGGAGAGTAGGTGATCTCCACGAGCTCCCACGCGAGGTCGGTGACGGGAGCCGCGGTGGTCGAGCCGAGGTCGACGGCGACGGAGATTCCGCCCGCGATCACTCGCGACGACGTGATGGCCGGTGTCACCGGTGCCGCGATCGGGCGGATCGAGGTGCTCACGACGGTCGTCTCGCCGAACGCGTTGCTCGCGGTGACGCGCACTCGGTAGTCGGTGCCGTTCTCGAGACCGTCGATGCGGAAGACTCCGCCGCCGAGCGAGGTCGAATCGGCGGGGGTCCACTCGGGGATCGGTCCCGCGACGGCGATCTCCCAGATCGCGTCGGCGGCGAGGCTCGGTCGGCCTGCGGTGACCGGGAAGTCGGCGGTCAGCTCGACTGCGCCGTCGCGCGGGGTGAGCGCGGACAGCGTCGGAACGGCAGGGGCGCCTCCCGCGGCGACGGCGGACGAGATGACCCAACTGCTGGTGCCGGCCGGGTTGACCGACCGCGCCTGCACTCGGTACTCGCCGCCCGACTCCAGTCCGGAGAAGGTGACGACGCCATCGGTGAGTGTCGGCGAGACGGACGCCCAGCTCGTCCACGCGCCCGCGACGCGACGCGAGAGCTGCCATTCGACCGACGCGGTCGGTGCCGACGCGACGCTCGTCGTCGTGAGGCGCAGAGCCACTCCGGCGGCGGTCGAAGCAGGGGCGCCGAGGGTCGGCGGGATGGGGCGGTTGACGGGTGTCGCGGGTCCGAACACCGTCGAGATTCCCGCGGGGCTCACCGGGTTCGACGACGTGGCGCGTATCAGGTACGGATACCCGGTGGACAATCCTCCTAGCCGGTACACGCCGGCCGAAACGAAGGTGGCCGTCTTGGCCTGCCAGCTCAGTCCGCCGTTCATCGACACCTGCCAGGAGACGGTCGACGCGGGACGCGCGGCCGTGCTCGGGACGGCGACCTCGACATCGATGGAGTCGGAGGCGACCGCCTTCACGGTTCCCGTCGGCGCGGCCGGCGCGGTGATGACCGTTGTGGTTCCGAGCGTGTTGGCGCCGAGCGCGCCGCTCGGTCCGGACGCGTTCACGGCGCGCACGTCGACCCGGTAGGGCACGCCGAGCTCGAGGCCGTCTCCGGCGCCGAGATCGAGGGTGCCGCCGCCCCAATTCGCGCGGACCGTCGTCCACGGACCGGCGGTGGCGTAGGTCTCTTCGGGACGCACGCTGACGATGTAGTAGTCGGCGGGGCGGGCCGGATCGGTGGGCGCGGCCACCGTGATACGCAGGCCGGAGTCGATCTGGCTGACGCTGTGCGTCGGAACGGCGGGGATGGCCACGGGGCGCACGACGTCGCTGGTGATCCACCCACTCGTGCCTGTCGCGTCGGTCACCCGGACCCGGATCAGGTGGTCGCGACCGTTGGTGAGACCGCCGAGGACGTACGGGCCGCTGCCCGTGGCCGTGGCCGGGATCCATGTCGACCCGCCGTCGGTGCTCGTCTCCCAGGCGAACCCGTAGGGGGCTGCGGCGGTCGTCTCGACGGAGACGGTGAGAGTGCGATCGCCGATCACGATCCTGCCGAGCACCGGGGTCCGGGGTCCGGCGGACGGAGCGGTCGCCGCCGTCGTCGTCCAGGCGCTCGAGCCGTTGGCGTTGACCGCCTTGGCACGGACCCGGTAAAGGGTGCCGTTCTCGAGTCCGGACAGCCGGTACCGGCCAGGGGCGACGAGCGCGACGGGGGCACTCGACCACGACGAGGTGCCGTCGACGGCGTACTCCCACACGGCCGCCGCCGCGTTGCTCGGCCGCAGAGCGGAGCTGGGGAAGGTCGCGTCGATCTCGATCCAGCCGTTTCCGAAGGCCGAGGCGACGAGGACGGGGGCGGCGGGCACTCCGGTGAGGCGCATGTCCGTCGACGACACCCAGCCGCTGACTCCCGCGGCGTTGGCCGTCTGCACCCGCACGCGGTACATCTGTCCCTGGGTGAGGCTCCCGAAGGTGACGGTGGAGCCGGAGATGGTCGGCGTCGCGGCGGTCCAGGCGCCGAGGACACCGTCGGTGACGACCGCGATCTCCCAGCTGGTGTTCGTCACGGGCTTCGCGGCGGTGGTCGGTCGATCGACGTGGACCGACAGGCTGTCGTCGCCCTCGTCGTAGGCCCCGAACGTCGGAGCATCCGGCACCGCGATCGGAGTCACCGGGCCGCGGGTCGCGCTCGGTGACGTTCCGACCGCATTGCGCGCGACGACACGGAAGTCGTAGGCGGTCCCGTTGGTGAGACCGCCGACCACGACGGTACCCGCGGTCTGACCCGCGGTGACCGAGGCGGGAGTCCAGTTTCCCGACCCGGCGGGCGCGTACTCCCACTGCAGCGCGCCGTCGACCGGAGCGCCGGTCGAGGAGGCCGAGGTGAAACCGAGCGTGACCGAGCGGTCCGCGACCGTCGCGCCGGTGATACTCGGCGCGACCGGGGCGACGATCGCCCGATTGAGTCCGCTCTGCACCCAGTTCGACGGCCCGGTCGCATTGAAGGACTGGACCTGGATGACGTAGTCGCCTCCGGCGACGAGGCCCCGGAACTCGTAGCGTCCGCCGACCCGGGTCGGCGTCGCCGCGGTCCAGGCGCCCGTGACGCCGCCCGTGACCCGGGCGATCTGCCAGGACAGCCCCGTGGATTCGGCGCCGGTGGCCGAGGGGACGGTGATGTCGGCCGAGAGGCCGCCGGGGATCTGGCTGATCCCGCGGATGGTCGGGTCGAGCGGCGACCCCGTCATCCGGTCCGGAAGGGTGAGCGGGACCCAAGAGCTGGTTCCGGCTTCGTTCTTTGCGCGGGTCTGCACCGAGTAATACGTGCCGGCGACGAGGTTGCCGAAGGTGTAGCGGCCGGCGGCTACCGACGGCGCCACCGTCGTCCACGTGATCGGGCCGCCCTGAGTGGACGATGAACCGATCTGCCATTCGGCGTCGGCGGCGATGCTCGGTGCGAGCGCGGCGGTCGGGTACGTGGCATCTACGGCGAGCGATCGGTTCCCCGCGGCCAGCGCGGAGAGGCTCGGTGCTGACGGCGGGCCGAACGGCGACGCCAGCACCACGCCGGTGGTGCTGTGCTCATAGCTCACTCCTCCGACCCGATTCAGCGTCGTGACGGTGAACTCGTAGACGGATCCGCCCGTGACGGTGCCGATGAAGCCGGATGTCGACGAGGTGTCGACGACGTTCCAGGTGGAGGTGCCCTGAACCCGGTAGCGGATCCGCAGCCCCATGTCCGTTGGGCGGTTTCCGGGCAGGGTCATGTGCAGCGAGATGTTGTTGTTCGGCAGGGTGATCGAGAAGTTCTCGGGAGCCGGATAGATCGGAACCACCGCGCCGAACACGGTCGTACCGCTCGTGACGCGGCCCTGCGGGATGCTGGTGCTGTACGAGGCCGTGAAGATGTAGCCGACGTCCGAGCGGAAGCGCGACTTCGGTAGCACCAGAGAGCTGGACGAAGTGGTGCCGGTGAAGTCGGCCGTGTCCATGGAACCGTCGGTCGCGTAGACGCTGTAGGAGTACACCGTGCTCGAACCGGACGGGCTCGGGAAGTCGAGGGTCACGCTGCCGTCGGGACCGGCGGTGGCCGTCGGCGAGAACGCGGCGACGGTGTACACGACCGAGGCGGTGCCGTTGACGGTCGTCGCCGTGAAGGTGTGAGAGCCGCTGCTGTTCAGCGGAAGCGCGAGGGTGCAGCTCGTCCAGGTGGAACCCGGCGTGCACGAGGCGGTGGTACTGCCGCCGCTCGAGTTCGCCGCACGCACCGTCGCCGTCGAGACGCCGATGCTGTCGGTGACCGTCACGATCGCGACCTGCGGACGGGACACATCGACCGTGATGCCCACCGACCCCGCCGCCGTGGCGGGCATCGCGGGCAGGAGAGCTGCGAGCACGGCGGTCACCGCGCCGACGGCCACTCCCGTCACCAGACCCCGGCCGCGCCGCAGTCCCTTGCGTTCTGCGGTCGCGCGAGTCCGATCGGACCTGTTCACGATGTACTCCCCATTCGTCTGATGCCACGAAGAGGACGCACGCGAGCGACGCGATGCGATGCACCGCGCGCGATCCCCCCGTCGCGCGACATGTTTCCCCCACGTCGCGCGAGCAGAGTCAGTCAACAGTGCAGGGGTCGGGCGGGATAAATCCCAGTACGGGGGGCGAAAAGGGCCAGAAGGCTCGGAAGTGTTCGGTCAGCGAACATCTCGGCGGCCCGCCTGCGGATCGGATCAGCGCAGGAAGGAGTACCAGATCAGGAGCATGGTGACGAGGAAGCCGACGACGAAGTTGATGGCGAGAAAGCGTCGCCACCCGCTGTTGGCGTCTTCCGATCGCTCGTCGGTGATGCGCAGGAACGGCGCCGTCATCGCGGCGTACGGCAGCACGAGCGCCGCGGCCAGCGGTCCCGGCCAGTCGGCGAACAGCAGCAGCACCCCTGCGAGCAGGTAGCCGGCGAACGCCAACCGCACGGTGGTGCGGGCGCCGAGGGCGGTGGCGATCGATCCGATGCCCGCCTCGCGGTCCGCGATGACGTCCTGCACGGCACCGAACGCGTGCGACGCCATGCCCCAGAGGAAGTAGGCGGCGAGCAGTGCCAGGAGCGGACCGTCGACTGCGGCACCGGCGAGCACGAGCCCGTAGACGGCCGGGGAGACGAAGTGGGTGCTCGAGGTGATCGAGTCGAGGAACGGGCGCTCCTTGAAGCGGAGCACCGGGGCGCTGTAGGCGACCACCGCGAACAGGCTGACCGCGAGGATCACCCAGGACGCCACGGACCCGAGGAGGACCAACGCGATGATGAACGGGACGTTCGTGACGACGACGGCGACAAGGGTGGTGCGGTGGAGGCTGCGGTCGAGCACCGCCCCCTCCACGCCGCCCTTCCGCGGGTTGCGCAGGTCGGACTCGTAGTCGAACACGTCGTTGATGCCGTACATCGCGAGGTTGTACGGGACGAGGAAGTAGAGGGTTCCGAGCACCAGGGCGACATCGATGCGCCCCGCCGCGAGCAGGTAGGCGGCGGCGAACGGGAACGCGGTGTTCACCCACGACAGCGGCCGGGACGAGACGAAGAGCTGTCGGATCACGCCCGCTCCCCCGTCGGGCGGCGCTTCGTCGGCGGCAGCAGCAGCCAGAGCGCCGGGAGGCCGAGAGCCGCCGCCACCGCGTAGGCGAAGTCCTCGATCGGGGCCACCCCGATGGTGATACCACTCGTCGTCGACGAGTCGTACGCGACGATGCCGAGCCCGATGATGACGTTGTCGAACACGGCCGTGAGCAGCAGCAGCGCCGCCAGCGTCACGAGGAACGCGCCCGCGATCACCCGACCTCCGCGCCTCCGGAGGGCCACCGCCACCACCGCGGCGGCGACCGCGCCGAGGAACGGCAGGTTCACGAGGAGATACGTCATCTACGCCTCCTCTGCACGGCGGGTGACCGCGCCGAAGACATCCATCGCCGAGTAGATGAGCAGCGACAGGAAGAACAACTCCTCGAGCGGCAGCTCGGGGCCGACGAGGATCCCGGTCAGCACCTCCGTCTCTCCACGGAAGAACACGCCGGCCCCGATGCCGACGAGATCCCAGACGAGGAAGAACGCGAGCCCTGCGACGAAGACGATGCTCGCCCTCCTGGCGTCGCGCCAGAAGAAGAGCCGGAAGCGGCGGTCGAGCACCACCATGCCGGTGAGCGAGACGGCGAGGGCGGCGAGGTAGATCAGCCCCACGGCGCGGCCTCCAACGGCTCCGGCAGAGGACCCGCGCTCACGTCGCCGGCGACGCGTTTGACGACCAGTTCCGCGCTGATGAGGCACATGGGCAGACCGATCCCCGGGATCGTCGACCCGCCCGCGTAGTACAGACCGTCGACCCGCTTGCTGACGTTGCCTGCCCGGAAGAACGCGCTCTGCCGCAGCGTGTGAGCGGGTCCGAGCGCCGAGCCCATCCACGCCCCGAGATCGGCTTCGAGGTCGGCGGGTCCCATCGTGCGTCGCACGACGACCCGGTCGGCGAGATCCGGGACGCCCGACCACTCCGCCAACTGGGCGATGGCCCGATCGGCGGCGTCTTCGATGGTGCGGGAGCCGTCGCCGTCGTAGCCGCCCGCGCCGAGCTCGGGGTCGGCGGGGACCGGAACGAGGATGAAGACGTTCTCGTGGCCTTCGGGCGCGACCGATGCATCGGTGGCGCTCGGCTTGCAGACGTAAATGGATGCCGGATCGGGAATGGACGCGTCCGCGCCGAAGATCGACTCGAAGTTGCCGCGCCAGTCGTCGACGAAGAGCAGGTTGTGGTGCTGCAGCTGCGGGAGTTCGCCCTTCACACCGAGGTAGACGAGCACGGCGCCCGGCCCGGGGGTGCGCTTGTCCCACCACGACTGCGGGTAGGTCTGCAGGTCGGAGGAAAGCAGGCCGGTCTCGGCCGCCTGCAGATCGCACGCGGCGACGACGGTGCCGGCGGAGTGCAGCACCGTGTCGCCGTTCTCGTCCCGGTACTCGACGCCGACCACGCTCGGCTTTCCGCCGCCGACGGGTTTGGTGACGATCCGGGTTACCGGCGATCCGGTGCGGATGGTGACCCCTTCGGCGAGCGCCACCCCTTCGATGGCGTCGATGACGGTGTGCAGCCCGCCCTGCGGGTAGAGCACGCCGCCTTCGAGGTCGAGCGAGCTCATGAGGTGGTACATGCTCGGCACATCGAAGGGTGAGCCTCCGAGGAAGACCGCGGGGTAGCCGAGGATCCGGCGGATGCGCTCATTCGCGAAGCTCGAGCGGATGAACGGGTCGAGCGGCTGCAGCAGCAGTCGGGCCAGGCGGGCTCCATGACGGAGGATGCCGCGGGCGAAGACGGGTCGGAGGTCGGCGAAGGTGCTGTACAGGAAGCGTTCCTTCGCGAGTCGGTAGGTGAGCCCTGCGGAGTCGAGGTAGCGCTCGAGCGCGCGACCCGCGCCGGGCTCGAGGCTCTCGAACAGGTCGATGTTGCGCTGACGGTCCGCCGCGATGTCGACAGGCCCGTGCCGCCCGTCGGATGAGGGCGGGAAGAACACCCGGTAGCCGGGATCGAGTCGGTCGAGGTCGAGCTCGCTCGCGGCATCGGTGCCGAGGAGCTTGAAGAAGTGGTCGAACACTTCGGGCATCAGGTACCAGGACGGCCCGGTGTCGAAGCGGAACCCGTCCTTCTCCCAGAGGCCCGCACGGCCGCCCAGCTGGTCGCGTGCCTCGAACAGTGTCACGTCGTAGCCGCGGCGTGCCATGAGCGCCGCGGTCGCGATCCCGCTGATCCCCCCGCCGATGACCGCTAGCCGCTTCACTCGGACCTCCCCGTCGCCGCCGCGCGAGCGACGATCTTCAGCTTCACGGCGGTCGGCACGCTGATCCGCGTCGTCCGCAGCCGCGCCGCCGGCGTGTCCGCTATCCGGCGTGACAGAGCGGCGAAGAGCCCGTGAGCGGCGGCGACCGCGCGTCTGCTCCCCCGTGGGAGCTGCGGGATCACCGCGGCCGCTTGAGCGAGATCGGCGTCGAGGTCGTCGAGCAGGCGAGCCTTGTCGGCCTCGTCGAGACGCGGCACGTCGATGCCGGGGAAGTAGCTCCGCCCGAGCCGCGAGTAGTCGGCGGCGAGATCGCGCAGGAAGTTGACCTTCTGGAAGGCGGCGCCCAAGGCTCGCGCGCCGCTCTCGAACCGGGCGCGCTGAGCCTTCGACGGGTTATGCCCATCGAGGAATGCGGCGAGGCACATCAGTCCGACGACCTCGGCCGAGCCGTAGACGTAATCGTTGAAGCTCGCGTCGTCGTGCTCGGCGCGCACCAGATCCGAGCGCATGGAGCGGAAGAACGGCGCGGTGTAGTTCCGGCCGAAGCCGACCCGCCGAGCGGTCGCGGCGAATGCGTGCACGACGAGGTCGGTGCTGTAGCCCGTGTCGAGCGCGCGATCGAGTTCCCGTTCGAGCTCGTCGAGCCGCTCCCCCACCTCGTCCGTCGACAGGCCGGCCTCGGCGGCGACCCCGTCGACGATCTCGTCGGCGACCCGCACCAGCGCGTAGATGTTGGCGACGTGGCGGCGTTCCTCCCGTCCGAGCAGCCGCGAGGCGGCACCGAAGGACGTCGAGTACCGGCCGATGACGACGCGGGCAGCGGCTTCGGCGGCGGAGAGATACAGTTCGCTGCCGGTCTCGGCGGTCACCGGTCGCGCTCCAGCGCCTGCGCCGCGAAGGGGCGAAGCAGCGGCGCCACGGCGGAGGGCAGCTCGTCGAGCAGCGCGACCGCCGCGGCCGCGTGACGTGAGGCGAGGGCGCGGGTGTGCGTGTCGGCACCGCTGGCGATCAGCAGCTCGCGGGCGGTCTGCGCCTCGGCGTCGCTCAGATCGGGCTTGCCGAGGAACGGCGTCAGTTCGGCCCAGTGCGGGCTGGCTGCCGCGAACGCAATGGGGAGGCTGCTCTTGCCTTCGCGGAGATCTCCGAGCGTCGACTTGCCGGTCGCGCGCTCATCGCCGAAGAGGCCGAGGAGGTCGTCCATCGCCTGGTAGGCGATGCCGATCTCGCAGCCGAACCGTCCGAGCAGGGTGAGGTCGTGGGCCGGGGCTCCGGCGAGCACCGCACCGGCCTTGAGCGGGGTCTCGAAGGTGTAGACGGCGGTCTTCAGCCGGCACATGGCGACGACCTGATCGACCGTGGGCGGCTCCGCGACCATGGAGAAGTCGACATCGGCCAGCTCCCCGGCGGCGGAGGCGAACACGGCCTCGTCGAGCTGTTCGAGCACCGCGTCGCGCACGTCGGAGGCGAGGCCGGCTCCTTCGACGATGCGGAATGCCCCGGTCAGCGCGAGGTCGCCGGCGATGACGGCGGCCGATTGACCGCGATGCTCGGCCGCCGGGATGGGGATGCCCGCGGTGGTGGCGATGTCGCGGTAGCTGCCCGAGACGTTCGGCAACCCGCGCCGCGTGAAGTCCCGGTCGATGACGTCGTCGTGGACGATGAGCGCGGTGTGCAGCAGTTCGAACGCAGCGCCGACGTGCGCCGCCGCGGCGAGGTCGTCGCCCCCGTACGCCTGATAGGCGGAGAGCACGAGCCGCGGCCGGAACCGCTTGCCCCCGCTGGCGCTCGACTCGAGCCGACGCCAGAGTGCTGCATAGGAGTCGCCGATCCGTCCGGCTCGGCGGGCGGATAGGCTGAAGTAGTCGCTCAACACGGCGTCAACGGCCGCTGCGCCCTCGACGTCGAGTCGCGCGTCGCCTGGCGTCGATGGTCGGCGTGAGGCATTCACAGCGGTCAGTGTTACACAGGCGAGATGACGAGAACTGAGAGCGACGAGCAAGTCGTTCTGCTTGATGCGGCGGGCTCCCCGATCGGCATCGCACCGAAGGCGTCGGTGCACGACGACGCGACCCCGCTGCACCTCGCGTTCTCCTGCCATGTGAGCGATGCGGAGGGCCGGCTGCTGGTCACCCGGCGCGCCCTGCACAAGCGCACCTGGCCCGGTGTGTGGACGAACTCCTTCTGCGGTCATCCGGGACCGGACGAGGCCATGGAGGACGCCGTCCGGCGGCGTGGACGCGACGAACTCGGCATCGAACTCGAGGACCTCCGACTCGTTCTCCCCGACTTCCGCTACCGGGCGGTCGACGCGAGCGGCGTCGTCGAGAACGAGGTCTGCCCGGTGTATCGCGCCCGGATCGCCACCCCGCTCTCGCCGAACCACCTCGAGGTGATGGATTACGAGTGGGTCGACGAGCGCGAGTTCGCGCCCGTGGTCGCCGCCGCGACGTTCGCGTTCAGCCCATGGCTGGCGTTGCAGTTCCCCGAACTGGCAGCGGCCGAGGCGCTCGCCCGCGAGTAGGGGTACCGGAGATCAGGCGCCAGGGCTGCCCGCGTCCGTGACGGTGACGTCGGTGCGGTGGAAGTTCTGGAAGGACCGCGACGCGGTCGGCCCCCGCTGGCCGTGATACCGCGACTGGTAGCCGGCGGAGCCGTACGGCTGCTCGGCGGGGCTGCTCAGCTGGAAGAAGCAGAGCTGGCCGATCTTCATGCCGGGCCACAGCTTGATGGGCAGGGTCGCCACGTTGCTCAGTTCGAGGGTGACGTGACCGGAGAAGCCGGGATCGATGAACCCCGCGGTCGAATGGGTCAGCAGGCCGAGACGGCCGAGCGAGCTCTTGCCCTCGAGGCGGGCGGCGACGTCGTCGGGCAACGTGACCCGCTCGAAGGTCGACCCGAGCACGAATTCCCCCGGATGAAGGATGAAGGCCTGATCCGACTTCGCCTCGACGAGCCGGGTCAGCTCGGGCTGATCCTCGGCGGGGTCGATGAAGGGGTACTTGTGGTTGTCGAACAGCCGGAAATACCGGTCGATTCGCACATCGAAGCTCGACGGCTGCAGCAACTCGGGCGAATACGGCTCGAGTCCGATGCGACCGGATTCGATCTGGGCACGGATATCGCGGTCCGAGAGCAGCACGAGGGCCACTGTATCGGGCGGCGGTGTCAGGCGGCGAGCGCCACCTCTCCCTTGGTCGAGAGCGCAGCGGCACTGGAGGACAGCCGAGCGGCGGCGCCGAGGGCGAGGTCGAGGAGCGACCGGTCGAGCGAAGCGGCGAGGGCGCCGACGATCTCGCTCGAGGGCTCCTTCACGCCCCGCTCGAGCTCCGACAGGTACTGGGCTGAGACACCGGCCCTCTGTCCGACAGCGGCCAGCGTCTCTCCTCGCGCGCGGCGAAGACCGCGCAGCTCAGCGCCGAGGACTTCGCGCCACAGCGGACCCGCCGCCGGCTTTCCCGATGGCGTGGGGTCGGCGTCGGACGGCGATCGGCTCACTCCCCCACTCAACAGGACTGAGGGGCTCGGTGCCGCGTCGTTCCGCTCACAGCGGACCCGTGCGGAACCGGCTCATCGGACGAGCATGGCCTCGATCTGGGCGACCACGAGGTCGGGCCGGGAGAGGAAGGGGTGATGGCCGGTGGGGAGCTCGACCGCGCGCGTCGCCTTCGCGGCATGGAAGCGCTGCAGCTCGATCGAGGTGCTGCGGTCGTCCGCGCAGACGAGGTAGGTGGAGGGGACGCCCTCCACCCTTCTCGACTGGTCGGCGTGACGAACGCCGCTGCCGACTGGGCGGTCACACGGCTCCAGCCCTCGCGCTGGATCTCGGGGTCGGCGTCGTGCAGGAAGCGGGCGGCGAACCCGGCCGAGTCGTATCCCGCGACCGCGAGCCTGCCACCGCCCGCATCGGCGATCGTCACCGGATCCGGCTCGGCGCTCATGATGCCGGCCTGGGTCTCCCCGAGTTCGGGCAGGTAGGAGGAGATGAGGAGCACGCCGGCGACGGCCGGGTGGTGCCCTGCTTCGGCGATGACGGTGCCGCCGTAGGAGTGACCGACGACGACGGCACGGTCGACGGCGTCGAGCACCGAACGGAGCGCCTCCGCGTCGGCGATCAGGCCGGCCTGCACGTCGGCCTGATCGCCCTCGCCGCAGGACGGCAGCTCGACCGCTCGACTGCGGATGCCGGTGCGCTCGAAGAGCAGCTCCGCGACAGGCCGCCACCACCACTCGCCGTCTCGAACGAGTGCGCCGTGAACGAAGACCGCTTCCATGCCGATGACGCTAACCCGGCACGCAGCGGCCCGGAGCGATATCCGCTCACAGCAGCGAACACGATCGGGTCATGCTAGGAGGTGCGGCCCTTGATACCTCCGCCCGCGGTCCGTCAGTGGTCGCGGAACCAGTCGAGGAGCCACCGGGCGCGGGAAACGGTCCCCCAGCGCCCGATCCCGCTCCTGCTCGTGCCGAAGACGTCATCGAAGCCGGGGATGTCACGGAGGTCGGCATCCGTCACCGATCGAAAGCCCATCGTCCAATCGGCGAACTCGCGGCGTGCGATCGTCCGTTCGAGCACCGGTGTCACACCGCCATGTCGCCGGTCCGCGGCGATGACAGCGAGCCGCTCCCGCACTGCGCCATCGGGCCCTTCGAGAGCCTGCATGAACTGGCCGTCCTTGTAGACCAGCAGGCCGGTGAGGCCGAGGGCCGAGTTGTTGCTCCGACTCGTCGTCAGGAGCGCCTGAAGCTGCGCGTCCGAGAACGCAGTGACGGCGGTGCTGACGTACACGACGGACTGCATGCGGCCTCCCTGCCACCCCCGGAACCGGCGGGCGACGAAAGACTAGTGCCGTCTCGACGAATGCAAGGGCAGGGGAGGTCCGTGTTGTGGAGCGGATGACGGGAATCGAACCCGCGCTATCAGCTTGGGAAGCTGAAGTTCTGCCATTGAACTACATCCGCGCACTCCGCCGTGCGGAGCGCCTCCCATTGTAGAGGCCAGTCCCGGCCGTCCGCTCGCCCGCTATCCTCACCTGCGTGCACACCTTCCCCGACGACGTCGTGACCGCGGTACTCCGCCATATGAACGACGACCACAACGACGACAGCCTGGTGATCGTCCGCGCCAACGGCGCGCCCGACGCCTCTCGGGCTCGTATGACGAGGATCGACGGCGAGGCGGGCACCTGGGTGGTCACGACTCCGAAGGGCGAACGCGAGTTGCGGGTCGCGTGGTCCACTCCGATCACCAAACGCGCCGAGATCCGTCGGGAGATCGTGCTCCTGCACGAAGAAGCCCTGATCAGCTGACATAAAGTGAGGTGTGTCAGCGGTTTTCTGGCATTGCTCGGTAAGTCGGCTGTGAGCCGGCCCGGCTGGCACGATCGGTCCTGACCAAACCATTAGCGTCGCCTTCACGAACACCAAGAGACGCGGCACCTGGTCGCGCCTTCATCGATGGAGGAACAGCCACGAGCACCGTCCGCACGTCCCTGACCCATTCGCCCAACCGCATCGTCGCCACGGCCTTCGGAGCGGTCTACCTGCTGGTCGGCCTGCTCGGCTACCTCGTCGCGGGCGGCAACACCGGATTCATCTCCACCGACGGTCCCCTGCTGCTCGGCATCTTCCAGATCAACCACCTGCACAACACCGCACACCTGCTGATCGGTGCGGCGCTCCTGATCGCCGGACTCAGCAACGTGGCGGCCGCCAAGACCGTCAACGGCGTCGTCGGTGCGGCCTACCTGCTGCTCGGTATCGTCGGGTTCTTCATCGTCGACACCCCGGCGAACCTCCTCGCCCTGAACCTGCCCGACCACTTCCTGCACCTCGGCAGCGCTGTCATCCTGGGTGGCGTGGCGCTCGGCGCGGACAAGTCCACCGCGGGCGGCGTCGCGCACGCCTGATCCCTCGCCATCCGGGTCGAGCCTCGCTCGGACCCGGTCACGGCGGCGGGGCCGAGAAGGCTCCGCCGCCGTCCCACGAATCGAAGGAGGCGACATGCGCCAGCTGTTCCGCACCTGGGTCGCCATGGCCGTCTTCGGCGCCGGCCTCATCCACCTCGCCGTCGCGGCGGCGGCGCCGGTCCCCCTCCTCGCGGCCTTCGCGGTGCTCGGTGCGGCGGAACTCGTCTGGGCCGTGGTCACCCTGGCCCGCGGGCGCTACGTCCTCAGTGCCGCTGCTCCCCTGTTCACCCTCGCGCCGATCGTCGTGTGGGGTTCGGGCATCGCCGCCGGCGTCGACTCGGCGCAGATCCCGCCGATCGCTCTTGCCGCCGGCACGCTGCTCGACCTGATCGCAACGATCGCCGTGGCCCTCGAACGTCGCCGCGGCACCGCACGAAAGACCGCCGACTCCCCCGCCGCCGGTCGCCTCGTCCTCGGCTTCGTCGCGGGCGCCTTCGCGATGGCAGCCATCACCTTGCCGGCGCTCGGCCAGACCGCGGCGGGTATCGCGGCGAGCAACGGACCCCACTCGCATCAGGCGCCGAGTCTCGAAATCGAGGTCGACCATCCGGGGCACTGACCCCTAAGCTTAGGCTCACCTAACCATCAAGGAGTCCCGGTGAGCGTCCTGCCCTTCTCGCAAGCACTGCGCGAGCGAACCCGCACCGACCATTCGTCGAGCGAAGGGGCCGGCTTCATGACCGACCTCATGGCGGGCAAGGGCAGCCGCGACGACTACGTCGCTCTCGTCGAACAGCACTACTTCATCTACGAGGCCATCGAATCGGCAGCCCACGCGATGGCCGACGACCCGGTCGCGCGCCACTTCATCGCGCGCGAACTCACCCGGCTTCCCGCCCTGGAGCAGGATCTCGCCTTCCTCGTGGGGGAGGACTGGCGCGACCGCATCTCACCGCTGCCCACCACGTCGCGGTACGTCGCCCGCATCGAAGAGGTATGCCACGACTGGGCGGGCGGCTTCGTCGCCCACCACTACACCCGCTACCTCGGCGACCTTTCCGGTGGGCAGATCATCCGCACCCTCATGCAGCGCCAGTTCGGCTTCGAGACCAACGGTGTCGGCTTCTACCTGTTCGACCAGATCGCCAAGCCGCGCGAGTTCAAGGACCGCTACCGCGAGCAACTCGACAGCGTCGGCTGGGACGCGTCCGAGCAGCAGCGGGTCATCGACGAGGTCGTCCTCGCCTACCGCTTCAACACCGAGCTGTTCGCCGACCTGGCGGACAACCGGTCATTTCGGAGCGCCGCCGTCGGCTGACCGCTCGATCGCGACCTTCTCGGCTCCGGTGAGGAAGCGGATCACATCGCGGTCGACGATGATGTCGCTCGGTCGCAGCGGGCGCGTCAGGTACAGACCGTCGATGCTCGTCAGCCGCGACAGCGCGACATAGGTCTGACCCGCTGAGAACACGCGCGTGCCGAGGTCGATCACGGCGGCGTCGTAGGTCTTGCCCTGCGACTTGTGGATCGTCACCGCCCAGGCGAGCCGCAGCGGGAACTGGGTGAACTCGGCGACGACTTCGCGCTTCAGCGCCTTCGTGCCCGAGTCGTAGCTGTACCGGTGCCGCTCCCAGGTGGAGGGATAGACCTCGTGCGTCTCGCCGTCGATCTCGACGACGACGGTGTCCTTGATGCGCGCCACGGTGCCGATGCTGCCGTTCACCCAGCGCCCGTCCGGGTCGTTGCGCAGGAACATCACCTGCGCACCCTTCTTCAGCTCGAGCCGCTCGTCGGCGGGGAAGGTGCGCCCCCCGAAGTCGCCGTTCAGCTCGGCGACCGAGGCCTTCGCCTTACCGGGGAGGGCTTCGAGACTGCGCGAGTTGATGCGGTTGACGCTGTCGTTGCGCGTGGCCAACGTGATCGGCGCCTCCGCCGGCACCGGACGGGCGCCCGCGGTGTTGAGCCGGTGTGCGATCTCGGCGGTCACGCGGCCGTGCCGCACCGCGGTCAGCATCGTCTTGAACTCCGCGTCGGTCTGGCGATGGATCTCGCGCAGTTCGACGACCGAGAGGGACGCCTCATCCCACACCTTGGCGTCGAAGAACCACATCGATCGGTAGTGGTCGCGGAAGTAGGCGCGCTCGTCCGGATCGCCCGGCACGGGGGCGAGCTGGAAGGGGTCACCGAAGAGGGCGACCTGGACACCGCCGAACGGCTCGCGACGCGCCCGCGCCTGCCGCAGCGCACGATCGACGGCATCGAGGAGGTCGGCGTTCACCATCGACACCTCGTCGATCACGAGCAGCTCGACAGCGCCGAGCAGCTTCCGCAGGTCGGCGTCCTGTTCGAGCTCGCGATCGGCGATGACTCCGATCGGCAGCTTGAAGAGGGAGTGGATGGTCTGACCGCCCACGTTGAGGGCCGCGACCCCGGTGGGCGCGCAGATCACCAGCTGCTTGCTGCTGTGCCAGGACAGGTGGTTGAGCAGGGTCGACTTGCCGGTTCCCGCACGGCCGGTGACGAGGACGTGGCGGGTGGTGTTCTCGAGCAGCTCGAACACCGAACGCTGTTCGACGGAGAGCTCGGGCACCGCAACAGACTAGGCCGTGACAGGGGCCTCGCTTGCCTAGGATTGCGGCATGACGACGCCTTCGCCGCCGCTGCGCTCCGATGCCGCCGTCACGCCGGGGGAGCGCCGCGCACGTCGATCGCGTCGTCGCGCCCCGTCGCCGCGACGGGCGCTCGCACTGTGGATCGCCGGCCTCGTCCTCACCCTCCTCGGTTTCGTCGGCGTGGTACTGCTCGCGAACTCGACGATCTACAGCGCCTCCGGTTTCGTGGACCGCTACCTCGACGCGATCGAGAGGCGCGACCTCGCGACGCTGCTCGAGACGCCCGGCGTCGACATCCCGACCGGAACCGACGAGCAGGCTCTCGTCCGCGCCGCTCTGCGCCCCGTCGACAGCGCGAACGTCGTCGGCACATCACCGGGTGCCGACGGCGGTACGGCGGTCGAGGTCGAATGGGCGGACGGCGATCAGACGGGGACCCTGCGCTTCGACGTGGCTCCCGCTCCCGCGATCGGCGGCATCTTCACCGACTGGCGTTTCGCCTCATCCCCCGTGCAGAGCGTCGCCGTCGAGCTCCTGCACGCCGCGGATCTGCGGGTGAACGGCGTCGACGTCACACCCGTTCCGGCGGGTGACGGCGCGCCGATCGGCCTCGCCGCGTTCGCGCCGAGCCGGCTGGTGCTCGATCACGACAGCCGCTACCTGACCGCTGAACCCGTCACCGTCGTCGCTGGCGGCGCAACGGATCCCGCCGTCGTCGACGTGCAGGCCAACACGGCGTTCGTCGACACGGTGCAGAGCGAACTGGACGGCTTCCTCGACACCTGCGCCGAGCAGGAAGTGCTGCTCCCCGCCGGCTGCCCGTTCGGCACCTTCGTCGAGAACCGTCTGGTGAATCCGCCGGCATGGCAGATCGTCGACTATCCGGTGGTCGCCGTCGAGCCGGGAACGGAGGCGGGGGTATGGCATGTGCCGCCCACCCCGGGCACCGCCCGGGTGACCGCCGAGGTCATCTCGCTCTTCGACGGGTCGCGGTCCGCGCTCGATGAGAGCGTCCCGTTCCAGGTCGAGTACCGGATCGAGATCGACGCCGGGGGAGCGCTGCGCATCATCGGCGACAGCTGAGCGTCACCGTCCGCGACCGAGCCGCTCGAGCATCGCGTTGTACTGAGTGAGGTCGGCGTCTCCGGTGCGGTCCGCGGCCCTGTCGCGACGCTTCGTCTCGCGATCGTCGCTGCGCGACCACTGGATCGCGACCGAGATGGCGAGGATGAGGGTCGGGATCTCTCCGACGCTCCACGCGATGCCGCCACCGGTGTGCTGATCCTCGATCGCGGGCGTCGACCATCCCATGGCGCCGTACCAGTCGGCGAGGAGCAGCGCGTCGCCGGTCATCAGCGCCAGCCCGAAGAAGGCGTGGAAGGCCATCGTCGCGAGCAGCATCAGGAGCCTGATCGGGTACGGGAAGCGGAACGGGACCGGGTCGACGCCCACCAGCGACTGGACGAAGAGATACCCGGCGAGCAGGAAGTGGGCAATCATCCACTCGTGACCGATGTGGTCGAGGGTCGCCCATCGGAACAGCGGCGTGTAGTAGAAGACGAGCAATGACGCCGCGAAGACGACCGCCGCCACGATCGGGTTGGCGACGATCTGGCCGAACCGCGAATGCACGGCGGTGAGGATCCACTCGCGACCGCCGCGACTGCCGTCCGAGCGCTTGCGGATGGCTCGCGCCGCGAGGGTGACCGGGGCGCCGAAGACCAGCAGCAGCGGCACCATCATGCCGAGCGCCATGTGGGCGAGCATGTGCGCGCTGAAGAGGTAGCGCTCGTAGACGTTGATGCCGCCGCTCGTGAGGTAGGCGAGCAGCAGCAGCCCGGCGACCCAGAGGACGGTGCGGTGGACGGGCCAGCGGTCGCCACGACGGCGGAGGCGGCGGGCACCGGCGAGGTAGAAGAAGATCCCGAACCCGCAGAGCAGGATCCACAGCAGATCGGGCCGCCAGAGGGTGACGAGCGTCAGCGGGTCCATCGGCGGGGGCAGGGGAGCCCCGGTGAGGATCTCGGCCGGCGTGGGACTCGACGACACGAGCGGCTCGTCGGGGACGGGGGAGGCGGTGCGGGCGAGGCCGGCCGCCGTGCCCGACGCGATGCCCATGAAGGCGAGTTCGACGAGCGCCAACTGCCAGAACCAGCGCCCACGACGCGGATCGTCGGCCATCCGGGTGAGCACGTAGCGTCGGTGGACGGCACCGATCACGCCGAGCACGACGAGAGCGGCCACCTTGACGAGCACCAGCGCCCCGTAGGCACTCGCGAGCCGGTCGAGGGACCCGATGCGGATCTCGGCGCTCACGTAGCCGGAGACCGCGACGACCACGAAGCAGACCAGAGCGGCGGTCGAGTAGCGCCCGATCGTCGTCGTCAGATCCTCGATGCGGTCGATGCTGCGCAGCACGACGATGACGAGGAGGCCACCGAGCCAGACGGCCGCGAAGACGATGTGCAGCCACAGCGCGGTCACCGCCGCGTCGTGGTCGGAGGCGGTCGCGCTGTGCCCCTGCTGCGCGAGCGGATACAGCCCGGCCGCGGCGAGCACCAGTACGAAGAGAGTGACCGTCTGGTTGCGCACCGCGAAGCAGAGCACCGTGACGGCCGCGGCGGCCAGCGTGGAGAACACCCACGTGGTGCCGGCCTCGATCTCGGTGAGGAAGTAGCCGAGCTGCTCGCCGAAGCGCGCGTCGAACGAGAGCGGCACTCCGGTGACGCTGAGGAAGCTGAACAGGGCGGACCCCGCCGAGGCGACGGCCCACACTCCGGCGGCCGCGGCGGCGAGGTCGAGTGCGATCGAATACGCACGGCTGGTCGAACTCAGCGCGAAGACGGCGAGTAGCAGCGCGCCGAGCGCCACGGCGGCGCTCAGGTTGACGATCATCTTGACCGTCGGCAGCCCGAAGCGCACGAGCGCGCCGGGGTCGTCGATCGCCGGCGACGCCGCACCGCCGCCGACCGCGAGTGCGACGACGAGCGAGAGCAGCGCCGCGATCAGGAGGATCGCGGGCCCGGTGATCTTGAGTGTGCGGGACACCTGCAAAGCCTAAGCGCGGAGGATCGGAGCGTCGGACAGCACGAAGGGGAGGTGCGCTCGCGCGCACCTCCCCTTCGGAAGGAAGTCGAAGACTAGGACTTGACGGCGGCCTTCAGCTTGCTGCCGGCGCTGATCTTGACGCCCTTGCTCGCGGCGATCTCGATCGGCTCGCCGGTCTGAGGGTTGCGGCCGGTGCGCGCGGCGCGGGCGGTCTGCTCGACTGCGAGCCAACCCGGGATCGTCACCTTGGTGCCCTCGGCCACCGACTTGGCGAGGGTCGAGAAGAGAGCGTCGAGCACTCCGTTGACCGAAGCCTGGCTCTGGCCAGACTCGGCAGCGACTGCAGCGACCAGGTCAGTGCGGTTCAGTGATGCCATTGGTGTCCTCCTCGGACGTTCGCCGCCGTTGATCGACGGCATTCAATTATCTCGTGGTGAGTACAGACTCGTGAGAGTCGGTCCGTCATGTTCCGGGGTGAAAACCCCGGAAACATGCGGAACCGGGCAGTAACTTACCAGCTGGACTTCGTGATGCCAGGCAATTCGCCCCGATGAGCCATGTCACGGAAGCGAACGCGCGAGATTCCGAACTTCGAGAGGTTGCCTCGGGGGCGACCGTCGACGGCGTCGCGGTTGCGCAGACGGACCGGCGATGCGTCGCGCGGGAGCTTCTGCAGACCGACGCGGGCGGCCTCACGGGACTCGTCGGTGCCGTTCGGGTCGACGAGCGCCTTCTTCAGCTCGAGACGCTGCGCGGCGTAACGCTCGACGATGGCCTCGCGCTGGTGGTTACGGGCGATCTTGCTCTTCTTGGCCATGTTCTTAGCGCTCCTCTCGGAATTCGACGTGCTTGCGGACCACGGGGTCGTACTTCTTGAGCACGATGCGGTCGGGGTTGTTGCGACGGTTCTTACGGGTCACGTAGGTGTACCCGGTGCCCGCCGTGGAACGGAGCTTGATGATCGGACGGACGTCCTGCTGCTTCGCCATCTCAGATCTTCTCCCCACGGGCCAGGATGTCCTTGACGACCGACTCGATTCCGCGGGCGTCGATGACCTTGATTCCCTTGGCGCTCACGTTGAGCGTCACGCTGCGGCGCAGCGACGGGACGAAATAGGTGCGCTTCTGCACGTTCGGGTCGAAGCGACGCTTCGTCCGGCGGTGCGAGTGCGAGATGTTGTGCCCGAAACCGGGGACTTTCCCGGTCACTTGGCAAACGGCTGCCATGATCTTTCCTCCGATACCGTGACACCGGACGGTGTCACCCAAGATCTCTTGTCTGCGACGTCCGGTGACGCGAAGTGCCACCGTGCCGCGGCACGTCGGGAGGAGCCCGACGGCCAGCGGTCTACACTACGGGGCGACGGGGCCGGGCGCAAGCGGGCCGTCGGCCGCCAGACGGCTGCAGGCGGCGCAGAGGCCGAAGATGTCGACGACGTGACGGGGCTGAGTGAAGCCGTGCGCCGCGGCGGTCGCCGCCGCCCACTGTTCGACCGCATCCGCCTCGATCTCGACGGTCGTGCCGCAGTTGCGGCAGATGAGGTGGTGGTGGTGACCCGGCGTGGAGCAGGCGCGATAGAGGCTCTCGCCATCGACCGAGTGCAGGGAGTCGGCGTCGCCCTCGACCGCGAGGTCGGCCAGCGCGCGGTAGACGGTGGCGAGACCGATCGAGGATCCGCCCTGACGCAGGTTGGCGTGCAGGTCCTGCGCGCTCACGAAGCCGGGAGCGGAGTCGAGTGCTTCGCGCACCGCTTGGCGCTGCCACGTGTTCCGCTTCACGGCGCCTATTGTAAGCGCGCCCGGGCGGGCGCCGGCCGTACCCGGTCGCGGCGTCCGACGAGGCGGCAGACGAGGTAGATCGCGAACGACAGCGTGGTGACGTAGGGGCTGATCGGCACCGACGAGCCAAGCGCGAGTAGGATCCCGCCGACCGTCGACACGGTCGCGAAGAGCACGCTGAGTCCGACGACGACGGGCGGCGAGGTGGCGACCCGCAGAGCCGCGGCGGCCGGCGTCACGAGCAGGGCGAGCACCAGCAGTGCGCCGACGATGTGCAGCGACACCGCGGTCGCGAGACCGAGGAGCACCATGAAGGCGATCGAGAGCGCGCGCACCGGCACTCCGCGGGCGGCCGCGACCTCTTCGTCGAAGCTCGCGAACAGCAGCGGGCGCCACAGCACCACGAGCCCGATGAGGACGATCGCGGCGACCACGATGAGCGCGCCGAGCTGGGGGTTGTCGACCGCCACGATCTGACCCGTGAGCAGCCCGAACTTGTTCGAACTTCGCCCCGGGTAGAGCGCGAGGAAGAGGATGCCGAGTCCGAGGCCGAACGGCATCAGCACCCCGATGATCGAGTTGCGTTCCCGTGCGCGGGATCCGAGCAGACCGATCAGCAGCGCGGCGATGAGCGAGCCGATCAACGAGCCCGCGACGACGTTGATCCCGAGGAGGAGCGCGGCGGACGCTCCGGCGAAGGAGAGCTCGCTGATGCCGTGCACCGCGAAGGCGAGGTCCCTCGCCATCACGAAGTAGCCGATCACCCCTCCCAGCACGCCGAGCACCGCTCCGGCGATGACGGAGTTGCGCAGCAGATCGAGCAGCGCGGCGTAGTCGGTGAAGTCGAACAGCGTCGACCACAGTTCGTCGAGGCTCACGGGTGCGCCTCCTGCACCGGCACGGTGTGCGTCTCCTCGATCTCGCCGTCGTCCGCGACGACGAGGATGCGGCCGTGGACGTCGAGCACGTCGACGTGGACCCCGTAGAGCTCGGAGAGCACGTCGCCGGTGAGGACTTCTGCGACGGGCCCGATGCGGTGACCGCCCGGCGCGAGGTAGAGCACCCGGTCGACCATGCGCAGCAGCGGGTTGATGTCGTGGGTCACGAGGAGCACAGCGGCCTTCTCGCGGATGCGGTATCCGTCGATCGCATCGAGGACCGCGCGCTGGTGGGCGAGGTCGAGCGAGAGCAGCGGCTCATCGGCGAGGAGGAGGCGAGGGGAGGAGACGAGGGCCTGAGCGATGCGGAGGCGCTGCTGCTCGCCTCCCGACAGGGTGCCGACGGCCTGGCGACGGTAGCCGCCGGCGCCGACCGCGTCGAGTGCGGCGGCGATGGCCGCGGAACGGGGGCGCCGGGGCAGGGGAGGGCCGTAGAGGTTGCCGTCGAGCCCGAAGCCGACGAGGTCGTTCGCCCGCACCGAGACACCGCGGTCGAAGAGCTTCTGCTGCGGCACGTACCCGATGCGGGCTCCGCGCCGCCCGGGAGCGGCGCCGAGGACCCGGACGTCGCCGGAGAGCGGCAGCTGGCCGAGCAGGGCGCGGATGAGACTGCTCTTGCCCGCGCCGTTCGGACCGAGGACCGCGACGAGCTCACCCGGATGCAACTCGAGATCGAGTCCCGACCACAGCGTGCGCCCGCCGACCGCAGCGCTTGCTCCCCTGAGGGAGACGAGCGGCTGCTCGGGTTCGGTGCTCACCGGGGAATGATAGCCGCCGCCCGACGCGGCGCTCACACGCCCAAGGCGTCGGCGACCCGCTGCACGTTGTCCTTCATCCACGCGGCGTAATCCATGCCGTCGGGCAGCGTCTCGGTGAAGTCGACGACGGGGACGCCCGCCTCGTCGGCGGCGTCCCGCACCCGCTCGGTCTGCGCCGTCGCGGTCTGCTCGTTGTAGGCGACGAGGGAGATCCCGCCGCCGGAGATGAGGTCGAGCACCCGCTGCAGCGACGCCGCGGGCACGTCCGAGTCCTCCTCCACCGCCTCGGTGAACTCGTCGGGGGAGACGTTCTCGAGTCCGAGCTCGGCGAAGAGCCAGGCGGGCACGGGCTCGGTGACGATCACTTCGCGTCCCTCGAGCACCTCGTGCAGCGCGTGCGCCTGCTCGATGGTCGGGTCGAGCCCGGCGAGGAACGCATCGAGACGCTCCTCGTAGCCGGCCGCCCCGTCGGGGTCGAGGTCCGAGAGCTGGTGCGCGATCTCCTCGGCGACCGCCTCGGCGGTGTGCAGGTCGTACCAGACGTGCTCGTTGAAGCCCTCGATGTGCCCGTGGCCGTCATGCTCGTCCTCGGACGACGATGCGGCCGCGTCGCCGTGGGCGTCGTCCTCCGCGTGGTCGTGGTCGTGGTCGACCTCGCCGCCCTCGGCGAGACCCGACACCTCGACCGCGTCGATCACGGCCGGGTCGGAGTCCGACGCGGAGAGGAGCGTGTCGATGAACGGGTCGTACCCGCCCCCGTTCTCGATCACGAGATCGGCGCGGCTGAGGGCGAGCTGGTCGCGGGCCGTCGCCTCGTACTCGTGCGGGTCCTTGTCGGGGCTGTCGATGATGGAGGTCACCTCCACCGCGTCGCCGCCGATACTCGACGCGATGTCTCCCCAGACGTCGGTCGACGCGACGACCGACAGTGCATCTCGCGACGCAGCATCGCCGTCGGAGCCGGCCGGCGACGCGGCGCAGGACGAGAGGACGAGCGCCGCAGGGAGAGCGAGGACGAGCGCGGGGACGAGGGCACGGGATCGGAGCACGGCTCGACCCTAGGACTTATTGATAACGATTGTCAAAACCGTTCAACTGCGACTTCTGTCAGTCGAGCAGCAGCGCCGGCTCTTCCATCACGCTCGCGACGTCGGCGAGGAAGCGGCTCGCCACGTCGCCGTCCACCACGCGGTGGTCGAAGCTCGCGCCGATCGTCGTCACGTAGCGGGGGAGCACCTCGCCATCGACGACCCACGGCTTCTGCTTGATCGTGCCGAGCACGACGATGGCGACCTCGCCCGGGTTGAGGATCGGGGTGCCGGTGTCCATGCCGAAGACGCCGATGTTGGTGATCGAGATGGTGCCGGAGGCCATGTCGGCCGGCTGCGTCTTGCCCTCGCGAGCGGTGATCGTCAGCTGCTCCAAGGCGGTCGCCAGTTCGAGGAGCGACATCGACTGCGCGTCCTTGACGTTCGGCACGATGAGGCCACGCGGGGTCGCGGCGGCGATGCCGAGGTTCACGAAGTGGTGCACGATGATCTCGGTGTCGGTCCAGGTCGAGTTGACCGTGGGGTTGCGGCGGACCGCCCACATGATGGCCTTCGCCATGATGAGCAGAGGCGACACCCGGACGCCTGCGAAATCGGGCGAGTTCTTCAGCCGCTTGACGAACTCCATGGTGCGGGTCGCGTCGATGTCGACGAAGAGGCTGACGTGCGGCGCGGTGAACGCACTCGTCACCATCGCGGTCGCGATCGCCTTGCGCACGCCCTTGACGGGGATGCGGTCCTCGCGGTCGTCCGGCCACTGGGGCGTCTGGATGTTGCGGAACACGCTCGCCTGCTGGGCGTGGCGGAGTACGTCGTCGCGGGTCGCCTCGCCACGGGCGCCGGTCGCCACCACGGTCGACAGTTCGACGCCGAGCTCTTTCGCGAGCCGGCGCACGGGAGGCTTGGCGATGACGGGACCGCCGGAGGCGGTACCGGCGGCGGCGGGCTGCGCCTTCGGCCGCCCGCCGGTCCTGCGGGTCGCCGCGTGACCGCCGGTGCCGTAGCCGACGAGCACCGTGCCGGGCTTCGCCTCCTCGGCGGACTCGATCGACGCGGCCTCGACCTGCACCTCGGTGGGCAGGGCGGCCTGCGCGGGAGTGGTCAGCGGACCGGCCAGCATCGACGCGCCCTCCGACTCGACGGTGATGATCGCGGAACCGACCTCGACCGTGTCACCCTCGGCGACCAGCAGCTCGCCGACGACCCCGGCGAACGGCGACGGCAGTTCGACCAGCGACTTGGCGGTCTCGATCTCGACGATGATCTGGTTGACCTCGATCGGCTCGCCGGGGGCGACCTTCCAGGCGACGATCTCGGCCTCGGTCAGACCTTCGCCGACGTCGGGGAGGTTGAAACGTGCGGTGCTCATCGGATCCTCGTTCTCGTCAGTAGGCCAGTGAGCGGTCGACCGCTTCGAGCACGCGATCCGCATCGGGCAGGTAGGTGGATTCGAGCTTGGCGGGCGGGAAGGGCACGTCGAAGCCGTTGACCCGCAGAACCGGGGCCTCCAGCGAGAAGAACGCGCGTTCCGCCACGGTCGCCGCGATCTCGGAGGCGATGCTCGCGAAGCCGGGCGACTCGGCGGCGATGACGACGTGGCCGGTCTTCTCCGCCGACGCGACGAGCGGTCCGTAGTCCACCGGCGACAGCGAGCGGATGTCGACGACCTCGATGCTGGTCCCCTCCGATGCGGCGATCTCGGCCGCCGTGAGCGCGACGCTCACCATCGGTCCGTAGGCGGCGACGGTGCATTCCGTGCCGACGCGGACCACGCGCGACGAGTGCAGCCCGGCGGCGGGGGAGTCGAGATCGACCTCGCCCTTGGGCCAATACCTGCTCTTCGGCTCGAAGAACATGACGGGGTCATCGCTCTCGATGGCCTGACGCAGCATCCAGTAGGCGTCGTTCGGCGTGCTCGGCGACACCACGCGGAGCCCGGCGGTGTGGGCGAAGTACGCCTCGGGGCTCTCCTGGTGGTGCTCGACCGCTCCGATGTGGCCGCCGAACGGCACGCGGATGACGATCGGGAACCTCGCCGACCCCTCGTGCCGGTTGGTCAACTTCGCGAGCTGCGAGGTGATCTGGTCGAAGGCGGGGTAGATGAAGCCGTCGAACTGGATCTCGCACACGGGGCGGTACCCGCGCATGGCCAGTCCGATCGCGGTCCCGACGATGCCCGACTCGGCGAGCGGCGTGTCGAGGACGCGGTCGGTGCCGAAGTCGGTCACGAGGTTCTCGGTGACGCGGAAGACGCCGCCGAGCGGGCCGACGTCCTCGCCCATCACGAGCACCTTGTCGTCCGCCGCCATGGCGTCGCGCAACGCGGTGTTGAGGGCTTTCGCCATCGTCAGGACCGTCATGAGCCGACCTCCTCGAAGCCGGCCTCGTAGGCGGCGAGCCACTCCTTCTGCGAATCGGGCACCGGGTGCTCCTCGGAGTAGACGTGGTCGAACATGAGCCCGGCCGGCGGCTGGGGGAGGGCGAGCACACGGCGCCGGATGTCGGCGGCGAAATCGGCCGCCTCGGTGTCGACGTCGGCGAAGAACTCGGAGCCGACCCCCTCGCCCTCGAGGTACTTGCGATACCTCGTGATCGGGTCGCGCGACTCCCACAGCGCGAGCTCGTCGCCGCCGCGGTAGCGGGTGGGGTCGTCGGAGGTGGTGTGCGCGCCGATGCGGTAGGTCATCGCCTCGATGAAGGCGGGTCCCGCGCCGCCGCGCGCGTCGTCGAGCAGAGTGCGGGTCACCGCGTAGCTCGCGAGGACGTCGTTGCCGTCGATCTGCACGGCGGGCATGCCGAATCCGGCCGCGCGGTCGACGAGGGGCGTTCGGGACTGGCGGGTCACCGGCACCGAGATGGCCCAGTGGTTGTTCTGCAGGAAGAACACCTGCGGCGCCTGATAGCTGGTGGCCCAGATCATCGCCTCGTTGGTGTCGCCCTGCGAGGTCGCCCCGTCGCCGAAGTAGACGACGACCGCTTCGTCACGGGAGACGTCCCCGGTCGGAGCGCCGTCGAGACGGATACCCATCGCGTATCCGGTGGCGTGCAGCGTCTGCGAGCCGATGACGAGCGTGTAGAGCCGGAAGTTACCGACCTCTGCCGGGTTCCAGCCTCCGTGGGTCACCCCGCGCAGCAACCGCAGCACATCGAGCAGGTCGACTCCGCGGATGCGGGCGACGGCGTGCTCCCGGTACGAGGGGAAAATGGTGTCCTGCGCCCGTGCCGCCCGACCGGAACCGACCTGCGCGGCCTCCTGGCCCTGGCTCGGCACCCACAGCCCGAGCTGTCCCTGCCGCTGCAGGTGCCCGGCCTCGATGTCGAACCGACGCACCACCGCCATGTCGCGGTAGAACTCGAGCTTGTCCGACTCGGTGATCCGGTCGAGCTCGGCGGCGAACCGCTCGGCGGGAGCAGTGGGGGCGAAGCGTCCGTCGGCGTCCAGGAAGCGGACTGTGTTCTTCGCTCCGGCGATGTCGTCGGTCGAGGTCCCGGATCGGGCCACGTTCACCATCCGATCGTTTCGGTTCGTGGGCGACAGGGAGCGAAGGAACGCGGCCTCGTCCGCCCGAGAGTTGCGGGCGGAGCCGAGTGCTTCCACGGGGCCGCCCTGTGCCCAATCTACCGGGAGGCTTCGACGGCCCCCGGTAGGTTTCGCACAATCTCCTCGCCGGCTCTTAGGAGTTCATCCACCGATTCGGCCTCTCCGATCGAGATCCGTACGCCCTCTCCGGCGAAGACACGGGCGACGATGGCGTGCTCCTCCAGGATGCGGGCAGCGGCCGCGGTGTGCTCGCCGAGGCCGAGCCAGACGAAGTTGCCGTGCGACTCGGGGACGGCGAGTCCGACCGCACGGAGGCCTGCCAGCACGGCGTCCCGGCGGGCGACGATGTGATCGACCCGCGCGAAAAGGTCGGTCTCGTGCGAGAGCGCGGCAAGCCCTGCGGCTTGAGCCTGACCGGTGACGGAGAGCGGCAACGCGGCGGCGCGCGCGGCATCGAGCACGTGCTCGGGACCGACGGCGTAGCCGAGTCGCAGCCCGGCGAGACCCCAGGCCTTGGAGAAGGTGCGGAGCACGACCAGGTTCGGATAGCGGCCGAAGAGCGTCGCGCCGTCGACTGCGGCGTCGTCGCGGACGAACTCGGCGTACGCCTCGTCGAGCAGGACGAGCAGGTCGCCGGGGATCCGGCGCATGAACTCCTCGAACTCCGCGGCCGTCACCACGACGCCGGTCGGGTTGTTCGGGGTGCACACCAGCACGACACGGGTGCGGTCGTTCACCGCGGCGGCCATCGCGTCGAGGTCGTGGCCGCCGTCCGGGCGAAGGGGGACCGGCACGGCGGTCGCGCCCGCGACGGTGACCTGGCCGGGGTACGCCTCGAACGAGCGCCAGGGGTGGATCACCTCGTCGCCGTGGCCGGCGGCCGCGGTGATGAACTGGGTGATGAGGGCGACGGATCCCGCCCCCACGTGCACCTCGTCGGCGGTGACGCCGAAGCGGGCGGCGAGCGCCTCGCGCAGGGCGAAGGCCGAGGCGTCGGGATACCGGTTGATGTCCGACGCCTCGTTCATCGCGGCGAGCACCGCGGCGTGCGGCGGGAAGGGGTTCTCGTTGGAGGAGAGCTTGTAGCCGCCCGCGGCGGCCGGCTTGCCCTGCTTGTAGGCGGGCAGCGCCGCGATCTCGGGGCGGAGGCGGACGGGCGGCGGCACCTGCTCGGGCATCGAGACATCGTATCGACGCGGAAAAGAGCGCGTGGTGCCGGAGCCCGTCGCAATGGGATAGTGGTCGCATGCGCAGATTCCTCGTCTCGGTGCTCGGCAACGCGGCCGCCCTCTGGCTCACGACGCTGATCGTCGCCGGGACGACGGTGACGCCGTACGCCCCGGGCGGGGTCCTCGAGACGGTGCTCACCTACCTGCTGCTGGGCCTGCTCTTCGGCATCGTGAACGGCGTGATCGGCACGGCCATCCGCATCGTCGCGTTCCCGCTCTACATCCTGACGCTCGGGCTGATCGCCCTCATCGTCAACGGACTGCTGTTCCTCCTCGTCGGGTGGATCAGCACGCTGCTCGGTTTCGGGCTCTCGGTCGAAGGCTTCTGGTGGGGCGTCCTCGCCGCGCTGGTCATGGCGATCTTCAACTGGATCATCGGTTTGATCCTGCGTCCGCTCGCGGGCCGTCAGCGCTGACGCGCGTCGCCGTCCAGCCGTCGGCCCCGACCCCGCGGGTGCCGGCGAGACCGCCGAGGACCTCGGCGCGCACCATCGCCAGCGCGGGGTCGCTGCTCGAGTCGGCCTGCGCCGCCGTCTCGCGGTAGTCGCCGAGGCCATGCCCCGCGAGCATTCCGCCTCCTGACCCACCGTCGACCACCGAGCGCGACACGACGACGGTGTGCTGCTCGGCCGTCGACCTTCCGTCGGTTCCTCCGAGGGCCACGATGACGTCCTCGTCGTGCTCGAGAGCGACGACCGGTACACCGTGCGGCACCGGGGTGGCGCCGCCGGGCGAGCCGGCCGTCACGAGCCCCGCCGTGTTCCACTCGCCCGACTCGACGAGGCGGCCGGCCACCAGGCCGCCCTGCGAGTACCCGACGAAGACGACGGGATCATCGCGCCCGATCCCCGCCTCGCGCATCGCCGCCTCGGTGGCCCGCACCGAACCGGCGTCGGCACCGGCGACCGCGGCCACATTCGAGGTCATGTCCCACGGCTGCGCCTGCGAGTCCCGCGTTCCGCCGACGTAGACGACGGCGTGCACTCTGCCGTCGCCGTCGGCGTACCGCTCGATGACGATCTGCTCGTCCCCGCCGTGGGGGACCCGCTCGACAAGGTCCTCGAGACTCGCGGGCGGACGCGGCGACTCCCGCGGCCGTCGGTCGATGGCCACGGCTCCGCCTCCGAGCACCCCGGCCGTCGTGAGGGCGGCGAGCAGCATGCCCGCAACCGCCTCACGGCCGAGGACTCCGCTTCCGCCGTCACCGGCGAGCGCCGCGATCGGCAGGGGCAGCAGTAGGGCGCCCTGGGTGAACTCGTCGAGCGATCCGCTGACGGTCCTGATGAGATCGATCACCGCGGCGTCCGCGAGAACCGCCCCGAGCAGGTCCTGGGCGCTCGCGTCGGCGCCGACCGACTCGGCGGCGCGCAGTACGGCGGGCACGAGCACCAGCGCGGCGGCCGGCAGGAGTGAGAACGGCGCGACGGCGGTGGCCGCGCCCATCGTGTGCGCCGCGACTCGACCCCCGGCGGATCGTGCGCCCGCGAGCGCCTGCTCGAGCGCGGTGTAGAGATCGGTCGCCGTGCGCAGTGCGCCTCTCGCCGCCTCGAGACGATCGGTGGCGAGGACGAGACGATGGCGTGCCAGCCGGGCTTCGATCGCCGCCTGCTGCTCGGCGTCGACCGTGGTGCGCGGCCGGATCGCGCTCAGCGGGCGGGTGAGCTCGTCGGCGTCGAGCGCCACCGCCCGAAGCGCCGCCACGACGGCGGTGCAGTCCGCGAAGGCGGCGTCCATCGACGCCGTCGCCACCGCGATGACGGCGCCCCCGGAGATCTCGATGGTCATGACGCGCTCGCCTCGGACAGCATCGCCGCGCTCAGGTCGAACGCCGCCCGCACCGACCGCAGCTCGCCTCGGATGTCGTCGAGGGTCCGACGGAAGGCTTCTGCGGCGGGGGAGGACCATTCGAGCTCGCGGAGGGCCGCGATCCGCGCGTCGATCCGGAGGAGGTCCTCGACGAGCGCGTCGGTCCTTCGTCGACGCAGAAGCAGTTCGGCGTGCTGCGCCGGATCGGTGACGGTAGGGGCCATGCCCCGATGGTGGGCGGCACGCGCCGCCCCGCAGACCCGCGGACGGCGCTCCGTGGGATCGGTCGCGCACGGAGCGGCTGGGGAGGAATCCGTGCGCTGGGGAAGAATGGGGGCATGGCCGCTCCAGTGCACCCCTCTTCCGCTCCGCACGACGACGCCGCGGGGCTTCGCGGGCAGCCCCTCAGCCCCCTCGACGGGCGCTACCGTCCCGCGGTGGACGGGCTCGGCGCCTTCCTGTCCGAGGCGGGCCTCAACCGGGCGCGGGTGCACGTCGAAGTCGAGTGGCTGATCTTCCTCACCGACAACGGACTGTTCGGGACGACGCGCCTCACCGAAGACCAGTCGCGCAGCCTCCGGGCGACCGTCACCGGTTTCGGCGCCGCCGACATCGCGGAACTCGCCGAGTTCGAGGCCACGACGCGGCATGACGTGAAGGCCGTCGAGTACTACGTGCGCCGCCGACTCGACGCGCTCGGTCTCGGCGCCATCGCCGAACTCACCCACTTCGCGGCGACGAGCGAGGACGTCAACAACCTCGCCTACGCGATCACCGTGCAGCAGGCGGTGCGCGAGGTGTGGCGGCCCGCCTTCGTCGATGTGCTCGAGAAGCTGCGCGCACTGGCCGTCCAGCACCGCGCGGCACCGATGCTCGCACGCACCCACGGCCAGCCGGCCACGCCGACCACGATGGGCAAGGAGCTCGCCGTGTTCGCGCACCGTCTCGACCGGCAGCTCGCGAGACTCGACTCCCAGGACTACCTCGGCAAGTTCAACGGTGCGACGGGCACCTACGCCGCGCACCTGTCCGCAGGGCCCGACCTCGACTGGCCCGAGCTGTCGCGGCGCTTCGTGACCTCGCTCGGTCTCGAGTGGAACCCGCTGACGACGCAGATCGAGTCGCACGACTGGCAGGCGGAGTTGTACGGGACACTGGTGCACATCGGCCGGATCCTGCACAACCTGTGCACCGACGTGTGGACCTACATCTCGCTCGGCTACTTCCGCCAGATCCCGGTCGCCGGTGCGACGGGCTCGTCGACGATGCCGCACAAGGTGAACCCGATCCGGTTCGAGAACGCCGAGGCCAACCTCGAACTGTCGGCCGCCGTGCTCGAGAGTCTCGCCTCGACCCTCGTCACCTCCCGGCTGCAGCGCGACCTCACCGACTCGACCACCCAGCGCAACATCGGCGTGGGGCTCGGCCACTCGCTGCTGGCGCTCGACAACATCGGTCGCGGCCTCGGCGAGATCGCGCTCGCCCCCGACGTCCTCGCCGCCGACCTCGACCGCAACTGGGAGGTGCTCGCCGAGGCCATCCAGACGGTCATCCGGGCGGAGGTCACGGCCGGCCGGAGCACGATCGCGAACCCGTACGAGCTGCTCAAGGAGCTCACGCGGGGGCGGAGGGTCGACTCCGCGGCCCTCGCGGAGTTCGTCGGCGGTCTCGACCTCACCGACGAGGCGAAGGCGCGTCTCACGGCGCTGACCCCGGAAGGCTATGCGGGGCTCGCCGACGCGCTCGTCGACGTCATCCGGCGCGACTAGCGGCCGGACGGTCCGCCCGTCGCGTCGTCGGGCGACGGCCCGTCCGCGGTCGACCCGGCTGAGGATCCGCCGTCGCGCGTCGGGTCGAGCGGCGGGCCCGGCTCCGGGCGGGGCGCCGCGGGATCTTCGCCGCGGAGACTCGTCTCGGTGCCGATCGGCCCTGCGGCGAGGGCGAGCATGGCGAGCAGCACGAGTGCCACGACGAAGGCACCGCCGAGGAAGATGACCGCCACCGTGAAGTCACGGGTCGAGATGAAGGCGACGACGCCGACGAAGACGGCGACGACGAGGGCGAATCCGATGAGTTCGGCGGGCCGGAACCGGTCCGCGCGTGAGGGGCGGGCCATCAGCTTCCGACAGCCGATCCGGACTTCTCGGACGCCGTGTCCCACTTGAGGGTGAACGCGGCGATGCCGAGATAGACCGCGACGATGGCGGCATAGGCGCCGAAAGATCCGACGAGGAAGATCGCGTCGTCGCGCCCGAGGAGGTACACGCCGCCGAGCAGCAGGGTCGCGACGCCGACGACGAGATGATCCCGGGACGCGGGGCCGTGGTCGGCCTTGCGCAGACCGATCGCCAGCTCCAGTCCGCCGGTCGCAACCGCCCACAGCACGACGAGGACGGCGAGGGAGGCGAGGGGAGCAGCCTGCGCGAAGGCGAGGACGGCGGCGAGGCCGAACGCGAACGACACGACGCCCTGCACCACGGTGAGGATCGTGCCGATCGTGCTGCGCCGACCGAGACGCGAGGTGCTCGCGAGGGCGATGCCGTGCGCACAGGCGAAGAGGCCGAACACGGCGAGGCCGAACACGGGGGAGTGGTCCGACGAGAAGGTCACGACGATGGCGGCGACGGCGGCGATCGCGGCGCGCAGAAGCGGGACCGGCCAGTACCGTGCGCGGAAGCGCGCCGAATCGTCCGACATACTGCTCCCTGCTGTGCGTACGCCCGCCTCGGACGACCCGTCCAGCCTACGCCACGTCGTGGAAGTGGTCGGGCGCCGTCGGGATCAGGCGCCGTCCGCCGGCCGGCGCTCGTCGGGTGCGGACTCGGCCACGGGCATCGGGCCCGCCGCAGCGTCCGCGGCAGGGGACTCGGACGAGGTCGACGCGTCGTCGACCTCGTGCATCGTGTCGGCGGGCGCCCGTTGCGCCCTGCTGAGCAGGACGAAGGGCACGGCCGCCACGGAGATGATCCCGCTCACGAACATCGACGCCCCGTACCCGCCCACATCGGCGGTGCGCCCGAGGATCGGCTGGAAGACCACCCCGCCTCCGGACCCCAGGAGGGAGTCGAACGACAGCACCGTCGCGCGCTGCTTCGACGGGATCATGTCGTTGAGGTAGGCGCGGTGCACGGGGTCGTCGATCGCGGACGCGACGCCCCACAGCGCGATCAGCGCCACCGCGAGCCAGAACTCTCGGATCACGCCGAGGGCCAGCAGCACGCCGATGCTCGCCACGGTGGCGAGCAGGATCGACGACGTGCGCCGATGGAACAGCCGTCGCACCCACGGCGACAGCGCCCCGCCGACGATGGATGCCCCGGACAGCAGCGCCGCTGCGAGACCCGCGATGGAGTAGGCCTCTTCATCGCCCCACAGCTCCAACAGATAGGGCTGGAGGGCGTAGAAGACGTAGACGCCGACCCCGGCGGTGAACGGGCTCGCGAGCATGAGCCAGCGCACCGGGGCGTCCCCGAGTCCGTACCGGATGGACGCGGCGAACACCGTGCGGGTGGCCCGCAGAGGACCCTCGCCGCGGTCGGGGGTGAAGCCGATGTCGTGCATGAGCGCCGCCGCGACCACGAGCATGACCACGAGGATGCCGGCGCGCAGGACGAACGGCATCCCGAGGTCGGAGAGCTGGGCGACCACTCCGCCGAGTACCGAACCGGCGAGCATCGCCGCCCCTCCGACGATCTGCGCGCGACCGAACACCTTCTCGAGGCTGCCGTGGTAATCCGTCGCCTTCAAAGCGTCGACGAGCCACGCGTCGACCGCGCCCGAGAAGAACGTGAAACCCAGTCCGAGCAGCACTGAGACGATCGCCCACGCCCAGAACGGCGCCTGCCAGACCCAGAGCAACCAGTAGAGGACGGTCGTCACCGCGAGAGTCGCCGTGCCCAGCAGGTAGGAGGCGCGGCGGCCGACCGTGTCGGCGACGACGCCGGTGGGAATCTCGAAGATCAGCATCCCCGCGGTGAAGAAGGCGTTCGCCGCGAAGGCTTCGAGGTTCGACAGTCCGGCGTCGAGCAGGAACAGCGTGTTGACGCCCCAGATGAACGACGCCGCGAGCGTGTTGCCGAGCATCAGGACGTAGTAGGTGCCCTGCACCCGGCGCGCTGACGGGCCTGCGACGTCACTGACGATGGCGGCACCTCTTCTCGTGGCGGTACGAGGAACGCTTCGCCCGCGACCCTACGCCTCCGGCCCGCTCGCCGACAGAGGCGGACGACGGGTGACGACGCACGCTGCGCCGCGCGCGCTCAACGGAGGCGGTCGGGCGAGTCGAGCCACTCGTCGAAGGTGAGGGTGCCCTGTCGCCGCGGGCCGTCGCCGCCGCGGAGAGCACCGGAGGTGAGCCCGCGCCCGTATGCGCCGGGGAACCGGACATCGATCACCCTGCGCCGCACGCCGTCGTGGGCGCTCATCCGGCGGATCATCCCGGCGAGCGTCTCGTCGCGGGGCCCGACGAGATCCGGCGCCCGCCCGGCCGGAGGCGCGGTCGCGACGTCGACCAGGTGCTCCGCCACCTCGGCGGCCGCGACCGGTCGGGAGAGGGTCCGAGGCACCAGGGCGATCGGGCCGAACGAGGTCTGCGCCGCGATCTGCTCGGCGAACTCGTGGAACTGCGTCGCCCGAGCGATGGTGTGGGGGACTCGGGAGCCGGCGACGAGGCGCTCCTGTGCGAGTTTGCCGGCGTAGTAGGAGGTGTCGATGCCGTCGATGCCCACGATCGACAGGGCGACGTGATGTCCGACCCCGGCTCGCTCCTCGGCGTCGAGCAGTGACTGCGTCGCCGCCGTGAAGAACCCGACCGACTTCGCCGTCGCCAGCGTCGTGCGGTTCAGCACGTCGATCACCGCCTCGACGCCGACGAGCGACCGGTCGAGGTTCGTGCCCGAGACGACGTCCACGCCGTCGGAGCGGGACAGCGCGACGACATCGTGTCCGCGCCGCCTCGCAGCGCCGACCACATGACGCCCCACCGTGCCGGATCCACCGGCGATCGCGATCCTCATACAGTTCCTCCTCGTCGTGCACGGCAGCCGTGCCGCCGGGGGCATGCCGCGCTCACAGTATGACGATGCGGCGTGCCGGGGTGTGAGGTCGCGCGACGTCGGCTCGCGGTCAGTGTCCGGGCGGGAGGTCCGCGAAGCGGGAGTAGTGGCCGTGGAATCCGACGGTCAGCGTGCGGGTGGGGCCGTTACGGTGCTTGGCGACGATCAGATCGGCCTCGCCCGCGCGCGGGCTGTCCTTCTCGTACACGCTCTCGCGGTGCAGCAGGATCACCATGTCGGCGTCCTGCTCGATCGAGCCGGATTCGCGGAGATCGGAGATGGCGGGCAGCTTGTCGGCTCGCTGCTCGGAGCCACGGTTCAGCTGCGACAGGGCGATGACCGGCACCTGCAGCTCCTTGGCCAGCAGCTTCAGCGAACGCGAGAACTCGGAGACCTCCTGCTGGCGGCTCTCGACCTTCTTGCCCGAGGTCATCAGCTGCAGGTAGTCGATGATGACCATGCGCAGCCCCGCCTTCTGCTTCAGGCGGCGGGCCTTCGCTCGGATCTCGACGAGCGTCATGTTGGGGCTGTCGTCGATGTAGAAGGGCGCGTCGTTGATGCGGCCACGGGTCTGCGCCAGCTTGGTCCAGTCATCGGGCTGCAGGTTGCCCTTGCGCATGTGGTGCAGCGGCAGCGACGCCTCGGCCGAGAGCAGGCGCATCGCGATCTCGCTTCGCCCCATCTCGAGCGAGAAGAAGATGCTCGGCTGGTGGTTCTTGACCGATGCCGCGCGGGCGAAGTCGAGCGCCAGCGTCGACTTGCCCATGGCGGGACGGGCGGCGACCACGATCATCTGGCCGGGGTGGAATCCGTTGGTCAGCTCGTCGAGCTCGGCGAACCCGGTGGGCACGCCCGACATGCTGCCGTCCTTATGCTGGGCGGCGTCGATCTCGTCGATGGCGGTGGTTACTGCGTCGGCGAGAGGCACGTAGTCCTCGGCCTCGGTCTCCCGCGTGACGGCGTAGATCTCGGCCTGAGCGTTGTTGACGAGGTCGGTGACCTCGCCCTCGCTGGCGTACCCCATCTGCACGATGCGGGTGCCCGCCTCGACGAGTCGGCGGAGGACCGCCCGCTCGGCCACGATCTCGGCGTAGAACCCGGCGTTCGCCGCCGTCGGAACGATGCCCGTGAGGGTGTGCAGGTAGTCGGCGCCGCCGGCACGCGAGAGCTCACCGCTCTTGGTCAGGGCGTCGGTGACCGTGATCACGTCGGTCGGCTCGCCCATCGCGTAGAGGCTGAGGACGGCTTCGAAGATGACCTCGTGCTTCGGCACGTAGAAGTCGACGCCCTTGACGGTTTCGACGACGTCGGCGACCGCGTCCTTGCTCAGCAGCATGCCGCCGAGGGCGCTCTGCTCGGCGAGGAGATCGTGCGGCGGGGTGCGGTCGCGGTCGCGGTACTCGCCCTGCTCACGCGAGTCGCCGGCGATGCCCAGATGAGCGATCGACATGTGTTCTCCCCTTCTGACCGCCGCGCATGCGTGCGAGGGCATGCGGTGGCGATGTGCGCACCCGGTCCGCGGATCTCCCGTGCTCGGGAATTCAACCGCGGGCCACCGACATCGACGCTGTCGAGTGGAGCCCCCACGACTGCTCGCAGGCGTCGATCGATGAAGTCAGAGGCTACCGCGAGATGGACTTTTCGGGGTTGTGGATGAATCTGTGGAAACTGTGGAGAACAACGGCGTGTCGGCCTCATCCGCTGTGGGTAGATCGGTTGATCCAACGTCCGCCAAGCCGAGAAACGCGGAGTGCATCAGCGTTTCCGTTATTCACACCGAGTTCTGGGGAAAAGACGCTTCAACCTTTGGTCGAGAGTTGACAACAGGTGGACAACCCTGTGGGTAACTGATCGTGCGGCCCGCCGGGGACGGGAAAAGGGGCGGCCGGGCACATGCCCGACCGCCCCTTCAGCGGTGTCCTACGGCGCCTCAGCGCACGGCGACCACCGAGAGCGAGATCGTCGCTGCGACGTCGTCGCGCAGACGCACCGTCGCCTCGTGCGATCCGGTCGCCTTGATGGCGCTCGGGATCTCGATCTTGCGCTTGTCGATCTGTCCGAGACCGGCCGCCGCGACGGCGTCCGCCACGTCGGAGGTCTTGACCGAACCGAAGAGGCGTCCGCCGTTGCCGGCCTTGACGCGCAAGGTGACGACCGACTGCTCGAGCGTCGCCTTGAGCTGCTGCGCCTCTTCGAGGGTGGCGAGCTCGCGGGCCGCACGGGCCGCCTTGATCGACTCGATCTGCTTCTCGCCGCCACGCGACCACGCCACGGCGAAGCCGGACGGGATCAGGTAGTTGCGGGCGTAACCGGCCTTGACGTCGACGACGTCACCGGGAGCACCGAGGCCGGTCACCTCGTGGGTGAGAATGAGCTTCGACATGGGTGCCTCCTACCGGCCCGAGCCCGCGTAGGGCAGGAGCGCCATTTCGCGCGCGTTCTTGACCGCACGGGCGATCAGACGCTGCTCCTGCACCGAGACGCCGGTGATGCGACGGGCGCGGATCTTGCCGCGCTCCGAGATGAACTTGCGAAGCGTGGCGACGTCCTTGTAATCGATGACGCCAACGCGGATGGACTTCGCGGGGGCCGCCGACTTGGCGCCCTTGCCACGAAGCGGCTTGCGGCGGTCGCCGCTCGACTTTCCAGCCATTTACGTGTCCTTAGTGTGAAGAGTTGAAGTGTTGGTGCCGACCCGGTGAGGGATCAGAACGGGGTGTCGTCGTCGTAGCCGCCGCCCGGAGTGTTCCAGACGTCGCCACCACCGGACGAAGAGGATCCGCCGCCACCACCGAAGTTGCCCTGGCCGCCGCCGAAGTTGCCCTGGCCGCCACCCGAGTTGCCCCACGGCTCGTCGCCGCCGCCACCCTGGGAGACGCCACGGCCGCCACCGCCGCCGCCACCCGACGAGCGGGTGACCTGCGCGGTCGCGTAGCGCAGCGAGGGACCGATCTCGTCGACCTCAAGCTCGATCGAGGTGCGCTTCTCGCCCTCTTTCGTCTCGTAGGAGCGCTGCTTGAGACGACCGGTCGCAATGACACGGGATCCCTTGCTCAGCGAACCGGCGACGTGCTCGGCGAACTCGCGCCAGACGGAGGCCCGGAGGAACAGCGCTTCGCCGTCCTTCCAGTCGTTCGACTGACGGTCGAAGCTACGCGGAGTGGATGCGATGGTGAAGTTCGCGACCGCGAGCCCGTTCTGCGTGTAGCGCAGCTCGGGATCGGCGGTGAGGTTGCCGACGACCGTGATGATCGTTTCGCCGGCCACGGCTCAGCGGCTCTCTTCGGTCTGCGCGGACTCGGCAGCGGCTGCCGCAGCAGCGGCGACGCGCGCGACGGCCTCTTCGGCCCGCAGCACCTTGGTGCGCAGGACGGCCTCGGAGAGGTTCAGCTGGCGGTCGAGCTCCTTGGTGGAGTCGCTCGTCGCAGTCAGATTCACGACGGCGTAGATGCCTTCGCTCTTCTTCTTGATCTCATAGGCGAGACGACGACGGCCCCAGATGTCCACGCTGTCGACGGTGCCACCGTCGTTGCGGATCACGTTGAGGAACTTGTCGAGGCTGGGAGCCACGGTGCGCTCGTCGATCTCGGGATCGAGGATGACCATCAGTTCGTACTTGTGCGTCACTGACCCACCTCCTTCGGACTAGAACGGTTGCAGACGATCTGCAACAGGAGGGTGTGTGCACGTGTCCGGACGAGCCGGACAACCGCAGTAGCTTAGCGGATCGAGCGGACCGGGCTCAACCGCGCGGTTCGGAGGGGTCGTTCCTCTGCTGCCACCATGCGAGGAGGCGCTCGCGGGCGGCGTCCTCGCCGAGGGGTCCCTCATCGAGCCGGAGCTCGAGCAGGAATCGGTAGGCCGCGCCCACGTCCGGCCCCGCGGCGATGCCGAGGGCCGCCATGATCTGATCACCCGACAGGTCGGGGCGCACCGCGGCGAGCTCCTCCTGCTCCTGCAACTCCTCGATGCGGGCCTCGAGGTCGTCGTAGGCCGCCGCGAGCCGGGTCGCCTTGCGACGGTTGCGGGTGGTGACGTCCGCGCGGGTCAAGATGTGGAGGCGCTCGAGATCGTCGCCCGCGTCGCGGACGTAGCGCCGCACCGCGGAGTCGGTCCAACCCCCCTCGGTGTATCCGTAGAAACGCTGATGCAGCTCGATGAGGTGCGCGACGTGATCGACGGTCTCGTTGTCGAACCGCAGCGCGCGCAGCCGCTTGCGCACGAGCTTCGCGCCGACGACGTCGTGATGGTGGAAGGTGACCGTCCCGCCCTGCTCGAATCGGCGGGTCGCGGGCTTGCCGATGTCGTGCAGCAGCGCGGCGAGCCGCACCACCACGTCCGGTTCGGCGCCGCCGTCCGAGCGCGAGCGCTCGAGATCGATCGCCTGATCGAGGACGGTCAGCGAGTGCTCGTACACGTCCTTATGCCGGTGCTCGCCGTCGACCGTGAGCTTCATGGCCGGCAGTTCGGGCAGCACGAGTTCTGCGATGCCGGTGTCGACGAGCAGTTGGAGGCCGGTGCGCGGGGTCGACGAGCGGAGCAGCTTGACCAGCTCGTCGCGCACCCGTTCGGCCGAGATGATCGAGATCCGCTCGCGCAACACGATCATGGCGCTCTTCGCGGACTCGTCGATCTCGAAGCCGAGGGCGCCGACGAAGCGGGCCGCGCGCATCATCCGCAGAGGATCGTCGGCGAACGAGGTCGTGGCCTCCGCGGCCGTGCGCAGCCGTCCGGCGAGCAGGTCGTCGAGGCCGCCGGTCGGATCGACGAGGACGCGTTCGGGCAGCCGGAGCGCCATCGCGTTGATGGTGAAGTCGCGGCGACCGAGGTCGCCTTCGAGCGAGTCTCCGAACACCACCTCCGGTTTGCGGGAGGACGGGTCGTACTCGTCGGCCCGGTAGGTGGTCACCTCGACGGTCTCGCCCGCCACCCGAGCGCCGATGGTGCCGAACGCGCGGCCGATGTCCCACTGCGCGGAGGAGATCGGCTTCACGACGCGCAGGATCTCGTCGGGCGAGGCGTCGGTGGTGAAGTCGAGATCCGGTGCCGCTCGACCGAGGAAGGCGTCGCGGACGGGCCCGCCGACGAGGGCGAGTTCGTGTCCGGCGTCGGCGAAGGCCCGGCTCAGCCGCGCGACGGGCTTCGACTCCGCCGTCACGGCGAGGCGCTCGAGGGCGTCCGCCACGCTGGTCATGGTGCTCAATGCTAGAGGTGCGCCGCCGTGCGCCACGGCCGCGCAGGTGCTTCGCCCTAGACTTTCGAAGCATGGGAGCGAGCACGATCGAGCGCGCGCCGGAAGCCTCGTGAGCCGCTCGCGGGTGCTTGCCGCGGCCGTCGTCGCGACGATCACGATGCTGTCGGGTTTCGTCGCCGCACCGGCCGCGACCGCGGCCGACGGTTCTCTCGGGTTGGTCTTCGCGCCCGAGAACTCCGGACTCTCGCGGCCGGGGGAGCCGCTGGTCGTGTCGGGCACCGTCACGAACCAGTCCGACCGTCCGCTCGCGCCGAGTGTCATCGAGGTCGGCGTCGTGGCCGACACGGTGGGTCGGGACGGCCTCGACGAGGCGTACGCGGAGCCGGCCGGGGCTCGGACGGAGATGATCGCGACGATCGAGACCCCGCCCCTTCCCGTTGCGGGAAGCGCTCAGCTCAGCGTGACCGTACCCCCGGAGACCCTCGACGCGGTGCTCGCCGGCACCGGCTGGGGCGCACACCCGGTGGTCACGAGCGTGCAGGGCGACTCCGAGAACGCGAGCGTGTCCGCGCTCGTGCGACTCGACGGAGAGGGTCCGCGCGCCGAGATCTCGATCGTGCTGCCGATCACCGCGCCTCCCGGTGTCGACGGCATCATCGCGGCCGAGACCCTCGAGGAGTACACGGGCCCGAGCGGGGTGCTGACCCGGAAACTCGACGCGGCCGCCGATCCGCGGGTGGCGCTCGCCCTCGATCCGCGCATCCTCGCCTCCATCCGAGTGCTCGGCACGCGCGCCCCGGCGAGCGCCGTCGAGTGGCTGCAGCGACTGGAATCGCTGTCGAACGAGGTGTTCCCGTTGCAGTACGGCGACGCCGACGTCTCACTCGAGCGCGCGGCCGGTTCTCCGTCGGTGCTGCAGCCCACGTCGTTCGCCTCGGTGCTCGATCCGGCGGACTTCCCGGCGGGGCCGGCGACACCGACCCCCACTCAGACCGGTACCCCGACCCCGACCCCGTCCGTCTCGCCGACGGAGGGGGCGCCGCAACCCACCCTGCCGACCGTCGACGAGCTCTTCGCCTTCGACTACACGGCCACCGACATCGCCTGGCCGGCGGCCGGGATCGTCGGCGCGGACGACCTCTCCTTCGCCGGGCAGGCGGGATACGACCGCTCCATCGTGTCGGCCGAGCAGCTCGACGACCCCGCCGCCGGTCCCGTCGTCGCCGTCGACGGCAGCACCGTCCTCGTCGCCGACACCGCCTCGACCGACCTCTCCGATGCCGTCTTCGCGCTCGGCAGCGCCGACGGCCGGTTCACCGCGAGCCGCGCCGCCGCGTCGCTCGCGGTGTCGGCGCAGGACAGCGGCAGCGGCGCCCTTCTGCTGCCGCTCAGCCGCTCGGCCTCGACGACGACCGACATCGAAGGCGCGCTGAGGGCCATGCTCGCTCTCCCGTGGCTCGCCTCGGTGAACTTCGAGTCCCTGGTCGCGTCGCCCGGTCCTGACACCGCCCTCGCACCCCTCGAGGATCCGCGTGTGGAGACCGCGAGGACCCTGCTCGCCGAAGAGGCGGCGGTGTCGTCGTTCTCCAGCGTGCTGGCCCAGCCCGACCTGCTGACCGGCGCAGCCCGCCTCGACCTGATGACGGCGCTCGGCGCCGGCTGGGCCGACGATCCCGACGGCTGGCGCACCGCGGTGGGCACTCTCCGCAGCCGCACCAGCGAGATCCTCGGCGCGATCTCGATCGACCCGAGCAGCCAGATCAACGTCGCCGGCTTCACCGCCGACACCCCGATCTACATCTCCAATGCGCTGCCCTACCCGGTCACAGTCCAGGTCCAGCCGCGCTCCAGCAACGGACGTCTCGTCATCTCGGGCGCCACCGCGACGATCGACGCCGGTTCCACCCAGCGCGTGCCGCTGCAGGCCCGCGCGATCGGAAACGGCCGAGTCACCGTCGAGGTGCGCATGACCAGCCCGACGGGGGTGGAGATCGGGACCACCCGCTTCATCCAGCTCGACGTGCAGCCGTATTGGGAGACCGCCGGCATCGCCGTCATGGGCGTGCTGGTCGCCGGGCTGCTCGGCTTCGGCACCTATCGCAGCATCCGCCGCCGGCGCTCCGCCACCGCGGCGGCGCCCGCCGGAGACGACGGCGCGGGCGACCCGGCGGACCGGACGTGAGCGGTATCGGGAGGGCGAGCGCCTTCCTCGCCTCGGGCACCGTCGTCTCGCGGCTGCTCGGATTCGTCAAGATCTTCGTGCTCGCCCAGGCGATCGGCGTCGTGAGCGTCAGCGGCGACGCGTTCAGCACCGCGACGATGGTGCCGAACAGCATCTACGCCATCATCGGCGGCGGTCTGCTGAGCGCCATCCTGGTACCGCAGATCGTCCGAGCGAGCAGGGCGGAGGACGGCGGCGCCGCCTACATCAACAAGTTGGTCACCGCCGCTCTCGTCGCATTCATCGTGGTGACCGTCATCGCGACGGCGTGCGCTCCTCTGCTGGTGTCGCTGTTCGGGGCCAAGAGCGCGGGGCTCGCCACCGCCTTCGCCTACTGGAGCATCCCGCAGGTCTTCTTCCTCGGTCTCTACGCCGTCCTCGGCGAGGTCCTCAACGCCCGCCGCTCCTTCGGTCCGTTCACCTGGGCACCGGTCGCCAACAACATCGTCGGCATCGGCGCTACCCTCGCCTTCATCGCCCTGTACGGCTCCGACGCGGGCGGGCTCCGCACCGCCGGGGAGTGGACCCCGGACATGGCCGCCGTCCTCGCCGGAGGCGCGACCCTCGGCATCGCCGCGCAGGCCCTTCTGCTGTTCTTCTTCTGGCGCCGGATCGGGCTGCACTACCGCCCCGACTTCCGCTGGCGCGGTGTCGGCCTCCGCTCGGCTGGCACCGCCGCGGGATGGACGCTCGGGATGCTGATCGCCACCCAGGTCGCCGGAATCATTGAGACCCGGGTCGCGAACATCGCGTCCGGCGATGGAGCCAGCGTCTTCGCCCTCTCCACCGCCTGGCTCATCTTCATGCTGCCGCACTCCATCATCACCGTCTCGGTGGTGACCGCCTTCTACACGCGGATGAGCGAGCACGCGGCCCGCGACGACATCGCCGCGCTGAAGCGGGACGCCGCGCTCGCCCTTCGGTCGGTGTCGGTGCTGCTGGTTCTCGCCTCCGCCGGAGTCGTCGTCGTGGCCATGCCCTTCGCCCGCGTCTTCACCACCTCATTCGGCGATGTGTCGCAGCTGGCCGCCGTCGTCATGGCCTACGGGGTCGGTCTCGTCCCGTTCTCGCTCCTCTTCGTCGTGCAACGGGTGTTCTACTCGCTCGGCGACACCCGCACTCCCTTCGTGTTCACGATCGTGCAGGTGATCGTGGTCATCGCCGGCGTGCTCGGCTGCGCCCTCCTCCCTGGAGACCGCATCGCCGTCGGGATCGCCGCCGTCGTCTCCGGAGCGACCCTGATCCAGCTGATCGTCGCGTCCGTCCTGCTGCACCGTCGCATCGGCTGGGCGGCAGTGGGGGTGCCTCGCGCCCTGCTCACCGACCTCGGAGCGGCGCTTCCGGCCGCCGTCGCCGGATACCTCCTTCTCGTCCAGCTCGGCGGCACGACGTCGTCGGGATTCGCGATGAGCTCGATCCCCGCCGCCATCGCCACGATGATCGCAGTCGGAGCCGCGATGAGCGTCGTCTACGGGCTGTTCCTGGTGGTCCTGCGGTCACCGGAACTCCGAACCGTGCTCGCCGTGCTGCCCGGTCGTCGGCGACCCTGAGAGAGCCCCGCACCCGGCCCGGGGTGTGGAATAGGCGGTCGGTAGAATCCGTTTCATCGGGTGGGTCCGAGAGGGCCCTGATCCCCGGCCGCGAGGCCGTCGGGACAAGTGGTTCAGAACAAGGAGTTCGCATGCGTCAGATGATCATCATCGGATCGGGCCCTGCCGGGTTCACCGCCGCTGTCTACGCGGCGCGCGCGGAGCTCGAGCCGCTCGTGATCGCCAGCTCGGTCGAGATCGGCGGTGAGCTGATGAACACCACCGAGGTCGAGAACTTCCCTGGATTCCCCGAGGGCATCATGGGGCCCGACCTGATGGAGAAGATGCAGGCCCAAGCCGAGCGCTTCGGCGCCGAGATCGTCTACGACGACGTCACCTCCGTCGACCTGACCGGCGAGGTCAAGAAGGTCACGCTCGGCTCCGGCGAGGTCCACGAGGCCCTCTCCGTCATCGTCGCGACCGGATCCGCCTACCGCAAGCTCGGCCTCGAGCACGAGGACCGCCTGAGCGGCTACGGCATCTCCTGGTGCGCCACCTGCGACGGGGCGTTCTTCCGCAAGCACGAGATCGCCGTCGTCGGCGGTGGCGACTCCGCGATGGAGGAGGCCAACTTCCTCACCCGCTTCGCCGACAAGGTCTACGTGATCCACCGTCGCGACTCGCTGCGCGCATCGAAGATCATGCAGCAGCGCTCGTTCGACAACCCGAAGATCGAGTTCCTCTGGAACAGCGAGGTCGCCGCCATCCACGGCGACACCCAGCTGAGCGGACTTACCCTCCGCGACACCCAGGACGGCAGCGAGCGCGAGCTCGAGGTCACCGGCCTGTTCATCGCAGTCGGCAACGACCCGCGGGTGCACCTGTTCCACCAGCAGCTCGACCTCACCGTCGAGGGCACCATCGCGGTCGAGGGGCGCTCGTCGAAGACGAACCTGCCCGGTGTGTTCGCCGCCGGCGACGTGATCGACCCGACCTACCGTCAGGCCGTCACCGCTGCCGCATCGGGCACCGTCGCCGCCCTCGACGCCGAGCACTACCTCGCGTCGCTGCCCGAGGAGCTCCTGAAGAGCGCGGTCGGCGCCGTCGACGAGGGATCCGCTCCCGTCGCGGGCAGCACCGTCGACACCGAGGGCGAGCTCGTCGCCCGCGCGTAACCTTCCGAACCATCGCCGTGCAGGGCACGGCTATACACTGAGCCAGTCGCAAGGAGAGAAATACACATGTCCAGCCTCAAAGAGGTTTCCGACCAGACGTTCGACCAGGACGTCCTGAACTCGGGCAAGACCGTCATCGTCGACTTCTGGGCCGAATGGTGCGGCCCCTGTCGTGCGGTGGGCCCGATCCTCGAGCAGATCGCCGTCGAGAACAGCGACAAGATCGAGATCGTCAAGCTCAACGTCGATGACAACCCTCAGACGGCGGCGAAGTACCACATCACCTCCATCCCCGCGATGAAGGTGTATCAGGGCGGCGAGGTCGTGAAGAGCGTCATCGGCGCGAAGCCCAAGCCTGCACTCGAGTCGGAACTGGCAGCATTCCTGGCCTGACCGACGGTAGCTTTCGACCCGCTCGGCATCAGCCGAGCGGGTCTTTTCTTTTCTATCCGCCCACTATCGTCGTGAAGAGGCCCTGCGGTCAGCCCGCAGGCCCTTCGCCTGAATCGAGGAGACCGTGTCCGACACCGCCGGCAGTCGTGGAACCAATCTCGACCCCTGGTACGACCTCTACGCAGAGCGCACGTCCGGTCTCGCGGCATCCGAGGTGCGTGCGCTCTTCGCCGTCGCATCGCGGCCCGAAGTGGTCTCCCTCGCCGGTGGCATGCCCTATGTCTCCGCACTGCCGGATTCCCTGATCAGGGGCGCTTTTTCCAGCGTGATGACGGATGTGGGCCCGACGGCGCTGCAGTATGGCTCGGGGCAGGGCGTGCCCGCGCTGCGTGAGCGCATCCTTGACGTCATGGCCGAGGAGAGCATCTCGGCGAGCGTCGACGACGTGGTGACGAGCACCGGTTCGCAGCAGGCCATCGACATGGTCGCGAAACTGTTCCTCGACCCCGGTGACGTCGTTCTGGCCGAGGCTCCGAGTTACGTCGGTGCGATCGGAGTGTTCCGCTCGTACCAGGCGAAGACCGTCCACGTCGCGATGGATCAGGACGGCCTCATCCCCGAGGCGCTCCGCGAGGCGATCGCGCAGCAACGGGCCCTCGGGCGCACGATCAAGTTCCTCTACACGATCCCCAACTTCCACAACCCGGCCGGGGTGACCCTGTCGGCCGAGCGCAGGGTCGAGATCCTCGAGATCGCGCGCTCGAACGGCATCCTCGTCATCGAGGACAACCCGTACGGCCTCCTGTACTTCGACGAGGCGCCCCCGCCGCCGATCCGGTCACTGGACGAGGAGGGCGTCGTCTATCTCGGCTCGTTCTCGAAGACGCTCGCACCCGGCTTCCGAGTCGGGTGGGCGGTCGCACCGCATGCGATCAAGGAGAAGCTGGTGCTCGCCGCCGAGTCGGCCATCCTCTCGCCGAGCTCCTTCAACCAGCTGGTGGTCAGTCGCTATCTCGAGACGGCGGACTGGCGCGCGCAGATCGACACCTTCCGCGGCGTCTACCGTGAGCGCAAAGAGGCCATGATCGGCGCCCTGGGGGAGTTCCTGCCGGAGCTGTCGTGGAACGACCCGTCCGGTGGCTTCTACGTGTGGGTGACCCTGCCCGAGGAGCTCGACTCGAAGCAGATGCTGCCGCGCGCGGTCACCGAGCTCGTCGCCTACACACCGGGCACCGCCTTCTTCGCCGACGGGACGGGACGCAACGCGATGCGCCTGTCGTTCTGCCACCCGACCCCTGACCGGATCCGTCTCGGAATCCGGCGCCTCGCCAACGTCGTCGGCGGTGAGCTGTCGCTGCTCGACGCCTTCTCGGGCACCGGGTCGCTTCGTGTCGTCGACGACGAGCGCCATGTCGTCAGCCCGCCGCCGGACCTCGGCTGAGAGAGAGATCACCGATGCCAACACCTGCACGTCGCGCCTTCGTCCTCGCCGGCGGGATCTCGCACGAGCGCGAGGTCTCGTTGCGCTCCGGCCGTCGAGTCGCCGACGCTCTGACGAGCGCCGGTTGGCACGTCGAGATCCTCGAGCCCGACGCCGGACTCCTCGGACGCATCACCGACGAGCGCCCTGACGTCGTATGGCCAGCACTGCACGGCGCGAGCGGCGAGGACGGCGCCCTCCGCGCGCTACTCGCGACCACCGGCGTCCCCTTCGTCGGCTCCGATCACCGCGCCGCTCGGCTGGCGTGGGACAAGCCGGTCGCGAAGACCGTCGTCGCGAACGCCGGGGGAGTGACGCCCATCGGTGTCGCGCTCTCGCGGGACAGCTTCCGTGAACTCGGTGCCCCGTCGGTGCTCGAGGTCGTGCGTCGCAGCTTCCCGATGCCGCTCGTCGTCAAGCCCGCCCGCGGCGGATCCTCGCAAGGCGTCACCATCGTCCGGGACGCCGATGCGCTCTCCCGCGCGATGGTCGAGGCGTACACCTACGGCGACGACGCGCTGGTGGAGCAGTTCGTCCCGGGAGTCGAGATCGCGGTCGGCGTGATCGACACGGCAGACGGCGCACGCGCGCTGCCGGCGGTCGAGATCGCGCCGGTCGACGGTGAGTACGACTTCGAGGCTCGCTACAACGCGGGGGAGACCCGCTTCTACACTCCGGCCCGTATCTCCGAAGCAGCGGCCACCTCGGCGTCGGAGCTGGCGTTGCTGGCGCACCGGAGCCTGGGGCTGCGACATCTCTCCCGAGTGGACATGATCGTCGGCGAAGACGGCAAGGTCTGGTTCCTCGAAGCGAACGTCTTCCCCGGTCTCACCGAAACATCGACAGTGCCGCAGGCGATCAGAGCGACCGGTGCTCAGCTCGCCGACGTCTACAGCCGTATCGCGGAGTCGGCCATCACGAACCTGTGACACGTTTCACGTGAAACGTCGCCTCAGCTGTGAGTCGAGGCGACGTCGGTGCGAACCGGGCGCTGACGAACTCGATGCGCTCCTTCGTGGCTACGCAACCCCATCTGGTCATTGAGAAGGCGGTCTACGGCCGTCGCGAAGTGACGACCTGCAGCTTCCCACACCGCCGCACCCGGAGCTCATGTCGCATCGTGACGGGCCTGGCGGCCCTCCTCAGCGACCGGGGGAGCCCGCTCGTTGAGCGAAGCGATACGCAAGGCGAGACGCGCTGCATCCGGTCATTGAGGAGGCCGCCCACGGCCATCGCAAAATGACATGAGCTGCAGATCTCCAGGCGTCGCACCCTGGAAACTCGTGTCGCATCGCGGCCGGCCTGACGGCCCTCCTCCGCGACCAGGGAAACCCGCTCGTTGAGCGAAGCGATACGCAAGGCGAGACGCGCTGCATCCGGTCATTGAGGAGGCCGTCCACGGCCGTCGCGAAATGACGACAGCTGCAGCTCTCCGCGGCCGCGCACCCGAATTCAGGTCGCATCCCGACCGGCCTGCCGGCCCTCCTCGGCGACCAAGGAAGCCCGCTCGTTGAGCGAAGCGATGCGCAGGGCGACGCGCGGTGCCTAGGTATCGCTTCGCTCAACGGGCGGCAGAGCGCGCATCCGGTGATTGAGGAGGCCGTCCACGGCCGTCGCGAAATGACATGACCTGCAGCTCCCCACACCGGCGCACCGGAGACTGATGTCGCATCGCGACGGGCCTGGCGGCCCTCCTCAGCGACCAAGGGGAGCTCGGCACGCACCTGGTTACTGAGGACCCGTTCACGGCCGTCGCGAAATGACGGGAGCTGCAGATTCCCACAGTGGCGCATTCCGGGAACTCGCGTCGCATCGCGGCCGGCCTGGCGGCCCTCCTCAGCGACCAAGGGGATACCCGCTCGTTGGTCATACAGGGGGCCGCCCGCGGCCGTCGCGAAACGACATGACCTGCAGTTCCCCACACCGGTGAAAGCGAGACTCATGTCGCATCGCGACGGGCCTGGCGGCCCTCCTCAGCGACCAAGGGGATACCCGCTCGTTGAGGGAAGCGATGCGGAGGGCGAGGCGCGGTGCCTACGGATCGCTTCGCTCAACGGGCGGCCGGGTGCATGCGGTCATTGAGGAGGCCGTCAACGGCCGTCTCGAAATAACATGACCTGCACTTCCCCACACCGACGCACCCGGAGACTCACGTCGCGTCGCGACGGGCCTGGCCGCCCTCCTCAGCGACCAAGGGGATCCCGGCGCGCACCTGGTCATTGAAGAGGCCGCCAACGGCCGTCAGGAAATGACATGACCTGCAGATCTCCGCGGCGGCGCATCCTTCAGCTCGTGTCGCATCGCAACCGGCCTGGCGGCCCTCCTCAGCGACCAGGGGAGCCCGCTCGCTGAGCGGAGCGATACCGAGTGAGGGGCGCGCGGCCCGCGTATCGCTTCGCTTAACGAGCGGCAGCGTGCACCCGGTCATTGAGGAGGCCGTCTGCGGCCGTGATCGGTCGCTTTCGCATCGCGACGAGCCTGATGGCCCTCCTCAGCGACCAGACGTCGGGTAGCCCGCTAGCGCGCAGCGGGAGCGCAGTGCACATGGTCGCGGACGGCCGGTGACAGGTGCACCAGCATGGCTGCGGTGCGTCCGGGGAGTGGCGCCCGGTTTCACGTGAAACACCGCAGCCCGACAGGGGGGCGAGGCGCGTTTCACGTGAAACGTCAGGCCGGGAAGCCGTCGTCGCCGAGTTCGCGGAGGATGCGGTTGAGGTCGGCGACGGTGGCGAAGTCGATGACCACACGACCGCGATTCGCACCGAGCGTGACCTTCACCCGGGTGTCGAGACGATCGCCGAGTCGCTCGCCGATCTCATCGAGCTGCGCATGCCGCTTGCCGGCAGCGGTCGTCGCCTTCTTCGGCTTCGCCTCCCGTGACGCGGTCGCCTCGGTCGCTCGCACGGACAGATCCTCGTTGACGATCTTGTCGGCCAGCTCGGTCATCGCCTGCTCGTCGTCTCCGAGGGAGAGGATCGCGCGCGCGTGACCCGCCGTCAGCACGCCGGAGGCGACGCGACGCTGCACCGGCTCCGGAAGGCGAAGCAGGCGGATGGTGTTGGTGATCTGCGGCCGCGAACGACCGATGCGCGTGGCCAGCTGATCCTGAGTGATCCCGAAGTCGGCGAGCAGCTGCTGATACGCCGAAGCCTCTTCGAGGGGATTCAACTGCGAGCGGTGCAGGTTCTCGAGTAGAGCGTCCTGCAGCATCGCGTCGTCGGAGGTCTCGCGCACGACCGCGGGGATGGTGCGCAGACCCGCGCGCTTCGATGCGCGGAGGCGACGCTCGCCCATGACCAGCTCGTACTTCGAGTCGCCTTCGACGCTGGCCCGGACGACGATCGGCTGAAGCACACCGTTCTCGCGCACCGAGATGACCAGCTCATCGAGCGCCTCAGGGTCGAACTCCTTGCGCGGCTGCAACGCGTTCGGGCGGATCTCGTCGACGGGAATGCTGGCGAGGCGAGCACCCGGCACCGCCACGAGCTGCTCGCCCGGCTCCGAGGCCGCCTTGTCCGAGGAGGGGAAGAACACGTCGACCGGGCGCGCTGCACCTTCGTCGCTGGTGGGGATGAGGGCGCCGATTCCGCGGCCGAGGCCGGTTCGCTTCGGTGTTGCCATCAGGATGTTGCTCCTCGTCGTGCGATTTCGGCTGCGGCCTCGAGATAGGACAGCGAGCCGGGGGAGTTGGTGTCGTAGCTGATCACGCTCTGGCCGTAGCTCGGAGCCTCCGAGATGCGCACGGACCGCGGGATGATCGTCGCCAGCGTCTCCTTCGGGAAGTGCTCGCGCACATCCTGTGCGACCTGGTTGGCGAGGTTGGTTCGCGCGTCGTACATCGTGAGCAGAATGGTCGACACCCGCAGACGCGGGTTGAGGTGCCGTTCGATCAGCTCGATGTTGCGCAGGAGCTGGCTCAGCCCTTCGAGTGCGTAGTACTCGCACTGGATCGGAATGAGCACCTCGCGTGCGGCGACGAACGCGTTGATCGTGAGCAGACCGAGCGACGGCGGGCAGTCAATGAAGACGTAGTCGTACATGCCATCCTCTTCGAGGTAAGCATGCAGGGCGGTGCGCAAACGCTGCTCGCGGGCGACCAGTGAGACGAGTTCGATCTCTGCGCCGGCCAGGTGAATGGTCGCCGGAACACAGAACAAACCGGGGAACTCGGGGCTGCGCTGCACGACCTCGTCGATGGAGGCGTCGTTGACGATCACGTCGTACACGCTCACCGTGTCGGCCCGGTGCTCGACTCCGAGCGCGGTCGACGCGTTGCCCTGCGGATCGAGGTCGATCACCAGCACGCGGGCGCCCGAGCGCGCAAGCGCTGCCGCGAGATTGACGGTGGTGGTCGTCTTACCGACGCCGCCCTTCTGGTTCGCGACGGTGAAGATGCGCGTCTCAGCCGGCTTCGGCAGCGTCCCGACCTCGAGAGCCTGACGGCGCCGGGTGATATCGGCGAGCTCGCGAGCAAGCGGTGTACTGCTGTCGAAAGCAGCGGGGGAGGCAGCACCGAGCGCGCCGGAATCGGATTGTTTCACGTGAAACCCTTGGCGGTGAGAAGAAGAGCTGGGGGTCCGAGCCGAGTCGCCGGAGTCAGTCCACTCTAGCTCTGAACACCCGCGTCGACTCGATCGGCGTTCCGTCGCCCAGCACTTCCACGCGAGGATCGGACAGGCGGTGGCGGGAGATGACCTTGGCGGCTTTCGCGACCTCCTGGTCCACTGCCGCGCCTTTCAGAAGCACCAGCTCACCACCCGGGCGAACCAGGGGAGCGGTGATCGGAATGAGCTTGGACAGCGCGCCGACGGCCCGGGCGGTGACGACATCGAAGGAGCGGCTGACCCCGAGGTCTTCGGCGCGCGCTCGACGCACGTCGACGTTCTCGAGTCCGAGCGACTGCACCTGCTCGCTCAACCAGTCGGTGCGACGCTCCATCGGTTCCACCAACGTGAAGTGCACGTCGGGTCGCGCGATGGCTAGTACGAGACCGGGCAGTCCGCCACCGCTGCCGATATCCGCTACAGAGCCCTGCATCAGCGGGGCGAGGAGGGCGGAGTTGAGAACGTGCCGCGACCAGAGTCGGGGGAGTTCGAGGGGACCGATCAAACCGCGGAGCTCACCCTGATCGGCGAGGTTATCGGTGAAGCCGCGCGCGACGTCGATCCGCTCGCCGAACATCTCAGCGGCGTAACGCGGCTCCGCCTCGAGCGTTTCACGTGAAACCACTCGGCGCTCAGCGAGTGAGGACGATGTGCCGGTCGCGCGACTCGCCTTCGGACTCCGAGGTCAGACCACGTTCGGCAATGAGGTCATGCACGATCTTGCGCTCGTAGGAGGTCATCGGATCGAAGTCCACGCGAGCTTCGCCTGCATCGAGGCGGGAGATAGCGTCGTCGACCAGCAGGGAGAGCTCGCGACGACGGGCCTCTCGGCTGCCGCCGATGTCGAGCACCAGACGGGAGTACTCACCCGTGCGGGCCTGAACCACGAGACGCGTGAGCTCCTGCAGAGCGGCCACCGCATCGGGAGTCGCCAGCACGGCGAGCTCAGCCGGTGACTCGGATTCGACACTGATGGTCGTCCGCCCGTCAGTGACATCGATGTCGATGTCGCCGCCGAGGTCGCAGATGTCGAGCAGTTCTTCGATGTAGTCGGCGGCGATGTCGCCTTCGTCCACGGTCGTGGGGGCTTCGGTCACTTCTTGGCTCCAGACTTCTTCGCGCGGTTCTTGCCGACCGGCTGCTGACGCTGCGCCGGCTTCGGCGCCACGATCACCTCGGCCTCGGTGGTCTCGCCCTTGGGCAGCTTGCCCTTCTTCGCGAGGCGAGCCTCGCGCGCCTTGGCTGCGTCGGAGCCAGGCGTCGGCATGTTGCGGATGACGAGGAACTGCTGGCCCATCGTCCAGAAGTTCGAGGTGAGCCAATAGAACATCACGCCGAGGGGGAAGCTGACACCCGAGACGGCGAAGACGAGGGGGAGGATGTAGAGGAGGATGCGCTGCTGACGGAACATCGGGCTGTTCTTCGCCTCGGGCGCCATGTTCTTCGAAACGATCTGAAGCTGGGTGATGAACTGGGAGGCCGTCATCAACACGATCATGACCACGGCCACGACCCGGACTTCCCAGCTGGACGTGCCGACGAAGGTATCGTGCAGAGGAGCCACCCCGAACAGTGTGGCGTCACCGAACTGCCGCGCGAGGTTCTCGTTGAGGAACCCCACGCCGACCTTCGAGTTCTGCGCATCGTTGAGCACGGAGAAGAGACCGAAGAAGATCGGCATCTGCAGCAGCAGCGGCAGGCAGGAGCTCAGCGGGTTGGTACCGGTCTTGCGGTACAGCTCCATGGTCTCGCGGGACATCGCCTCGCGGGAGAACTGGTCGCGCTTGCCCTTGTACTTGTCCTGGATCTTCTTCAGCTGCGGCGCCACCTCGAGCATCCGCCGCTGGCTCTTGATCTGCCGCACGAAGATCGGGATGAGCGCGGCGCGCACGACGATCACGAGACCGACGATCGACAGCACCCACGTCAGTCCGGCCGCGGGGTCGAGACCGAATGCCGACCACATCGCGTGGAACGCCACAAGCAGGAGCTCGATCACCCACTTGATCGGCCACAGGATGATGGAAATGGGATCCACGGGTCAGACCTTTCTCGTGGCACCGACGACGAAGCCGAACGGCGTTACTTGGTAGCGGAAGCGCCGCCTACGGGGGACATCGTCGACGCCGCCGGCTGCCCACGGATGGCAGCGGCATACGCGGGCGGCGGCGAGTGCGGAACCGGCGATGGCGCCGTGTTCCTGCACGGACTCGAGGGCGTACCTCGAGCAGGAGGGGTAGTAGCGGCACACATCGCCGTACAGCGGCGAGATGGCGGCGCGGTAACCCCGCAGAAGCAGGACGAGCAGGTTGCGGGGGAGAAGGATCGCCCCAACGGCGACCCTTCTCATCGTGATCTCCCTAGTGCCACAGCCGATACCTCGTCCTGAAGGCTAGTCCAGTCCGCTGTGACGGAGGAGGGAAGAGCGCGCACCACGATGTCGGCCGGCGGCATGCCTTGGTCGACCAGGGAACGGGCGATCGCCTTCAGACGGCGGCGTACCCGGTTGCGCACCACGGCGCCACCGAGCTTCCGCGTGACGATGAACCCGAAGCGGGCGTCGTCGGTGGTCGCCGCAGCGACGGAGATCACGGTGAACCGACCGGCACTGCGGCGACCCCGGCGTGAGACACGACGGTAGTCAGCGCCGGTGATGATCCGGTTCGCCCGCGGCAACAACTACGCGGAGAGTTCGGTGCGGCCCTTGCGACGACGCGCGGCGAGGATGGCGCGGCCGGCGCGGGTGCGCATGCGCAGACGGAAGCCGTGGACCTTCGCGCGGCGACGGTTGTTCGGCTGGAAGGTTCTCTTGCTCATAGCGGTGCTCCAACAGGATCGGGAAAGTTCGTGGGCGCCCGCGTACGCAATCCGGGAGACCCTGCCCGGCGGCAGCTCCTAAGAAGAGCAGGCCCGGCGCGGACAACTGGTTAAAAATACGCGCTCGAGCGCTCGTGGTCAAACGACACCACCGCGAGAGATCGAGCCTAGGCCTCGAGCCCCCGACCTCCCGGCTGCGACCCGCCGTATTCCTCGAGGAGGATTTGATTAGCGCCGCATGCCTGATTAGCGTGAAACAGCACGCCGAAGCGCGTCCGACGAGCAACCGTGTGCGAGC